>JBBSBC010000150.1:0-9407 GCA_038251595.1 Phycisphaerales bacterium | reverse complement strand
GGGTGGTCTCCTCGCTCCCCCACGGCGGGGCGCCCGCCCGCGGGCGGGCGCGGGGGGTTGGTGGGGGGGGGGGGGGGGGGCCGGCGCCCCCGCGGGGTGGTGTTTGGCCCTCGCTATACTTGTGCAATCTTTATAAAAGGACTCACCATGCGCCATGCTCGTTTCGTTGCCGCCGTCTTTGCTGCTCTTGCGATCTCGGCGGTCGTTGCTCCGGCTTGGGGTGCGCCCCCGACCGATGCTCAGGTCGATGCCTTTGTGACGAAGGTTGTCGATGCGGGGAAGGAGATCACCGACCCGCGCGAGAAGGCCAGGGCGACGAGCGATGCGGTGACCGCGAACATGGGCGAGATTTCATGGAGCGAAATCAGTATTCCGCAGCTTGAGAAGCTGGCGATCAAGACCCTGATCTCACCAAGCCCTGAGCTGCGCGAAGTGCTGCACCCGCGATTGCTCGCACTCTCGAAACTCGATTCGGTGGATGGGGCGCGTGCCGCCGATCTCGCCCTGGGTGCCTGGCCGACACTCAAGGAGCCCACCCCCGACGCACGCAAGGCGGAAGATGAGAAGCGGCTGGAGATTCTGCTTCGCGGCCTGAAGCACCCCGCCGCGGCCGAAAACTTCAAGGCCGGCAAGGGTCATGGGTTACTGCGTGCCCTGACGAGCTTTAGCGGGCCCGTTATTCAGGAGAACGAGCTGGTGAAGGCGGTTGAGCCGTACATCACGCCTGATCTATCGCCGAGCGCGGCCGCGAACCTCGGGGGAATTCTCGACTTTGCGATGGACCCGAACAACAAGTTTGAGAAGCCGATGGTCGATCGGATTCGCGAAAAGGTCGGCGCAGCGGCGAAGATGGCGGCAACGAAAGAGGACCCGCGCTTCAAGGATGATCCCAAGTCCGCGGAACGCACGCGGAAGTATCTGAAGGATCTGAACGATCTGTGCAACTCGGCCTTTGCGCGGGGCGAGCTGCTCGACCATGCGGCACCGAACATCGCGTTGTCGTGGTCAAACTCACCCACACCGATCACCTCGTCCGCGGATTTCAAGGGCAAGGTGGTGATTGTTGATTTCTGGGCGACGTGGTGCGGGCCGTGCGTGGCCAGCTTTCCCGAGATGCGCAAGCTCGCGGCCCGCTACAAGGATTACCCCGTGGTCATTCTGGGTGTGACCAGCGAGCAGGGCTACCACATCGCGCGCACGAACGAGAAGGGATCGAAGCCGGAGCGGATCGAGTGCGGTGGTGATCCTAAGAAAGAGCACGAACTTATGTCCAAGTTCATCAAGGATATGGACATGACATGGACCGTGGCCTTCAGCGACAAGAGCTGCTTCAACCCCGATTTCGGTGTGCGTGGCATCCCGCATATCGCCATCGTCACTCCCGATGGCAAGGTGCGCTTCAACGGTCTGCGTCCCGGCAATCTTGCTGCTGAAGCCGAGCGGATTGACACGCTGCTGAAGGAGTTCAAGCTCCCCCATCCGAGCGAGCCGGTCGCTTCCGTCTCCGACAATGAGTGATCTTCGGTGATCGCCACGGTGTGTTCATCGCGCGGGCCAGTCTTCGGGGATGGCCCTTTTTATTGTGTAGATGTCCGTCGGCAGCTAGCGCAGTTCGCGTTCGATAAACCGGCGTGCTTCGGCGTCGGCCCGCACGGCATCATCGAGCGAATTGAGGGGCGAGACCCCGACTTCGTTCAGCGCGCGGCACGAGAGACGCGCAATCTCGCCGAAGCGAATCGTCCTCAGCCCATCGCACAGACGTGCGAACCCGGTTCCGCCCGGGCCGAGGTCGTGGCCCATGAGGAAGGCTTGCACCGCGGCTTCGTTGGCGGCGTTGAAAACCGCGCCGGCGGTTCCGCCGCGACGCACGACCTCGAAGCCCGCTTCGAGCGCGGGGAAGCGATCGGTGTCTGGCACGCAGAACTCGAGTGTGGACATGGCTTGCCAGTTGATCTTCTTTGATACACCGGCGGGTCGGACGGGCCAGGTCAGCGCGTACTGGATGGGTGAGCGCATATCGGGCGGGCCGAGCTGCGCGATCACGTTCCCATCGGCGTATTCGACAAGTGCGTGAACAACGCTCTGCGGATGAATGAGAACGCCGATGCGATCAGCATCAAGCCCGAAGAGCCAGTGGGCCTCGATGACTTCGAGGGCTTTGTTGGTGAGCGAGGCCGAGTCGATGGTGACCTTTGGTCCCATGCTCCACGTCGGGTGGTTGAGGGCTTCTCGGACCGACGCGCCATCGATCTGCTCTTTGCTCCACGTTCGGAAGGGGCCACCGCTGGCGGTGAGGATGACCTTGACCACTTCCGGCCCGCACGCCATGGGCGGTACCGCAAGCGTGCGGTCTGTGCCGTGGGTGTGGCTTCGTGGTTGATCGGCCAGGCACTGCCAGACGCCGCAGTGCTCGCTATCGACCGGCAACAGGCGCGCCCCACTTTTCAAAGCGGCGTGAATGACCAGCGATCCCGCGGCGACAAGTGTTTCCTTGTTCGCGAGCGCGACATCGCGCCCCAACTCGACAGCGGCAAGTGTTGCGGGAAGACCCGCCGCGCCGACCATGGCGCCCAGCACGACATCACACTCGACTTCGCGAACGAGTCGTTCGGCCGCATCGCTGCCGCGCCTGACGCGTGCGCCGGGCGCAAGCCCATCGAGCTGGGCGGTTTCATCGGCGATGGCCAGTTCAAGCACGCCGAGCCGGCGTGCCTGATCGGCCATGGCGTGCGCGTTGCGCCCAGTGGCAAGCCCAACCACGCGGTAGCGCACACCGTTGGCGCGGTCGCCATGCGCGTTCAGCCGCGCGAAGTGCTCAACGACATCGATCGTCTGTGTACCGATCGAGCCAGTAGAACCCAGGATGATGATCCGTCGCTCTTCACCCACGATGGGGCTCCGTCATCGGGCTTGCTCCGACCAGCAACCCCACACCCACGGATGGGTGTGGGGGCGTGACGGAGTGCTCGGTCCTGTGGTTAACAAGTTGTTGAGCTGCGTGGAGTATGCGCAGGCTATTCGTCGGCGGCACCCATGCCGCGTTTTTCGCCCGGCCCGAGCTTGCGTCGGCTTGAGTAAAGAACACGAACCTTGGGCTTGGCGGGCTCTTTGGCTGGCGGACTTGCGGCCGGGCCGCGGGGAGACCGCGATGGTGTCGCGGGTTGCGCGGGCGCCCGCCCGCCGGGCGAACCTCGTCCGTTCTGTCCGGCTGCCCGATCATCAGGTCGAGCTTCGCGACGCGGGGTCTGTGCTCGTGGCGGCGCGATGTTGCTCGGTGCGCGACCAGCGTTTGGCTCGCGCCCGCCTTGTGCAGGTACACTGGCACCGATCGCCGGGCCGCCACCCTCTGCACCTTCGCCGCCCCGACCGCCGCGTCCGCGACGGCGCCTCCGACGACGGCGCGGCTCGCCACCCTCGCCAACTGGCCCGTCATTGGGCCCGTCATCCGGACCATCGAGTGGCCCGTCAGAAGGTTGATCGCCCATCTCGCTTTGGCCTTGTGATCTTCTGTCCGCGCCGTTCGCGTGATCATTGATGGGGCCGCCCATCGGACCGGCACCGGGAATTCCGCCCGGTGTGCCGTTGTTCAACCCTGAGTCGGCACCAGCACCGCTGCCGCGCCCGCCCCGTCCACGTCGGCGGCGTCGGCGTTTGCGGCCTCCACCTGCGGTCTCACCCTCTTCTGCATCCGAAGATTGCTCGGTGGATGCATTGGGTGAGTCTGAGGTGCCCAAGCCGACAGGTTCGCTGCCACGACGCGCATTGCGATCGTGACCTCGGTCTGATGAAGACGCTCCGGATGAAGGCTGATCGCCCAGTGCGCCAACTTCTGATGGTTCGCCAACCTCTGATGGTTCGCCGATGTCGGCGTGCTCCGCACCTTCAGCCCCGGTGGAGCTTGGGCCGCCTTCAATACCGCGCGCGCCGCGGCCGCGGCGGCGCCGTCTGCGCCGCCTGCGCTGCTCGCCCCCTTCGCCATCAGGACCAGCAACGCCTGTTTCGGGCGCGCCCGCGCCGTTCGTGGTTCCGCCATCATCGCGCCCGCTGAAGGGCACATCGCTGCCCAGTTCATCGGTGCGGGGGCCGAGTTCGCCCTCGTCGGCCTGATCGTCACTGCCCGATTCGCGTGCAGGTGCCGCGGCGTCGGCAGCATTCAGCGGCGCATCGGCACCATCGCGTCCGGCACCGTCGCCCGAGCGGCCGCGACCACGACGGCCGCGACGGCGGCGACGACGACCGCCCGTTTCTCCATCGCCGCTCGCGGCAGCGGTGGGTCCGCCACGACCGCGAGCGCCCGTTGGCGCTTCGCGATCTTCCTCAAAGTCTTCCTGCTCAAGCTCGATCGGGTGCGGCGCAAGTTCGGCTACCGCTTCCTGCGACTCTTCAACCGATTCGGGCTCGGGTGCTGGGGCTTCGGTTGCCCAGTCATCGGTGGCCGCGGCACGTGGGAGCGCATATTCCACCAGTTCATTCGGGTGGGCCTGGCGCGAGCCGAGCTTGGTGACATCGAGATCGGCACCGCGATCGTCGTAGGCGTAGTAGGTCACACGATCGACGGGGATGGCATCGCTCACGCGGACATCGACGTGCTTGCCGCTGGTGCGCTCGATGCGAGAGAGCGCACGCCGCTTGGTGCTGAGCAGTTCGCCCGCGATGCGGGAGTTGACGACCATCTCCATCCGATGTACGCGCTCGTGGTCGAGGAGCGCGGCCAGGTCACGCAGGCTCTCGGTGGCCACGCTGTCGGGACGCTGCACCAGCCCGCGGCCGCGGCAGGTCGGACAATCGGCGAAGTGCTGACTCTCGTGACTGCCGCGCATGCGCTGGCGGGTCATTTCAAGAATGCCAAACTCGCTGATCGGCGCGATGGTCCATCGCGCGCGGTCCTTCTTGAGCAGTTCCTTCCACAGGTTCTCGACATCGCGCCGGTGCTTGACGAACCGCATGTCGATCAGGTCGTTCACGATCACCCCGCCGAGGTCGCGCAGCCTGAGCTGGCGGCAGATCTCCTCGGTCGCTTCCATGTTTGTGCGATAGGCGTTGGTCTCGGCATCGCGTGCATCGCGGCTCTTGCCGCTGTTCACATCGATGGCGACCAGAGCCTCGGTCTCGTCGATCACCAGGCGGCCGCCGCTGGGGAGCGGAACTTCACGCGCGTGGATCATCTGGATCTGCTCTTCCAGACCCATGATGTGGAAGATCGGGGCCTTGCCGGTGTAATGAATCAGCTTGGTGCTTGAGCGCGGGGCGACGATCTTGAGGAACTTGGCCGCGCGTGTGAGCGCGGCCTCGTTATCCACCACGACCTCATCGATCTCGGTCGAGAGGATGTCGCGCAGGGCGCGGACGAGCAGGTCGCTCTCGCTGTAGAGAAGGCGCGGCTTGTTCCCGCTCTTCCAGCGCTTTTCCATGTCCTTCCACAGGCGCTGCAAGTACGCAAGGTCGCGTTTCAGCTCCATCTTGCCCCGGTCCATGCCCGCGGTACGCAGGATGAACCCGAACCCCTCGGGCAAGTCGAGCTGGTCGAGGATCTCGCGCATCTTGCGCCTGGTCTCCTCATCTTCAACTTTGCGTGAGACGCCTACGCGGTCCATCTGCGGCATCATCACCAGGAATCGCCCGGGAATGCTGAGGTAGCTGGTGACGGTCGGACCCTTGGTCCCCACGCCTTCTTTCAGCACCTGCACCGCCACCTCATCGCCGCGACGCAGGCACGCCTGAATGGGCGGGCGATCGCGGCGCGGCGTCTTCTTGCCCACCCGCTCGGTCGTCTCGTCGCCCTCGCCGGGAAAGTATTGTGGGTGCAGGTCCGAGACGTGCAGGAAGCCGTTGTGCTCGAGCCCGAAATCCACAAACGCGGCCTGGATCGCCGCCTCCACGTTGACAACCTTCCCCACGTAGATGTTGCCCACGTGGCTCACGTTGTCCATCCGCTCGGCGTGAAGCTCGTTGAGCTTTCCGTCGTAGACGACGGCCACGCGGCATTCTTCGCCGGGGACGTAGTTGATCACCATCTGGCTCTTGGCCATGTCTCGAATCCTTCCTTGTTACGTGCTATGCGCAGGTGTCGAAGCCCGCCGGGAGACGCGGCACCAACGCGCGAGCCAAGATGTCGGGGCAACGGCATGAACCCGAGACCTTGCGCGTGCAATGTCCTTGTTTAGCGTTCCTCACGACTCTCGACATACACGTTTGTGTCGTTCTTCCCACAGAAGACAACCCGCGCTCAACTCGCGCTTTGCAGGCGCTGCGCTCCGCGTTCGACTCATCCCACCAAGAAACCCGGCGCCCGTCCGCGTGATTGGCCGCGTGCGGCCCTCGCGCGTCGAGCGCACCCTGCGCTCTTCACCGCCCGCTCCCGCCCCCGATCACCCGATCCGAACCCACCGGCCATTCGCCGGCGATTTTTCAGATCTGGTGACCGTCACCCGATCCCGGCTACCGCCGGGTGCAACCGGCCATCACCACCTTGTGGATGACGACCCGCATCAGCCGGCGGTGTGTTGAGCACCGCTTCTCGGCGGGGCAAGCCGTTCCCGGCACGCCACACCTTTGTTCCGCTCCTTCATCGCTCGCCGGAACGCCCGTCGACCAACTCCGGAATGATCTTTCGTGCCTGGTCACGCAAATAGGCCGTGGCCGCGACATCCGAATCCAGCGAAATCGCCTTCTGAGCGATCCGCTCGCACTGCTGCACCGTCACCTTTCGAACCACGCGCTTGAGCCCCGGGATCGATGATGGAGTCGCAGACAGGGTACGCAATCCCAGCCCGATCAGCAACAGCGCGTATTCGGGATCGCCCGCCGACTCGCCGCAGCAGGATACCGGAATGGTGTATCGGCGGGCGGCCCGCACGACATCACGAACAAGTTTCAAGACCGCAGGATGCGCAGGATTGTACATGTTCGCAACCCGTTCGTTGATCCGATCGACCGCAAGCGTGTATTGCACGAGGTCATTGGTGCCGATCGAGAAAAACGCACATTCACGCGCGAACGTGCTGGCCATGATGGCCGCGCTCGGCACTTCGACCATCATGCCGACTTCGACCTTCCGGTCAAAGGCCAGACCCTCGTCTTCGAGATCTTCCATCACATCGTTCAGCAGGTACTTGCCCTGGCGAAGCTCGCTCACGTTGGTGACGAGCGGGAACATGATCTTGATCGGCCCGAGCGAGCTGGCGCGCAGAATGGCACGGAGCTGCGTCTTGAACATCGGCAGGTTTTGCAGGCAATAGCGGATCGATCGCAGCCCCAGAAAGGGATTGCGTTCGGGATTCTCAGCCCGTTCCTGCGTGGCCTTATCGGCACCGAGGTCCATGGTTCGGATGGTGAGTGGGCGGCCCGCGCTCAGCTCGACCGCGCGCCGATAGGCTTCGTAGTGGTCCGCCTCGCTGGGCTCGATGTTGTCGACCAGGTAGAGAAACTCGGTTCGATAGAGCCCGACACCCTCGCCGCCCGCCTTGATGACCTGCGTGATCTCCTCGGGAATCTCGATGTTTCCGAGCAGTTGAATGGGCGTTCCGTCCGACGTGATGCTCGGCAGGCCGGTGAACTCGTGCAGGCTGATGGCCAACGTCTGGCGAGCCTCGCTGAACCCTTCGTACTCGTCGAGCGTCGCCTGATCCGGATCGACGACCACCACGCCACGATCACCGTCAATGATGATCGGCGCATCATCGATCGCAAACTCGGTGATGTTGCCTACGCCCACGACCGCGGGAATGCCCAGCGCGCGGGCAAAGATGGCGGTATGGCTCGTCCGTCCACCCAGATCGGTGGTAAAGGCCTGAACGTGACGCCGATCAAAGCCAGCCGTCTGGCTCGGGGTCAGGTCGCGCGCCACAACCACGCCGCTGGCCATGGTGTCGAGCCGCCCTTTGTGCTCGCCGATCAGGTGCTTGATGACGCGCGCCGAAAGGTCGCGAATGTCATCGACCTTGGTCTGAAAGCTCGGGTCGGCCATCTTGCTGAACTTGCGCAGCAGATCCTCGAACCCGGTGTAGACGGCGTATTCAGCAGTGATCCTTTCGCGGTCGATCCGCTCGTGCATCGGGTGTGTCAGACTCGCATCACTGAGCATGCCGATGTGAAACTGAAAGATCTTGGCCGCTTCATCGCCGAGCTGCCGACGGGTGCTCTCGCGCAGGCCGTTGAGCTCGGCGATCGATTCGCCCAGCGATTTCCACAGCCGATCGTGCTCGACCGCAACCTGTTCAGCCTTCACCAGCCGCTTGGGTATGCGTCGCCGCTGGTCATCCAGCACAAAGACGCGCCCCACCACAATGCCGGGCGATACCGCGATGCCCTTAAACGTCTGCATGGTCCATCGCAAATACCCCGCTGGCGAGAGCGGATGGGTGGGTTTCGGGCTTGCCTTGGCCAACGACCTTTAACGACAAGGAGAGGTTCGATGGCCGCGATTCGATCGCGGCGACAACTCGCCTGCAACGATGAACGTCGCCATCATAGCGATTAACGATGCCAAGGCCGCGCTGCGGCAGAGATCTCGTCGTCGGTAATGGTCGAAGAAGTTGGTCGTTTGCGCCGATCGTGACTCGAAACACCCACATACTTCACCGTTGCACCCCCACTTTCCCTTGACTTTCTTTCAGTTTCATGCTCATATATGGAGTCGTTCCTGCCGATATCGGGTTGCAGGAGTTCATTTACGAGGCATCGCTCCTTGGAGCGTGCATCTTGAATACGATCCGGCAGAATCTGAACTGGTCGAATGTGGCTTGGGACTGTCCGACGTGCGACTGTACGGTCTGGTGCAGGTCCGTTCATTCCAGCCGGTTTATTCTCGGTCTTTTCTTCCTCTGAACACCCTTCTGGCCAACGCAGGTCCCGGTCTTTTCTTACGCTTCATATCGGCCTCATCGCGAAGGCCCGTTCTTGAGTACAGCCCGTCCGTGTCGAACCGGATGTATACTGCCGCACGGGCGTAGCCGCTCTTGTAGAATGTATACAGTCAGCACAATGGGCTCTTCGCAGATTCCGTATCGAGTCTTCTCGGGGGGTTGAGTTCGTAAACGCAGCTTGTGGATCGGGGGGAGATATCCGAATGTCCGCGCGGCCCTTGCACGCCTCCTCACGGTGATGGATTTCATCACTGTCGCGCGTTGTGCACTGCCGGCGTCCATTCGCACTTTGGCCTGACAACTTATGATGACCACGCTCACCGGCATTCTTGAATGGCCGCAACGCGCCGAAGGGCGCGTGCGACAGCTCAGCGGCAGCACGCTCGTTCACCGTGATGACGATCCCTTCGTCCCCCTCGCCCTTGGCGAGCGCTTCCGGCTGCGCAACGCGCTCGAAGTGACCGTCGAGATCGGCCTCCGCAAATCGCGCCGTCGCGGGCGTCGTGGTGGGGGTGGCGGCGGCGGTGGTGGGGGTGGTGGGGG
>JBBSBC010000149.1:0-9430 GCA_038251595.1 Phycisphaerales bacterium | reverse complement strand
CCGCGCCTCCATCACCGCGCCTACTGCACATCGACCACGACTACATCGCCTACCATACCGAAGGCTTCGCTGAGTTCCGCGCTGGTATCGATGCAGTATCGTGGTCGGTGATCGAGCACGCGTCGGGCATCTCGCGTGCCGAAATCGAGCGCATAGCGGCCATGTACGCAGCATCGAAGAAGACCGTTTTCGCTTGGACCATGGGCATCACTCACCATGTCCACGGGGTTCACAATGTTCGTGCCATCGCGTCGGTGGCCATGCTTCGCGGCATGTTGGGTCGGCCCGGCGCGGGGCTCTTGCCACTCCGCGGCCACTCCAACGTTCAGGGCATCGGGTCAATGGGTGTTGAGCCGAAACTCAAGTGGGAAGTGCTGAGCGCGATGCAGAGGCGATTCGGTGTTCAGTTGCCGATATCGCCCGGTCTCGACACGCTCGGCTGCATCGATGCCGCAGCCGCGGGCGAGATCCGCTTCGCCTGGCATCTCGGCGGCAACCTCTACGGGTCATCTCCCGATTCCGCGGTTGCATCACGCGCGCTGCGAACCATCGACACCACGGTCTTTCTCTCGACCACGCTGAACACCGGCCACATCCACGGTCGCGGCAAGACCAGCATCATCCTTCCCGTTCTTGCTCGCGATGAGGAGTCGCAAGCCACCACGCAGGAGTCGATGTTCAACTACGTGCGACTGAGCGATGGTGGGCGAGCGCGATACACCGGCACACACGGCCCGCCGCTGAGCGAAGTGGAAATCATCTGCCGAATCTTCAAACTCGTGCTCGATCACGAGGGCAGGAACGCAGGCCTGAACCTTGATGAGATGATGCAGCACGGCAACATCCGTGCCGCGATCGCCGACATTGTGCCCGGCTACGCGCCGCTTGCAAACATCGAATCGCCCGACCACGGAGAGTTTCAGATTCCCGGTCGCACGTTCCACACCCCAAAGTTCAAGACCGAATCCGGACGTGCCAGGTTTCATCCCATTCCAGTCCAATACATGCGCACGCCGGGTCCGCAGCACCTTACCCTCATGACCATCCGTTCCGAAGGTCAGTTCAACACCGTGGTCTATGAAGAGCACGATCTCTATCGCGGCCAGAATAGACGCGATGTCATCATGATGAACCCGAGCGACATCACGGCGATGAAGTTGCAGGAGGACGAACTCGTGACCGTCCGCAGCGATCGCGGCGAAATGAACGACATACGGGTTCGTCCCTTTGATATCCGGGCCGGGAACGCGGCCATGTACTATCCCGAAGCGAATGTGCTGGTCTCATCCGCGATCGATGCCGAATCTCGCACACCAGCCTTCAAGTCGGTTCAGGTGACGATCCAGAAGTCAAATCGTTTGTCAGTAATTAGTTAGGAGTGTGGTATGTGAGTAACCCGTTGGTAACCGGGACTACTTAAACAGGGTGTTGTGGGTGGGGGGGTGTGTGAATGTGGATAAGTGATCCACACATCGAAACCCGCGCAGGGTCTATCTGTGCCTACAATGGCGTGGAAAGGCGGTGCTCGGCCGCCGGTGCTACTCCATCAGGATGGGCGATATTTTATCGTCTGCGGCACCATACGTACATCTTCCGGGTCAGATGGATCAGGATGGTCCATCGATGCCCATTCACGAAGCGCCCTCATGGCGGCGCGTTGCGGTCGGTTCGATTGCGTGCTGTATACGCTCGCGAATCGATCAGATCCCGAGTCTTCGCCCGCCGGTGTCGCTGCACAGGAGTCTTGATCATGTCCCGCGCCTCATCGAATATTGTTGCTGCACCAACACCCGCCGGTACCAGTCTTGTTCATGACCTGGTTGAGGCGGGTATTCACTTTGGCCAGCGATCCGCAGGCTGGAACCCGAAGATGCAGCCGTACATCTACGGCAAGCGCAACGGGATTCATATCATTGACATCAAGGAGACCGTCAAGGGTCTCCTGCTTGCGAAGAAGTTTATTGCCAAGACCGTCGCCGATGGCAAGGACATCTGCTTTGTCGGCACCAAGCGTCAGGCGCGCAGTGTGATCGAGCAGCGTGTCAGCGATATCAAGATGCACTACGTCACCGAGCGCTGGCTCGGTGGTACGCTGACAAACTTCCGCACCATCCGCCTGCGGCTCAAGCGTCTTGAAGAGCTCGAAGCGATCGACAAGCTCGACAGCTTCGCGAGCTACTCCAAGAAGATGGAGAGCCAGCTCAAGCGCGAGAAGGACAAGATTTTCCGCAACCTCTCAGGCATCCGCAACATGGACAAGCTGCCCGGCGCGATCGTCGTTATCGATGTGACACGCGAGGTCAACGCCCTCCGTGAAGCACGCAAGCTCGGCATCCCAACGATCTGCCTCATTGATACCGATGCCGACCCCGAACTCGCGGATATCCCGATCCCCGGCAACGACGACTCGATGCGCTCCATCGATGTGGTGGTGCGTGAACTCTGCCTGGCGGTCAACGACGGCAAGCAGGTCCGCAACGCTGGCAAGGAGGGTGAGTCTTCGCGTGATGGTGCTGGAGCGGCCGCCGCGGGCGATCGCACCAAGCGTTCATCACGGGCGAAGTTCCGTGCCGACGATGCGTCGCCCGGCGCAGGCGAGGACGAAGTTGTCAGCCGCCCGGCGGTGGTTGAACCTGCCAAGGCCTGAACCTGCCAAGGCCTGAACCTGCTACGACCTGGAACGGCCAAGCCTGATGTCCAAATGCCTATACGGCAAATGGCGGATGAACTGAAGTTGTTTCGTATTGTTTTCACTTAACACACCGAGATCCCCCGAGCTTGCGCTCGGGGCTCCGTTTGAGCAATCACGCAATGAGTGCCACCATGGAAATCAACGCCAAAGACGTCATGAAGCTCCGCAACCAGACGGGGTTGTCAATGATGGAGTGCAAGAAGGCCCTCACAGAGGCCGCGGGAAACTTCGAGAAGGCCGAGGACATCCTTCGCAAGACCATGAAGGGCAAGATGGATGCGAAGACAGACCGCCCGGCTGGTGCGGGGCGCGTGGCCATTTCGTTTAATCCCGGTGCGGCCTCGATTGTCGAAGTTCGTGCCGAGACCGACTTCACCGCGATGAACGAAAACTTTGTCAAGGCCTGTCAGCAGATCGCTGATCTGACCGCCGCTCAGCCTGCGGGCGCTGTGACCGTCTTCCCCGAAGCTCAGAAGCTTGTTGATGAGCTTCGCATCTCGACTGGCGAGAACTGTTCCTTCGCCCGTGGCCGCAAGTTCTCAGGCGGGGTGTATGGCACGTACGTTCACCACGATGGCAAGACGGGTGCGCTTGTTCACGCCGAGGGCGATGTCACACCCGAGACGCTCAAGCAGATCTGCATGCACATCGTCGCGGCGGTGCCGGTTCCCAAGGGTGTCTCCGCAACGGATATTCCCGCAGAGATCGTTGATCGCGAGCGGAAGTTCCGAATCGAGCAGGCGATGGAGAGCGGCAAGCCCAAGGAAATCGCTGAGAAGATGGTCGAGGGCGGTATGCGTAAGTTCTACGAAGAGGTTGCGCTCCTTGAGCAGCCCTACGTAATGGACCCCACCAAGAAGGTGAAGGAGATTGTCGGTGGGGCCAAAGTGCTCGCCTTCGCTCGCTATGCGGTCGGTGAGACCGCCGGGGCCTGAACGCGTCGTTGAGCAAGCTGTATTCTCACGGCTTAGTTGTCAGATGTATTCATGAGGTCGTCTTCGGACGACCTCTTTATTTTTGAGTACCATGCCAGCATGGGAATCAAAGCCGCTGCGGGCGAAACATACACGATCCGTCGAAAGATCCTGGTCCTGTTCGGCGCATCGTTTCAGATCTTCGATGCCGATGGGACGCAGATCGGGTATTGCCGCCAGAAGGCTTTCAAGCTGAAAGAAGACCTTCGGATCTGCACCGATGACTCGATGACCGAGGAGATGATGCGGATCAGGGCTCGCAGTGTGATTGATTTCGCAGCGACTTACGACGTGACCTTGCCAGAGTCTCAGGGCGCGGGCACGCTCGGCTCACTTCGCCGCCGCGGCATGAAGTCGCTGGTTCGCGACAGTTGGGTGATCTTTGATGCGAGCGGGCGCGAGATCGCAAAGCTGCAGGAAGATTCGGTGACCGCCGCGCTCTTCAGGCGATTCTTCGGGAGCATGTTCTTTCCGCAGAAGTTCGAGATTACTACACCAGATGGACGGAAAATCGCGACTCTGCGCCAGCACTTCAACTGGTTCGTGTACAGGTTTGGAATCGCCATACACGAGTCGGACGAGTTGATCGACGACTTGGTGATTCTTGCCGCGGGCTGCCTTATCGCGGCCGTTGAGGGCCGACAGGGAGGAGGTTCAGGCGGATCGATCCTCGACATACTCACCCCGTGACTGCGGCCATGCATTAGGTGCACTGAGAGCATGGTCTCGCGAATGGCCGGCGAATGCGAACATTCCCCGCGTACTGGTTATGGCGATAGTTGTCGCACAAAGATGTGTCGCGAGTACCCAGCGGGTTGCAAGATCCGACGCGTTCTGAATCGAGATGTAGAACTGACCACTTCCCGATATAGGGGGTTTATCTGAAGGATGAGCGACTATGAACCGTCACGCCGCGGCTCGCACCGCTGTTTATGCATTGCCGCACGCGGGTTAACCGATTCGCAAACACAGCGGGTATAAACAGATCGTGTGGCAACCGACCACATCGTGCTAAGCTAGGTAAGCATCAAACATGATCTAACGCGAAGTTCGCGGTCGCCGTGTGGGATGATTGGCGAGTAATGTCAGCCCTCCCCGCGAGCGGTCACGCGCGGGATGAACGGGGCAGGGACTGAAAAACGCAAACATTGTGTGGGTATTTCGGGGAAAATGGGGCAAAATCAAGAATCTTGAATGACAGACACGATTCGCGCGGGACAATGTGGCGCGAGATACGTTTCTAAACTAGAGAATCTGCGGTGAAGGAACAATCAAGCTTTGGAGTGTGGATGACCACCATGGAAGTTGGGCAAAGGGCCATGAGTAAGACGAACGAAGAGCTTCCGACATCTTTCGGTCCATGCAGGGTGCTCATTGCAGATGATGAGCATCTAGTCGCAACGGGTATTGCCGCGCATGTGCGAGACCTGGGGCACAAGGTGGTGGGGATTGCTGCGGATGGCGAGGCGGCGGTCGCGCTGGCGCGTGAGCAATCACCGAACCTGGCGTTGCTGGATATCCGTATGTCGAAGGCGAGCGGGGTTGAGGCGGCGATGGTGCTGTATCAGGAACTCGGAATACCTTCGGTGATTATCTCGGCCTACTCGGATGAAGAGCATGTGAGTCGCATCCAGGGATATGGCGCGGGGTGCGGTGTGTATGGCTACCTGTTGAAGCCGGTGAGCCGCGATGAGCTGCGTGTGACGATCGGGCTTGCGCAGCAGCGCGCGAGTGTTGACAATTTTCACTCGACGCGGATCAACCAGCTCGAACAGAACCTGACGAATCGGCGGGTGGTCGAGCAGGCGAAGTGGATACTTGTCGAGAAGAAGGGGATGAGCGAGCCGCAGGCTCACGAGCGGATGCAGAAGGTTGCACGCGATCGGCGTCGCCCGTTGATTGAGATTGCCCAAGCCGTGATTCAGAGTGGCGATCTGCTGGGGTGAGCAGCCCGCACAGACATCATGCAATGGAAATAGCCGCGCACGTGCGCGGCTCTTGTCATTCACAGCGTTGCTGCTGCAAGGTGCCTGCTGCCCGGTGCCTACTTCATCATTCCCAGTTGCCACATGAAGAACATTCGCTGGTCGGCGGCATCGCGGATGCGGAGGTTGAGTGGCTTGCCCTGTCCGTGACCGGCTTCACGATCAACCCAGAGGAGGATCGGTTTATCTGCCGGGCTGCTGGTGGTGGCGGCCTGTAGCGCGGCGGCCATTTTGCGTGCGTGAAGCGGGTGTACGCGGCTGTCGTTTTCACCTGCGGTGAGCAGAATAGCGGGGTACTTGGTGCCCTGTTTGATGTTGTGGTACGGTGAGTATTTAAGGAGGAACTCGAACTCGTCGGCCTTTGTGGATGAGCCGTATTCGGGCACCCAGTATTTGGCCATGAGGAAGTTCTGGTAGCGGAGCATGTCGAGCAGCGGGACACCGATGAGCACGGCGGAGAAGAGGTCAGGACGCTGAGTGACGGCCGCGGCGGTGAGGAGGCCACCGTTTGAACCACCGGTGATGCCGAGCTTTTTGGGGCTTGTGTACCCGTTGGAGATAAGCCATTCGGCGGCCGCGATGAAGTCATCGAAGACGTTCTGCTTGTTGGCAAGCATGCCTGCCTTGTGCCAGTCATCACCATATTCGCCGCCGCCACGGAGGTTGGGGAGAGCGAAGACGCCGCCATCTTCAAACCATGTGAAGAGCGTGGGTGCGAAGAAAGGAGTTTCGGAGACGTTGAAGCCGCCGTAACCGTTGAGAATCGTGGGGTTGTTGCCGTCGAGCTTCAGACCCTTCTTGTGGACGATGAACATGCTGACCTTGGTCCCATCTTTGGATGAGTACCAGACCTGCTTGACTTCGGCTATGGAAGGATCGACGGGGACGTTCGGTCGTTCCCAGAGGGCCTTGGTGTTTGTGGCGAGATCGATGCGATAGATGCTGTTGGGCTCGTTGAAGCTGGAGTAGGAGAAGAACGCTTCAGAGCGATCGTCTTCGGTTGAGATGCCGGCGGTGCCGATGCCTGGGAGTTCAACCGCGCCGAGGCTCTTGCCCTCAAAGCTGTAGCGTTCGATGGTGGTATTGGCATTCTTGAGGTATTGAGCAACCAGCATGTTCTTGGCGGTGTCTACACCTTCGAGAACAGCATCCTTCTTCTCGGGAATCAGATCCTTCCATTGCGATTTCTCGGTGTGGTTCAGGTTGACGGCCACGACGCGCCCGTTCGGCGCATCGATCGTGGTCTGGAGGTAAAGTGTGTCGCCGACGATGGGGCCGGAGCCGCTGAAGCCGCTGGCGAGGGTGCCCTCGACGATAGGGGATGGGCTGAAGGCGCCATCCTTGAACCACTTGGCGAGATTGACGCACCAGAGATCGTTGGAGCGTGTGCCGGTGGAGTAGCCGAAGAGCATCCACTTGCCATCGCGGCTGGAGTAGGCAAAGGGTCCGTAGGTGGTTGCGAGCGTTGTGATGTCGGCATCGCTGTACTCGGAGAAGCTCTTCCAGAAATCGCCGGGCGCGGTCTGACTGAAGAGAATCGGATCCATTCGGTGATGGGTGCCGAGCTTGTGGAAGCGGACGGTGCCGGAGTAGGGATTGGCAATGTCGGCAAGGCGTTCGTACAAGAATCCTGATGAATCGGGGAGCCAACTGACGCTGTTGACCTTGCCCGCGATCTCTTCGGGGAGCCATTTGCCCGAGTCGGTTTCGAGGATGAAGAGTGTGGAGTTTTCATCGCCAGCGCGGTACATGCCGAAAGCGAGGAGCTTTCCATCCTGGCTTGGGGAGGTCCACGCGATGGTCACCAGGCCGGAGGTATCGATGGTTGCGGGGTCGAGGAGGAGTTTTTCTTCACCTTTGCCGCCCGCGCCCTTTCGCACGTAGACGCGCGGCTGGTTCTGATTTCCCTCGCGCTTGGAGTAGAAATAGTACTCGCCAGCCATTTTGGGCGCAGAGATGGAGCCGACCTCCATCAGCGGCCTCAGACGGGCTTCGAGCTCTTTGCGGCCAGGGAGGTTGTCGAGGATGGAGCGCGTGTAGGCGTTCTGCGCATCGGTCCATGCACCGACCTCGTCGTTGGACTTACCCATCTGCTTGGGGTCGGTGTTGTCGCCCTCAAGCCAACGGTAGTTATCGGTGAGATCGACTCCGTGGAGGGTTTCCTTCACAGGCTCGACTTTGGTTGGTGGAAAGGCGGGCGGGGCAGCGGCGAGAAGCGGAGAAGTCATGGTGGCAAGGGCGATGGCAAACAAGGGTCGAACGATCATGGGGTGGGGCCTCCTCGGTGAAGAAGAATGGTAGACGGAATGGTGCTTTGTAGTCGCTCCATATGGAGTACTTATTGGTGAGCGTAGATGCGCGAGGGGCGAATGCCCGTCACGTTCGATGAGCGTGAAATGGGAGTGTGCGGGTGTTCACCATTCATAGCCCATGTCTTCGGCGATGCGGAAAGGATGCATCAATAATGCCATCCGTGCGGCATTGCGAGCAAGTCCCTCCTCATCGTGCGCCAGGTAGCAGTTCGCTGCTTGCGTGCGGATATCGCGAAGGACTGGCATGGCAACTTGGGCTTCGTTGAGCGATGCGTCGAACTCTGGGCCGTTCGGAACGACGACGGTCGCCTTCATCGCATCCAGAAGCAGAGTGCCTGTTTCGGTTTGAAAGAACTCGCGAAGCTCTTTCGAAGGCTTGGCATGGCTGTTCTTCGATACCCACGCTGTTAAAGCTTCCTTGTCGATGTCGCCCGATGCAAGTTGCAGAATGACCTCTGCAACTTCTTCATTGTGTGCATCCAGCTTCCAGTTGTTCATCATCAGAAACGCAACCATCGCCGCGAGTGCGGCAAGCTTATTACCGTCTGCCAACGCATGGTGTTTGCGGATATGAAAGGCGTATGCCGCCGCCATTGCCGGAATGCCATGGTGAAGGTACTCACCACTGAACTGCTGTTAAGGTGTGGCGATTGCTGATTCGAGCAACCCAAGATTCAGGATGGCGGGATCGCCACGTTGATCGGCTACGGCGATTGCGTGCAGGTCGAGAAGATCGTCGATGGTGAGGAGACGAATCTTTCCAGCGCTCATTGAGCGAGCTTTCGCATCGCTGGTGCGTAGCGTCCGAAAACCTCATTGACCAATTTGTCGAGGCGAGCGACATCCTTGCCGGGTGTGACTCGGTTGATCAGATATTGGAAGTACGCCGATGGTGTCAGATTTAGGCGCTTGGCCTCAGCCTCGAAGGCTTTCTTCGCGTAGGTGGAGACGGTGAACTGCATGATCTCATGGGTTTCGGTAGCCACACGAGTAATTATCCCTGGTATTTGGGCTTGGTCCACAAAAACCTTATCGAAAGACACGTCTTCCTTGTCTCCGAAGCTCGATCAGAATGCGTGCGGAGTGCGGCTTATTCCCACTCGATCGTCGCTGGGGGCTTGCTGGAGATGTCGTAAACGACGCGGTTTACGCCGCGAACTTCGTTGATGATGCGGCTGGAGATGTTGGCGAGGACGGAGAAGGGGATTCGTGCCCAGTCGGCGGACATGAAGTCCTGAGTTTCGACCGCGCGGATGGCGATGCAGGACTCGTATGTGCGGCCATCGCCCATGACGCCGACGGATTTAACGTTGAGGAGTACGGCGAAGACCTGGCTGGTTGAGCGGTAGAGATTGTTGGCGACGATCTCTTCAAGGAGGATCTCGTCGGCATCGCGGAGCAGGTCGAGTTTTTCTTTGGTGATCTGGCCCAGTATGCGGACGGCAAGACCGGGGCCGGGGAATGGGT
>JBBSBC010000148.1:0-9432 GCA_038251595.1 Phycisphaerales bacterium | reverse complement strand
CCATAGTGCAACTGTGGGGCGCGGGCTGGGGCATCTAAGGTTATACTTCTGGGTTAATTGTGCGATGGTGGTGGTGGGGGTGGTGGTGGGGGGGGTGGTGGTGGGGGTGGGGGGCGAGGGCGCGGCCGTGGCGGGCAGGGTGGTCACGGTGGCGGCCATGGTGGTGGCCATGGTGGTGGCCAAGGTGGTGGCCATGGTGGTTCTGGGCATCGGGGACACGATGCCGACGGCCGCGGCGTGCCGCTGGCGGATCTTGACCCAGCCTTGACTGAAGTCAGTCGCAAGCTGATCGGGTGCGCGATTGAAGTTCACAAGGCTCTCGGGCCGGGGTACGACCGCAGCACCTACCTCAAGGCGGTTGAGGCCGAGCTTGAGGCGACGGGAGTGCCGTTCAAAAGCAACCATGGGGTGCCGGTAATTTATCGTGGCCGCCAGATCGGTGCCCGCGCGACGGACCTGCTGATCGACAACCGCTTTCTTGCCGACATCCTTGCCCAACGCGGCGAGGTTGGCGGTTTTGAACGTTCATCAATGCGTGCGGGGCTCAAGGCGGCCGATCTCGAACTCGGGCTCATCATCAACTTTGCCGAGCGGCGGCTCAAGGATGGCCTTGTGCGCGTGCTGAACCCGGAGAAACTCAACCTGGGCAAGGAAGACCGCGATGATGGTCAGCATGATGAGGCCGTTGGTGCCGCACCTGAAGGGCACTGAACCGGAAGCATGAGCACCAAGCGGGTCGTCATCACGGGCATGGGCTGGGTCACGCCGCTGGGAAGCGATGTTGACTCGGTGTGGACCAGACTGCTGGCGGGCGAGAGCGGTGTCGGAAGGGTGTCGAGGTTCGACGCTTCCACGTTCAAGACGAACTTCGCGGCCGAGGTGAAAGACTTTCAACTGGAGTCTTTCCTCGGCGATCGGGCCAGCGCGCACCAGCACGCCGGACTGAACACGCAGTTTGCGCTCGCGGCAGCGGAGCGTGCGTGGGCGCAATCGGGGCTTGGGGCCCATGCCAAGTCGGGCAAGCTGGTCGCACGCCGATTCGGGCTTTACCTCGGCGCGGGCGAGGGTCAGCTTGATTTCGGGCCGTATTCGGCGACCAACCTCGAAGGGTGGAACCCGGAGCTGCGAAAGCTCGACACCAGGCGATGGGCCGAGGCCGCGTATCGGAACATGGACCAGGTACGCGAAGTTGAGCAGGAGCCGAACATGACGCTGGCCCATCTGGCCAGGATGCTCGGCTGTCGTGGACCGGCGAGCAACTGCATGACGGCCTGCGCCGCCAGCACCCAGGCGGTGGGCGAGGCGTTCGAGTTGCTGCGCCATGGCGATGCGGATGTCATGCTCGCCGGTGGTGCGCACACGATGATTCACCCGCTCGGCATGACGGGGTTCATCCGATTGACGGCCATGAGTCGGCGCGTGGACGACTTCGCGCACGCGGCCCGTCCGTTCGACCAGACCCGCGATGGGTTTGTGATGGGCGAGGGGGCGGGGATGGTGATCCTTGAAACACTCGACCATGCGATGTCGCGCGGTGCAACACCGCTGGTCGAGGTTGCGGGGTTCGGGTCAACGGCGGATGCGTTCCGCATCACGGATATTCAGCCCGATGGCAAGGGTGGGTATGGCGCGATGATGGCGGCGTGCAAGCAGGCGGGCCTGAGCCCGCGCGAGCCGGGCGCGGATGGGCGGCCGGTTGTACACTACATCTCTGCTCACGGCACGGGCACGAAAGAGAATGACTCGATCGAGACCCGCGCGGTGAAGTCGGTCTTTGGCCCGCTTGCACCGCGCGTGCCGTTCTCAAGCGTGAAATCGATGATGGGCCATCTCATTCAGGCGGCCGGGGCGGTTGAACTGATCACCTGTGTTCAGGCGATTCGTACCGGATTTGTCCCCGCGACCATAAACCTGAAGCACCCCGACCCGATGTGCGATCTCGACTATGTGCCGAACCAGTCGCGCGATCTCAACCCTGTGGGCGGGGTGGATTTCTGTCTGAGCAACTCGTTCGGATTTGGCGGCCAGAACGACACCATCGCCGTGCGACGCTTTCACGAGTGATGCGGCGTCTCGGTCTGGGGCGTCAACTTCCATTTGCACCAGTAGTGAACGGCCGCGGCGTGCCAGACGATATGGCGCGACATAACCCCGATCATCGCCTCAACCGAGTGCGGGCCGCCATACTCGATCGTCTCCTGGCGGCGTGAGAGCGGTTGCTGGCCAACCCACTCGATGAAGAGGTCAACATCTTTGAGGAGTGCGTGCCGGGCATGAACAGGGTCGGGAGGAATGTCTGGTGGGAACTTCAAGTGGGCGCGGGTGGTGACCTCGACGTGCTTGCGAAAAATCTCAACAATGTGACGAAGGTGCCACGCGCCCGTGCTCGGGGTTTCTGGGTCACCAAGAGCCTTTCCGCCATGCTCACGCAGCACTTGATCGACGGATTCCCACGGGTGGGTGATGGTCTCGCGAAGAAGGCGGAGGGCGGCATCCATGGGCGAAGTCCGATGGTGAGGTGGGGGGTCGAGTGCAAGAACTTTATCCGCATCGTGCTTCCTGAGCGCTGAACGATCCGGTGACTTTCACCACGAGGATTGGGCGCGGCGGGGTTGGTGGTGTATGTGGGAAAGCTTGGAGCAAGGCGGCGTCGGCGGGTAGGGATTCGCGGCGGATCATGCCGTGGGTTATGCGGTGGGAACTGAATTCTGGTACTTGATGTTGATTGAGAACCCTCCCCCCTGCCCCCTCCCTCTGCGAGCAGGAGTTTGTTGCGGACGCGGTGCGTGAAGGGTCCATAGCATTGTGCCCTACCCATGGAGCCGCACATGCCCGACGTTTCTACAGATGCCAACATCCCATCAGCGCCGGTCGGTCACGCGCCCAAGTCGATGGATGCCATCATGGCGCTCTGCAAGCGGCGTGGGTTTATCTATCAGGCCAGCGAGATCTATGGGGGTATCAATGGTTTCTGGGATTACGGTCCCCTCGGCGCCCAGTTGAAGAAGAACCTGCGCGATGCGTGGTGGGAGGACATCATCATGGTCCCCTGCGGCGGCGCGAAGGGACCGGATGGAGAGCCGGTGAGCATCGTGCCGCTTGAGACGTGCATCATTCAGCACCCCAAGGTGTGGGAGGCGAGCGGGCACGTCGGCGGGTTTAACGATCCGATGGTGGATTGCCGCGAGACGAAGGGGCGATATCGCTATGACCATGTACAGATCTTCGCGCCCGCGGATGGGCAACCGACGGATAAGCCGTTCTTTGCATACGTCGGAGACACGCCGAGTGAAGCCAAGCAACGAAAGAAGGCTGAAAAGATCTTTGGTGAAGGCAATCTGAAGTCAACCCTGCTGATGGATCTGCCGAAGGATCTTTGGTCGCGCGTGCTGGCACCCGAGGCCGAGAAGGTTGGCTCCTTCACTGAACCCAAGCAGTTCAACCTCATGTTCCAGACACTTGTCGGTGCAACAGCGACCGAGAACGACAAGGCGTATCTCCGTCCCGAAACCGCCCAGGGCATCTTTGTTCAGTTCAAGAACGTGGTGGACACCACGCGTGTGCGTGTCCCCTTCGGGATTGCCAACATCGGCAAGAGCTTTCGCAACGAAGTCACGCCGCGCAACTTCACCTTTCGCTCGCGCGAGTTTGAGCAGATGGAGCTTGAGTTCTTCTGCCATGCCGAGCAGGCGCGTGACTGGTACGCGTTCTGGAAGCACTGGCGCATGAAGTGGTGGCAGGATCTTGGGCTGGCGGGCGAGAACCTGCGCCTGCGCAATCACGAGACGGATGAACTCGCGCACTACGCCAAGGCGGGCGCGGGGGTCTGCGATATCGAATACCGATTCCCGTTCACCCTGCCCGGCTTTGGTGAGCTTGAAGGTGTCGCCCACCGTGGCAACTTTGACCTGACCCAGCATGAGAAGCACTCTCGCGTCAAGATGCAGTACATGGACACCACACGCGGCGAGTTGCTCCCCAACGGTCAGCGCAAGGGCGAGTGGTTCACGCCCGATTGCATCGAGCCCGCGGCCGGGCTTGATCGAGGTGTGCTGGCGATCATCTGCGAGGCGTACACCAAGGATGAGTCGCGCCCCTCGCCCGAGTTCATGAAGTTTCATCCGCGGCTCGCGCCGATCAAGGCGGCCGTGTTTCCGCTTGTCAACAAGGATGGCATGCCCGAGGTGGCAGAGAAGCTTCACACCGAACTGGTGAGAAAGTTTGGGCGCATCGGCGCGATCGAGACCGACCCGAAGCAGACCATCGGCAAGCGCTACGCGCGGATGGATGAGGCCGGTTGCCCATTCTGCTTTACTGTCGATGGCGACACGCTCACGGCACAGACCGTGACGTGTCGCGATCGTGATACCGGCCATCAGCAGCGAATCGGGATCGACCAAGTGTCAGAGTTCGTTGGCGCAAAGCTGGGCGTTGGCGCTTGATGGGTGTTGTTCGGTATCGGTGTTGAATCCGTGAACCTTGTGCGCACTTCGCGGTATACTTATCGATCAATGTCGATACAACCGACGCGACAGAAGTTCGCAACTCGATTGTCAAACTGCATTGTCAACGTAACGACCACAATTCAGGAGAATCTGCCGATGAACGCTCGTATCCTTGCCGCCGCCGTTGTCGCTTCGGGCCTTGCCGCCGCCGCGTTGCTTACCGGGGCGGGAAATCTGTCTCCGGCCGCGCCGCTGGCCGCTCCCGCGCTGGCTGATGGTTTCGCGATTGATGGTTCACACTCGTCGGTGGTCTTCAAGATCAAGCACATGGGTGTCTCGAACTTCTACGGTCGGTTCAACAGGATCTCGGGCGAGTTTGCCTGGGATGCGGCCAAGCCCGAGGCAACCTCCGTCAAGGCCAAGATCGACGCGGCCAGTGTTGACAGCAACAACAAGCAGCGCGATGGCCACCTCAACTCACCCGACTTCTTCAACACGAAGGAGTTTGCGGACATCAACTTCGTCTCCAAGGGTCTGAAGAAGGAAGGTTCTGCGTGGAAACTCACCGGCGATCTCACGCTGGTTGGCAAGACCAAGGAAGTCGTCGCCGACTTCACACCCACCGGCGACAAGACGGGTGACAAGGGCACGCTCGCCGGGTTTGAGGCCGTCTTCACCATCAAGCGTTCGGATTTCGGCATGAACTACGGCGTTGCCAACGGCGCGTTGTCCGACGAAGTCACGGTGACGGTCGCTCTTGAAGGCAAGAAGTAAGCCCTCGGTTCGCGGTGTACACCGAATACACCGACTTTGCGAATGCCCGATCACATTCCCATCATCGCACTGCTTGCAGCGGCGACGGCTTTGGCCGTCGCCGCTGTGGTCTTGTTGGCCTTTGGTGCGCGTCCGGGATTTGGCTCGCGTGCGCGTCCTCCCCGCGCCCCATACGCGGCCTCGGCTCTGGCTGGCCCACTCGCGCTCGGCGCGGCCTTCGTCGTGGCTTCTCGTGTGACCTTCGAGGGCGTGCCCGCATTTCCTCCGACCGCCGCAAGCCCGTGGTTGGTCTACCTGATTGCGGCCACCGCGGGCGGCATTTGCCTCTTGATGCTGGTCGCCCGGCGCGCGTTGAGCGTTGCGGGCGCAGTTGCGGGCGCAGCGCTGGCGGTTGCGCTGCTGGTCTGGCCGCTGAAGTCGCTGGTCGTGCGGGAATCTGATTCGGGCACACCCGTTCTTGCATGGTCGATCGGCCTTACACTGATGCTTGCGCTGAGCGCAGCACTGACTGTTCGCGCATCGCGACCATTCGGTGAATCCTCAGGCAAACTCTGGCATCGGTTTCGTGACACTCACGCAACCGGGTTTGCCCTCGGGCTGTGCTTGGCCGTTGGTGCGCTGGCCATCATCCTGTGTGCCTCGGCCAAGCTTGCCGAACTCGTCTTTGCCATTGGTTTTGCCTGGGCTGGAGTGTTCGTGGCGGCCTTACTTGTGCCCGGCTTTTCGCTCGCGCCCGCCGCGGCGGTCGCGGTGGCCTCTTATCTCGCCATCTGGGCCATCAACGCCCTGTTTGGGATGCCCGACAACATCTTTTCACCTGGCTCGCGATCAATGGTCGTGGTGCCGGCGGTGCTGGCTCCCGCCGCAGTCGCGGTGCTTGCGCTGCTGCCTATGCCCGCATGGCGACGCAAGGGTCTGGTTCGGCTGATCGCGCTCTGCCTCACAGCCCTGAGCATGACGGGGTTTGGCGCGGCCATGGCCGCGCGTTCATACTTTGCACAGGCTGCGGCCGAGTACTCCGAATGAGCGAAGCGAAGAGGCTAAACTGGTTTCTGAGCAGGCGGTCAGGAACGGTAGAAACCGGGTGCTTGATTTCACGAATGACTCGTCGCGGGTGAGTGGGGCGGGGTAATCGGAGAACTGTCCGTGTGGAAGTGGCTTCTCGGCATCTTTGTGATTCTCGCCATCGCGTGCGGCGTGGGGGGATATCTGGCCGCGAAGTCGGAGCAGGGGAAGAAACTCATCAAGAAACTGCAGGGCGAGCAGGAGGCGGTGCTCGTTCGTCTCGAAGCGATCGGGCGCGGCGATCTGACCAAGTCGATCTCGGCGCCCGGAACGATCGACAGCCGGACAAAGGTGAAGATCACCGCGCGCGTCTCGGCCAAGATCATCGCGCTTCCGTTCAAGGAAGGTGAGGCGGTGAAGGCGGGCGAGGTGGTTGTGCGGCTGGATGACGAGGATCTGACGGCCGCGCTCGATGAATCGCGGGCGAGCCTGCGCGCCGATGAGGCGCGGCTTGAGGGTGCGCAGGCCGGGCTCTCGAAACTGCGATCGGATCTTGAGCGCATTCGGACCCTGCACACGAGCAAGGATCGCTCGGATGCGGAACTCGAAGGGGCCGAGGCGGAGTTTCTTCAATCGCAGGCAAATCTGCGCGCGACCGAGGAGGCGATTCAGCGATCACGCGCAACAGTCCGTCGCGCCCAGCGCGATCTTGAGAACACCACGATCACCAGCCCGAACGCCGGTGTCATCACCAAGCTCAACTCCGAAGTTGGCGAGGTCGTGCTCGGCACGTTCCAGAATGCCGGTACCGTGATCATGGAAATCGCCGACCTGAACACGATGCTCATGCGGGCGGAAGTCGATGAGAACAACATCGCGCCGATCAAGCCCGGGCAGCGAGCGACGGTGTATGTCAACGCGTACCCGGATCGGAAGTTCTCGGGCACGGTCGAGCGGTTGAAGGAACAGAACCAGATCTCGCGCGAGGGCAAGCAGTACTTCGAGGCCGAGATCGCGCTCGATCTTAATGACCTTCAGCAGGGCGAGCGGTTGCGAACAGGACTCAAGGCGAACTGCGATATCCAGGTCGAGACCCGGTACGACGTGATGAAGGTGCCGAGCCAGGCCGTGCTGGATCGCCGCATCGACGAGCTGGGCGAAGAGTCGAAGAAGGCGGCGATTCTTGCCGGCAAGACCAAGGCCTTCACGCGCGTGGTCTTTCGGGTCATCGACGGCAAGGCCGTGGCGATTCCCGTCGAAACCGGGTCGAGCGATCTGACATCGACGGTGATTCTTGGGGGACTTGAAACGGGCACGCGCGTGATCACCGGCCCGTACAAGGTGCTCAGCACGTTGAAGGAAGGCGCCGCCGTGCGTGAAGAGGAGGTCAAGATCGAGGAGGCTTTGGTCGTGCCGCCCGCTGCGCCATCGCCGACCGCCCACAACACCAGCACGCCGGTGCCCAAGGCGGCCAACTAACCGTTGTTGAGCGCCATTGCGAGCGTATCGCCCCGATCTGTTCGATTTCCCATGACGATCTCCATCCGACAGCTTGAAAAGATCTACCGCGTCGGCGTCGAGCGTGTCCACGCTCTTCGCGGCATCAATCTTGAGATCAAGAAGAACGAGTTCGTCGCCATCATGGGCGCATCCGGCTCGGGCAAGTCCACGCTGATGAACGTGCTCGGGTGTCTTGATCGACCATCGAAGGGACAATATGAACTCAATGGCAAGCCCACGGATCGGATGAACGCTTCGCGTCTGGCGATAGTGCGCAACGAGGAGATCGGGTTTGTCTTTCAATCCTTCGAGTTGCTGCCGCGTCAGACCGCGCTGGGGAACGTGATGCTCCCGCTGCACTATTCGCGCAAGCACATGTTCTCGGCGCGGCGCATGGCCCGCAAGTCGCTCGAGCGCGTTGGCCTTGCGGATCGAATGCACCATCGCCCCAGCCAGCTCTCGGGCGGACAGCGACAGCGCGTGGCGATCGCAAGGGCACTGGTCAACCTGCCGAGCATCCTGCTTGCCGATGAGCCGACCGGCAATCTTGATTCCAGGACTTCTGAAGAAATCATTGCGCTCTTCAAGCAGCTTCACACCGAGGGTCAGACGATCGTGATAGTGACGCACGAAGAGGATGTGGCCCGACACGCCGACCGCATTGTGCGGCTGCGCGATGGGCTCATCATCAGCGACCATAAGACGACCGACGACCCGATCCACCGCGAGTATCTCGCGACCATGGCCCGGTTCCACCAGCAGGCCGCGGGGGAGATCATCGCATGATTATTCTTCGGCTGCTCTTTCAGACGGTCTTTCTGGCCTTGAGCCAGATCTGGGCCAACAAGTTCCGCGCGGTGCTCACCACGCTGGGTGTCATCATCGGTGTCGCCGCCATCATCGCCATCACCGGTGGCGTGCGCGGGTTTGAGAACTTCGTCGTCAAGCAGTTCGAGAGTTTCGGAACCCGGCGCGTGTTCATCGATGGCGATCTGCCCCGATCGTGGCGCGGCAAGATTTCCTGGATGGATGTTCAACTCAAGCAATCCGAGATTGAAGCCATCGCCAAGTATTGCCCTTCCATCGACGCCGTCAGCCCGATCTGGACGGCGGGGTATCCGGTGGAAAATGGCGATGTCTATCTCGATGGTGTCGGGATCACCGGCATCTGGCCGGCGTGGCACGAGGTCGAGAATCGCCGGGTCATCAAGGGGCGTGTGTTCAGTTCGCTTGACGAAGTCGAGCGGAGTCAGGTCTGCCTCATCAATGAGCATGGTATCAAGCAGCTCGAGCTACCCAAAGATCCCTTCGGCTCGATCATCCTCATCGGTGGGCGCAGGTTCACGATCGTCGGTGTCATCGAGACGCTGGACAACGCGCTGCAGTTCGGCGGCGGAGATGTCGCGACCGAAATCTTTGTTCCCTTCTCAACGTGCAAGGATATTCTCAACCCACGCGGTTGGATCCGCATGTGCTGGGCCCAGGTTCGCGACACACGCTACATTGAAGATGCAAGGGCGGAGATCGCTTTCGTTCTCCGTCAGCAGCGTGGTTTGAAGGATGATGAAGAGAACACCTTCCAGATCGAGTTTGTTCAGAACGCGCTCTCGGTCGTGAACAAGGTTGGCACCGGGATCACGATCGGCATGGGTGCCCTGGTCTCGATCGCCTTGCTTGTCGGTGGCATAGGCATCATGAACATCATGCT
>JBBSBC010000147.1:0-9560 GCA_038251595.1 Phycisphaerales bacterium | reverse complement strand
GGCGGGTGCCGCCTCCACGCCCCCCTGCGGGGGGGGCGGGGGGGGGGTGGGGGGGGGGGGCGGCGCGGCCGCCCGGGGGGGGGGGGGGGGGGGGGGGGGGGGGGGCCCCGCCCCCCGGGGGGGGGCGGGAGCAGTTTTTACATTGTCTCGCGCGGGCGGCACGGGCCGACGACGAAGACGCTCTTTCGGCTGGTGTGTCGGCCAACGATGAAGAAGGTGTATCCGAGTTTTCCGATGAGCCATGTGGTGGACATGCCGGATGTGCTGAAGGAAATTGATGACTTTCGTGCCGCACTCGCGGAGCATTTCATCACGTTTGATCCGGGTGATGTGGATGAGAAGCTGCTGCTGGAGCGAGCGGTGGCGAAGGCGCAGGAGGGGAAGGTCGATGAGTGGCTGGATGTGACACCCCACACGTTTGGGGGGTCGATGGGTGGAGGTGCATTGGGTGGGGTCGCGCTTTCACGAACTGGGACCGGCGCGGAAAGTCGGGGGACGGGGGAGAAGCCGCTGCGGGTTCGGGTGCGCGAGGTGCTCGATATTGCGGGCGATATTGATGGTCAGATTTACATGCGAGACTTCAAGCTGATCGATCAATCGGATATGATCGTGAGCCTGATCCCGGAGTTGCCGGGTCGCGATGGGAAGGATATTCCAGGGCTTTCGAGCGGAGTGGAGCGCGAGTTGCAGCACGCGTGGGAGCACACCAAGGAGGTGTATGTGGTGTGGAAGCCGAAGAAGAACCCGTCGCCATTCATTACGGAGACGGCGACAAGGATTTTTCGGAGTGTGCCGGAGGCTCTGGAGTACTTTGAGAAGGCGGGGATGTTCGGAGAGAAGAACTTGTTTGGTCATTGAGCTGTGGGGCGTGCTCGCCGGCTCGGGATGGGTGCGGTCTTGACGGGATGAAGAGCAGGATGACGCAGATACCCACTGGCGCGACGGTTCGTCGGTGGCGGTACGTGGTGTTGGTCGGGTTGCGGGTACTGATGTTTCTGCTGGGGGCCTTCGCGGTGTTTCAGCTATACTTGATGGCTGCATCCGCAGTGCAGCAGATGATCCTCGGGTCATCGATGGGGTTAAGTATTTTTAATGTTTTATGGGTATTGCTGCCGCTTATCGGTGCGATCGGTCTAAGGTTGCTTGAGAAACGACTCATCGCCTTTCTGGCACCGTTGCCATCGCGTGGGTGCCCGCAGTGCGGGTATTCGCTCGTGAATTTGAGATCGCCGATCTGTCCTGAGTGTGGGAGCGATGTGAACGTTCCCAACGTGTGATAACCCGTGCGCGGGGTGCGCGAGGGCGCGGGTCGTTCCGGCTTGATGAGTTTGGACAGGGCCTAGAGGTGGGTACGGGGCGTGGTGGTTGAAGTCGGGAAGGCGGAAACACGATCTCCGAGCGGGTTCTTGCCTCATGGAGACTTCGATGTCGCGTTGCACATCTCGGTTTGTACCTCGAAGGTCGGATCGCCACGATATTGACCGGCTTGCGCGCCAGTCGGGCCGTGGTGGCCCGATGATGGCTCTTGAGCCGCTGGAAGCGCGCGCCCTTTTCACATTTGCGTGGAGTTCGTCTGAGGTCTATCTGGCGGAGCTGGTGAATCGGGCGCGGGCGAACCCGGCGGCGGAAGCGACGCGGCTTGGGCTGAACCTGACGGCCGGATTGACCGCGGGAGAGCTGGCGCGATATGGGCCGCAGGAACCGTTGGCGTTGAATCAATACTTGACAACGGCCTCGCGTGCGCACAGTTTGGACATGGGGACGCGGAACTTCTTTGACCATACTAACCCGAGCGGGCAGACCCCGACGGATCGCGTTCAGGCCGCGGGGTATGGGGGCACGGCGGGGGAGAACATCGCGGCGGGGTACGCGAGTGTTGATCTGGCACACCGAGGGTGGATGGCATCGCTCGGGCACAGGAAGAACGTCCTGAGCCTGCATTCGAGCTTTGACAGCACGTTTCACTATGACGAGTTTGGCGCGGGCATTGCCCTGAACACCTCGGGCACGTACGGGAATTATTATACGGAGAACTTTGGATATCCGGGTGCGACGCACGTTCAGTATGTGCTGGGTGTGGCGTTCAATGATACGGACAACAACGATTTTTATGGGATCGGTGAGGGCGCATCGGGGATACGGATTGATGTGGCGTTGCAATCGTCACCTGGGACGGTCGTAGGAACGTATACGACCGATGCGGCGGGGAACTATCAGATTCCGATCGGTGATGGTGCGTACACCGTCACCTTCACACGGATTGGCGATGGATTTACGTACAGCAGGACCGCGACGCTGAACGGTCAGAACGTCAAGGTTGATGTTCAGTCGAGCGAACTGGTTGACCCGACACCGCCGCCACCCCCACCGCCGGACGACTTCGCCGGTGCGGGCGAGTGGGCCCAGGCGGGCGGAATACTTGTTGATCAGACGAATGGAAACGCCGCGAAGGTGGGTGCGATTGAGTTCGGCGGTGATACGGACTTGTTCGCGTATGTTGCCTCGCAGACGGGCGCGGCGACCATCACCCTGTCGCATCCGGCGGGGTTGTTCGGGATGCAGCTGACGGTTTTTAACTCACTGCGCCAGCAGATCGCGGTTGGTGTGGCTGGCGCGCCGGCCGGGAACGGTTCGAGCGCGACGATTGATGTTGTTGCGGGGCAGACGTACTTCCTGCTTGCAGCGGCGGTATCGGGCTCTGCGACGGGGCAGTACATTATTGCGATCGAGGGACCGGGCGTTCCGCCGCCACCACCGCCACCACCCGATGATTATGCGGATATCGGGGAGTGGGGGAGTGCAGCGACGATCGTCGTGAATGGCAGCACGGGGAATGGATCGATCACGGGCGATCTGGAGGTTGGCGGGGACACGGATCTGTTTGTGTTTACGGCGACACGAACGGGTCGCGTGACGCTGACGCTCGCGAACGGATCGGGCGCGTTTGCGGCCCAGTTTACGGCGTATGACTCGTCGTTCCTTCAGGTGGCGCTGGGGACGGTCGGTGGCGCGAACAACAATGGTTCGACGGGTCAGTTCAATGTGTCGGCGGGGATGGTGTATTACGTGCTGGCGGCGGCGGTGGATGCGCTTACCACGGGGACATATGTACTTGTGATGGCTGGACCTTCGGCGGTGGCATTGCCGGATGATGCGGCGGATGCGGGAGAGTGGACGATGGCCTCCACGCTTAGCCTGAATGGTGATGCGGGTTCGGCGTTTCGTGCGGGGTACTTTGAGAACGCAGGGGACACTGATCTGTTCAGGTTTTCGGCGACACGCACGGGTCGAGCCCGTATCACGCTGCAGCACCCCCTAGGCGAATATGCGGTGGAGGTGCGCTTGTACGCAGCGGATCGGTCCCTCGTGGGCATAGGGCTTGCGGGCGGACCTCAGGACAACGGATCGATCCTTGAGTTCGAGATCACGCTGGGGTTGACGTACTTTGTTCTGGCCGCACCGGTGGATGGTGAGGCGATCGGGCTTTATACGCTGGACATGTCGAGCCTGGACCCTTCGCCGGTGGCGGTCAACAACGGGGTGCTGGCGACGAGACAGCAGCCGGTGGCTTCGATGCTGATCGATGGAAGGTTGACGCTGGCGTTTGTAAACCTGTGGGGTCAGCCGCTCATTGCGACGCAGCAGTCAAGCGGGGCGTGGACGTATCAGGATCTGCTGGCCGCGGCACCGACGGTGACGGGCGTTTCGGGCGAGCTTGGGCAGTGGGTAGACACACGAGATCATCGAACATATATAGCGATGCGGAGCGTGACGGGGCTGATACTTTTCAGAGAGAATACTCCGGGAAACTGGTCGTTCCGCAACCTGACGGATGAACTGCGGAACGCGCAACTGGTGAGCGCGGACCTGTCGGTGTTCATGGATGCGCAGGGACGGGCAAACATCGCCGCGACGAGTTCGGCGGGCGATGTGATTGTGTACAGCCAGACCATCAAGCGGACGAACGATGGTCAATGGCGGTGGAAGTATCGCAACCTGACGCACAACGACCTGGAAGTGGTGGGGCAGGAAGCTCCGTACATCACGAGTGAACTGGTGACGTGGGTGACCTCGCTCGGCGTCGCGAACATTGCGTTCATTGACCTTGATGGTGATATTCGGGTGATGTACAAGGGCAAGCTGGACAGCAGGTGGACCCTTGGAAACCTGAGCGAGGCGGCGGGCACCGCGCCGCTGGTGGGCGAGTTGTCGGTGATACAGATGCGAAACCGGACGGTGCAGATCTCGGGCACGACCGAGGAAGGAAATGTCTGGGTGACAACCTTCCGCGAGGGGAACGGGTGGTCGAGCCGCGATCTGACGGATCGGCTGGACGGGCCGACGATGCGTGTTCGAGCTCTGACATCGTTTGTAAACAAGGCGGGCATGGGGTTCGTCGCGGGGATCAAGGAGAACGGGCAGATCAGCCTGTTCCGTTACCAGGCATCAAAGAACCGGTGGGCGAAGCAGGACCTGGGACTTGCGCCGCCGGATTCCCGGCAGATGGCCGGACGGCTTGAGACGGTGGTGGACCTTGAGACGGGTGAGGTCAACATTGTCGGGACGCTTGACAGCACGCGGCTGGTTCGCTGGACGTGGCAGCCGGGTCAGGCGTGGTCGTATCAGGATGTCTCCTATCGGCTGGCCGGGGGTTGAATGGCGGGGGGCTGGGGAGCGGCAAGTTCGGCGGAGTGAATCCGAAAGGACAATAATCCGGTACACCTGTGCAGAAGTGCATGGTGACTGGATCGATGGTTGTCCGCGAAAGACGGGGTCTTGCCAATGAACATTCAGATGGTTGTTGCTGTGGCGGTCGCGCTTGGCTTGGCCAACGGCGCGTTTGCTCAGTCCGGGGCAAGGAACAATCTTGTCAAGCCCATTCACGGGCCTGGGCCTGTGAGCCCTGGCTCAAGAGCTGAGAACACATACGTTCCTCCGCCTTCGGTGGTGATTGTGACGCCTTGCCCCGTTCCAGTGCAGACGGTCATCATCACGATACAGCCGGAGGTCGTGCGGTATCAGCAACCGGCGTACAGCGCCCGGTATCTTTCGAACCGGTCACCGTCGCGCGTTGTGGGTGCGTATGCGGTTCCGTCCACCCATGTGCGGCCAGTCTGTACGACGGCTGCTGCGAACTGGGGGTTGTCAACATCATCGATCATGACGGACCCGTGGTGGCGCGGCGACGGCTTTTCAACGAGAAGCGATTGGCGCGGCGTGGGATCCGCGTACTCGAACGGAACCGCGTGGTGGACGACGGGTGTGGATGAAGCGTTTGGATTATCAGTCCCCGAGGCGGGCCGATTTACCGAGGGCTATGTGGTCGAGCCGGAGATTCCGGGTCGCATTGAGCACCGTTCTGCGCCAGCGCGGCGGTACATAATCATTGACGATCAGCGCGATGAGCGCGTGGTGATACCTGCGGCGGGCGTGGTGGAGGTTGAAGCTGAATGGCACGAGCCCGATGCGCCTTCGGCGACGGCCGCGATCGCGCCCAGGCCACGACGGGACATTCGCCCTGATGTGCGCCGCGCGGCAAGGTTGACGGCGGAGCGGCAATACATTGATGCGATTGATACGGTTCGGCGGGCGGTGGTTGAGGAGCCCGAGGCCTTTACCGGTCGGCACGGGAACCTGCTGGGGAAGGATAAGGATTCGGAGCAGCGGTTGCGGAGTGCGCTGCTGGCGTTCCAATCACCGCCGGGGCGGGTAATTTCTGCGACGGATGCGAAGTTCATGGCGGCGGCCATTCATGCTGTGCTGGGCGAGCACGAGTCGGCGCTGGCATCGATACGAGTTGGGCGCGAGCTGGGAGAGGATCGCCCCAGCGGCCGTGCGCTCTATCGAGTGTTAAGCCGGACGGACTCGGCTGAGGCTAAGCCCTGAGCAGGAAGAAGACTGAGCGCAAGCGGAAGACCGCGAAGACTCTGGCCGCAGAAGTGGCACGAGCTGGCGCGTACGCGGAGCCGCAGATTTATGATTTTTTGCATACACCGGGAACAGCGGGCGAGCTGAACGCGCTTGAGCGGATCGCGGAGCGGTTTGTTGATGGGCCGTGTGATCGGCTGCGATGGCTTGAGCCGGGGTGCGGGGCGGGGCGATTTCTGCGCTTGCTGGGGCGACGGGGTGCGCGTGTCGTGGGCGTGGATATAGAAACGGCATCTGTTGAGTTCGCCAATGAGCGTCTGAAGCGGTTAGGGCTTAACCGCCTGGCGGTTGCGGTGTGCGCGGATATGCGCACGCTCGATCGATCGCTTGGAACCAGGGCAAGGTTTGACTTTGCGTTTTGTCCGCACAACTCGGTTCGGCACCTGCTGACGGAGCGGGATCTCGCGCGGCACATTACGGCGGTGCGAAGGGTGCTCAGCCCGGGGGGTGTGTATGCGGTCGGTGTTGGTTTGCAGGATCCGGATGAGCCGATCGATGGTGAAGATCTGCACTCGGCATCGCGACGCGGGTTGAAGGTCACGGAGTTGTGCCAGTACTTTGATGCCCTTACGCGGCGGGGTCAGGAGCGGAGAGAGCGCGTGGTGCTGCATGTGACCATGGAACGGCGTGAAGGGGTGCGCATGGTTGAGTCTTGGTACGACTTGCTTTGTGTGGACCCGGAGATGTGGCGGCGATGTGTTGCGGGCGCGGGGATGACCGAGGTGGCCATCGTTGATGACCAGCGTGCCCGAGATCTTCCGGGGGATCGGTTGGGATATGCCTATCGCGTGCTGAAGTTGGCTTGAGATCTTGGTGAGTTCAAGCCTGACGCGGTTTATGCGCGGCGCGGATCGAAACCGAGCTTGAGGTTGTGCGCCGTTGAGCCGCCCTTGGGGACGGTGATGACAGACCAGTTGTCTTTGCTGAGGACGCGCGCGGTCTGGACGATCTGGCCGACGTGGTAGCTGACATGGGCCAAGGCCCTGGCGAGGGCATCGGGAACGGTGTGTGATTCGCTGCGGATAGTGACCGTTCGGTCGAGATCATCGGATGTGAGCTGCTGAAGAGCCTCGAAGAGTTCGTTCCACCCTTGCTCCCAGGCGTGGACCATCTGATCGCGGCTGTCGAAGGTATCAACAAACTCATCATCCCGATCACGCCAGGGCTTTTCGCCATCGCTGGTCAGAAACTCGTTGAACCGTGAGCGAAGGTTGCCGCCGATGTGCTTCATCAGAACGGCGATGCAGTTGGTGTTGCCATCGAGCGATTCGCGCAGGTGTCCGTCGGGGAGCTGCTTGATGGCCGCTTCGGCGAGATGCTTTTGCGAACGGAACGCTCGTGCAAAGGCATCGACGATGCTTCGGGAGACGTGTTCGCTCGGCATGGTGATGATGGTACGCGGAGTGAAGGGCGGGAACTGGTGCAGGATGATCAGATGTTGATGGTGAACTCGAGGATGGACTCGGCGGGAAGAGGATTGCCCGAGGTATCGAAGACCTGGTTGGGGTTGGCGACGATTTCATAGTTGCCGTTGTCGGAGCTATCCCACGAACCGCCGGGAGGTGTGATCGCATAGAGGGCAAAGCGGGGTGTTCCGTTGCCGCCGGGGAGTTCGATGGAGACAAAGTTGAGGGTGGTGGTGAATCCGTTGGGTCCGGTGAGGGTGAAGTCGCCGGTGCCGATTGATGAGACATTGATGCCGATGTTGTCTGTGAAGCTGACGCGGATACTCGTGGGCGCTCCGGCGGGGTCGAGCGATTCGACACCGGCGAAAGGTGCCGAGGTATCGGGGAGGCGAAAGCGCACATCGGTGACGGTATCGACGGAGGCACCGTTGATTCTGGCGGTTCCGGTGTACCTCTTGGCGAGGAAGCGTGAGTTGAGCGAGGCGGTCCGGGCGATGGTGATGTTGGTGATTTTACCGGCGATGATGCGGTCGTTGCCGTTGCCGAAGATGCCGTCAACAGGGTCAAGCCCGGCACCGATGGTTGATGCGAGAACCTTGCCGCCGACATTGATGTTGGAAATGTTACCGAGTGCGAAGGAATCGGCGTTTGCGCCGGTGCCGCCAAGGCGTGCATCAGCGCCGAGATCCGCACCGGCAAGAATGGTGGCGGAGCGGAGGTTGACACCGATCGAAAGGTTGCTGATGGACTTTGCGGCGAGGACGGAGCGGAAGATGCCGGTGACGGTGAAACCGGAGAGGGCTTTGAGGATGGAAATGGAGAAGTCGGTGGCGCCGGCCCGGATGCTGATTGGGCCGGAGCGGCCGTTGATATCCCACGAGCCCTTGCTGGCGGTGCCGCCGATGGTTGCGGAGCCGAGCGTGCGAGCGTTTCCCGCGCGGCCAGAGAGCTGAATGCTTGCCTGGAATGAGCCCGTTGAGGTGAGTGTGCCGAGCCATGGGGTGGAGATGAGATCGACGGTCGAGTCGAGGGATGAATCGGTCCAGCTTGCGACCGAGAGGGATGAAATGGGCGCGACGGATTGGATGCTGAGGTCGGTGACCGCGCCGAAGGTGTATGAGGTGTTGGTGGTGCCGGTCTGCACGCGGATGATCGATGGTCCGACGACGTCGCGAAAGTTCATCGAACCGAGTGTGCCGGTCAGCGTGACATCGCCGAAAAGGCGCGCGGTGGGCGCGGTGATCGAGGCGAGCGATCCGCCGGTGATATCGTCGATGAGACCGATACCCGCGGTTGCGCCCGAGCCGCCGTCGGCTTCAATGGCGAATGCAGATGCGCCGCCGGTGTTTGAGAGAGCGACATCGAAGCGCTCGGCGTTGGTGCCATCGCGCGTAACGGTTCCGAAACCGCCGCCGGAGAGCCCGAAGCTGACCTCGGTTCCACTCGGATCGGTGAGTGTGAGTGTGGCGTTGGTTCGGTTATCGAAACTTCCGAACTTCCATGCGAAGGCCTGGGTATCTTCGCTCGCGGCGGTGTTGTTGGACTGGTTGAAATCACCGATTTGACTGTTCGGGCGCAGGCGGACAAGGAAGAAAAAAGTGCCCGGGTTGATGGTTGGGATGGTGACAGTCCCTTCGAAGGTTCCTTCGGAGTTGTCGAAGCCATCGGCGGAGAGGCTGACCTGCTGATTGGCGAAGGTGCGGAGGAGGGTGTCGCCCGCATCAAACGTCGCGTTCGTCGAGAGAAAGAAGTCGATGGTCACCGCGCCGACTGCGGCGGAGTTGCCGACGTTGCGAACGATGATCGGGATGGCGATCTGATCGCCCGGGATGAGCGTGAGCGGAGCGTTGGAAAAGTCATCGAAGACGACGCCGAGATCGGCGGTGAGGAGCTGGCGTGATTCGAGCGGCTCCATCAGATGCGCCGATTCGTGGGTGCCGCGGCGGTGAGCGAGAGACCTCGCCATCCGTTCAGCTGAACCTTGAACTGGGCGTGGGCGGTTTGAGCGATGCCGATTGAACACGCGGAGACTCCATAGAAATTGGGCACATTTGGTGAGCTTGTCAGGGCTGTGGCCTATCACTTCGAGCCGACCGCAAGGTTGGGAACCGGGCGATCAACTGGTTATCGAATCGAAGGCAGGACGGCCACCAGAGGCATCAGCTCCTCGGTCGCCCCCCCTCCACTCGGTCGCCCCCCCTCCACTCGATCCCGTCCCTGGCAACT
>JBBSBC010000146.1:0-9574 GCA_038251595.1 Phycisphaerales bacterium | reverse complement strand
TGAAGGCGAACTCGTGATGGGTGATCTGGTTTGCCCGCGACATCAGCACGCAGTCGCTCGATCTCGCCCGGAAGCGCGACTTTATGGCTTTCAACAAGCCATGTGATGTGTTGTGGATCGGGGACGGTGAATGTTAACGCGGAGTCCCATGCCCGTGTCAGACTGTCTACACGTTCATCCGCAAATGCACGCGGTGCCATAAGAAGAAGTATCCAAAGAACAAGTAAGTAGTTGCCTTTCAATGCAGTTCTCATAATATTACCCGTGTGACAAATAAAGTGTCAGACCCAGAGCGAGCGACCGGGTGGGCATTCGGTGCGACGCCGAGATACCCACACCGGCCGCTCACGAACGTAGCGCGGTCAGCCCGCGCCCGCACTGTGCCACCTGGCGATCAGCTCGGTCTTGGAACTGACACCAAGTGATTTGTACATGCTTCGCACATGGTCGTGGATGGTGTGGTGCGATCGTCCGAGGCGGATGCTGATCTCCAACTCCGTCAGCCCGAGGACGAGCAGTTGAAAGACCTGCTGCTGAGAGAGTGAAAAACGATTCGCGATTGCACGCTGCGCGGCCCGTGGGCGCACGATGAGCTTCGTGGCGATACGGGCGATCGCATCGAACATGCTGTGGACAATCGGCGCCTTGGCGAGGTGTCGCCGTTCATCACCATCGGTGAAAACAAACCCTGCGCAAAGCAATGGTGTTCCGTGATACCCATCATCGATCAGTGACCCGAGCGATCCGAGTTGCAGGCTGGAGGGGTCGAAAGGAAAGTGAAGTGGCTTGGCAGAGGCAGGGGAGTTCGCCCGGAGCCTCACGCCGCATTCGGCCCCGTGCGATGCCTGGGCTTCGGAGTTGGACGCCACCCTGAAGGCACGCATGGCTTCGCGGGCATGCGCAAGCCCCGAGTGAAACGTGGGCGATGAGATTTCGGCGAGAACCCGACTTCTCAACTCCGAGCTGTGCTCTTCAGAAACCCGCGATGCCACGCCGATGCTCATGGCAATGGTTGTTCCTGAATGGTCCACTTCGATCAACGCGGCCCAAGCACCCATGCACTCCGCACCAACCTTGCCCCCTCGCACGATGCGGAGCATTTGCTCGCACGCGCCATCCAGCCAGGCATCAACATCGCTGGTGGCAGAAACAAAAAGCCGACAGACGGAGTCGCACACCATGGCAACGGCATCGGTCGGCTCTTCGCGAGTCGTCTGCGTGTGTACATTGACCGCAGCTGCCTCAACCGCGGTCGTTTGAACATGTTCTAATACAGCCACTGGTGACAACTCCCTTTGCCTCTGGGCTTCCATTATGTCGGCAACCTGTGCGGTTCTGCAAGGGGTGAAGCCCGACAAGGACCGAGAATTGCGACTCTTGCGCGGATCCGTGACACAACGCCCGCTGGCGCGGCGCGGATGGGTCACTTGCTCTGTTTTGAAGGGGTATTTTCGGCGCGTTTGAGACGGTGGAAAGCCTGTCGATCAGCGTTCGGCAAGCGATCTGGCCCGAGTGAGAACCGAATCGAGCCGCAGATCCGCTCGCGCGTCAAGGTCGAGGTACGCACCACGCGCATGGTCGCTGTTGAGCACCACCGTGTTCGGTTCTACCGCATAGATCCCATCTTCCGCGTGCTCGTGACCGAGCACAAAGAGCCCGATCGACCATCGCTCCGCAAGCTGCGACAGTTGGGCCGGGGTGTGACCCCGTCCCCAGATCATCAGATGGGCCGCGCCCTGTCGCGGCATGTAGTCCGCATCATCAAGATCGCGCTCGATGATGGTCGGGTCGAAGCGGTCCATCAGTTCAGGCGCGGGCAGCGAATGGGCACAGAGAATGTCTGCGCCATCATCACGCCGCACGCGCAGCGCGATGGGCATTGAGCGAACAAAGTCGGTAACGGCTTCGCGCACGTTCGATGCCTGAGCTCCGAACACGTAGTCAACAGCCTCGTTAAACGCCTCAACCACGCGTACGCCATCTTTGGCGATGGTCGTGCCCAGTGCCTGCGCAAGCTCGTGGTTGGCCAGCAGTGTGTGAACATACTCAGGATGGGCCGCTTTGAGCGCGGCAACCCGCGTCAGAACCCGATACGAGAAATCCATGCCGTTTCCCTGGCGCTCACCGTGGATCAACTCGTGCAGCGTCAGATGCGCTGGCGATTGACCTTCAAGAGCAGCCGCCCGCACCACCCGGGCAAGATGGAGCGGGTTGTCGTGCAGATCGCCGGTCAGCACGAGCCGCGTGTTGGGTGCTGCCCGCACGGTGTCGATCGAACCCGCCCGGCACCTGGCCGCGCGGTTGGCGGCTGATCCGGAGTTGAGGATCGAGACGACGGCCTCCGCACTGCGTAAGTCGAGATGGTCAAAGAGATCGAGCAACGAGATCAGACCTCTTCATCGTCGGCGATTCCGCCAACGCGCTCTTTGATGGGCGTATCGCCGTTCTCGGTACCAGGGTCTGCGGGCTTTGAGCCCTCGTCGGTCGATCCTTTACCGACGATGCGTACACCCGACGAGCTGCCAGCACCACCGGCCGCGCTAACACCTGAACCGGTACCACTGGAACCGGTACCACTGGAACCGGCACCACTGCCCGAAGGCCCGGCCGTAAAGGCTTCGGGTCTGGGCAACGCGCCGCTTTTGCGGAGAATCTGCTCGGCCTGCAGCTTGCCGCGGATCAGGTTGAGCCGATTGAAGACCAGCTCCATGTGCGGACGCTCGTCCGGATCAATCTCAACACAGTCCATCACCAGTTGGTCAAGCAACTCGGGAACACGGGTATTGACCTCAGTCGGCCGCTTGGGCTTGGGAATCAACGCATCATCAAGCGAGCCCATGAGGCTGTCGCCCTTGGCCAGCGCGGTGGGGACAAAGTGCTTGGTGAGCATCCAATACATGGTCGCGCCAAGGTTGTAAACATCGGTCTTGGGCGTGATGGCGCGGCGGTGAACCTGCTCGGGCGCAATGTAATCGGGCGTTCCCTGGATTCGTTCCTTGACCGTGCCGATCTTGCACGACTGACCGAGATCGATGATCTTGGCGGTCAACCGATCATCCACGATGATGTTGTTGGGCTTCATGTCGGCGTGCACGAAGCCCTGCTGGTGCATCGAATGCAGGCCCTGGGCCACCTGCTCACAGACCAGCGCAAGATCCTCGAAGGTCTGCGGCGGGTGACGCTCCGCGCTCGACCCATCGACGTGTTCCATGACCAGGTAAAGCTCGCTGACACTGCCCAGCAGGCTCTCCTTCTTCCGGATCACCCGATCAATCTTGCGCACCGAGGGCGTGTTGAGCTTGCTTGCAACACGATACTCCTGCTCGGCCTGATCCAGAAAGCGCTGCTCCTTGTCATTGTTCTTGATGACGTGCTTGAGAGCCCAGATCTGCTTGGTCTTCGGATCTTGAACCAGAAAAATGACCGAAGCCGCGCCCCGGCCGAGTTCGGCCATGACGCGGTAGCCTTCGATCACGTCCCCCGGTTTGCGAATCTCCAGCGGCAAAACGCTTCCCCGACACCGTTTCTCCGAGCCACAGCGGCGCCCGGTTGGAACTTCTAAACCTCGACTGCGGGGCTACTCCGCCACGCAACCTTCATCGATTCAACCACTTTCTTACTGCCTTCTTTCTTCCCGCTTCTTCATCCAACCCATCCACCGCACCCGACAGTACGTGTTTCAGTACGAATGCGGACTGCAGATCACTCAGCCAGCCCAACATCCGACCCAAGAAAAGATTCGCGCCACCGACTGGTGCCGCGTGTCGCCCGATAAGGCGGGAAGTATGTCCCTCGCCAAGACAGGATTCAACACCGGAATCAAGCCGGACCCGAATGCACTTCAATCGCCGTCAGGCTCCCATACGGCCAAGGCCCGTTGATGGTTGATCGAGTGTATCTCGGTTTCGCCCGGTTTGACGAACCCAACCCCAACAAATTCAAAAGTGTGGACAAGGCGCATCCCTGATGAGCGGATAACCCTCGGAGTCTGCACATTGGCGACCCGAATACTCGGTTGGCCACCCGCTCAGTCGAGACCGCGACAAGCCGCACTGCTCAGTTCGAGGCCGAGAGTGCGGTCGAAGTACGGATCTGTTCAACTGGGAAAAGCCGGCCCGGGTCATTGACATTGGCGATATCCGAGTGCAGCACCACCCGATCGGCCGGGATAGAGAACTCCCGTTGGAGATTCTCGACCAGTGTTGAGAGCTGTTGAAGCTGCATGGCCGTGAACGGCCGACGGTTTCCATCGCCAACCAGGCAAATGGAAACCGCGTGGAGGTTGTACGCATCGCCGTTTGGTCCGGCGGCATGTGCCCCGGGAAGTTGATCCATCCAGCGATACCCGACGTGGACCTGACCATCATCCATGCCGTTGCCGTTCCCGATAATGAAGTGGTGACCAAGCCCCTTCAGATTGCGGGATTGGTTTTCAGCTTCGATCGAGGCGGGCGAGCCCACCGTCGAACCTGAATGGTGGATAACGATCGCCTGCCAACGGGCATGATCAAGCTCGCGGCGTGTGATGCGGATCGGATCAGAAGATGGGCCGCGTTGCCAACCCGTCGCGGCAAGGGGCGAGAGCGATAACCCATCGATCCGCGGGACCGGTCGCCCGTCGATCAGCATCAACATGCCGCCAACCACGGTCATCGCGGCCAGAAACGAAACCCAGACAAGCTTGGCGCGTGTCGAGGTTGTCTCATTCGCGCGGTTGGGGCGGTGTGCGGTGGCGCGGCGTCGCGACGAATGGTTGGGGTTCGCCATAGCGTGGAAGGGGGTAGAAATCGGCCGAACGGGATAGAAGGAATGTCTGCCCCTACACATTCGGGTTTCACGCGCGCGGAACTTCCCAAATTTCTTTAAGACGTGTCGGATCGTTTGATGCGCGCTGCCAAAGGCCGCACGCTCGGCAAGAATCGCTCACTCCTTCGGCGAGAGTCTGGCTCGAAGGTTGGGCTGGCGACGGCCGAACTTGTCTTCGACAAACTGCGGCGCGTAGTTCCCGCGCACCGCGTCGTAGCGATCGAAGGGCGAACGTTCCTCCGCCGGGGCCAGCAAGGGCTTGGCGCACGCCGCAAGCCAGATGGCCGCGACAACGGACAATCCGCCGAGAATGCACAGGCTGCCGAGCTGTCCGCGTGTTCGCCGGTTCATCGTGTCCTCCATACGGAGGATAGCTTATCGGCAGTCGCGTGCCGATGGGCTGTTCAACCCGCCACGTCGGATGTCACCGACCCGTTGACCACGATTCGTCCCGCCGGGTCCAAAATCACCCCGCCCGTGGCCGCGAGCTGGCGAAGACCCTCATAGATTGATGCGCACACCGCGGTCGCAAGGTTGAGCGATCGCTCGGCGGGAATCATGGGGAGCGTCAAGAGTTGGTCCGGATAACAGTTCAACAGGGTTTCGGGCAGGCCGGCGGTCTCTTTGCCGAAGAGCAGCGTGTCGCCCTTGTGGAAGTGGGCATCCCAGATCGGGCGTGAGGTCTTGGTGGTAAAGAGCCAGAGCCGGGATGGATCGGCGCGAACCGGCGATGTGGCCGCGAAACTCTCCCACGACTCATGCTCGGTGGGCCGAAGTCGAGGCCAGTAATCAAGCCCAGCGCGCCGACACGCCTTCTCGGAAGTATCAAACCCAAGTGGCTTGATGAGGTGGAGCGAACAGCCAGTGGCCATGCAGGTGCGCCCGATGTTGCCCGTGTTGTTGGGAATCTCGGGGTGCAGCAGGGCGATGTGAAATGTGGTGGAATGGACTCCGCGTGCGGATAAAGGATCGCCGCCAACGAGGCTCACAGAGGAGATTTTGGGCGATAACGGCGGCACACATCAAGTGTATGAGGTGTGTGGACTCTGAGCATAAGTCGCTCGTCACTCAAGTTGACCATGCGGTGTTCGAGTAGATGGTCGCCGTTTTGAAGGATCACTTGGACTCCGGCTCGCCGCGGGCCTTCACGCCGGGGTCCGCAGCGACCACATCCTTCACGACCTGTTCAAAGTCGGGCTGCAAGGGGTTGCCCTGCCAACGGATGACACCATCGCTCGACAGCACGACCACGTGAGGGATGCCCTGAATCTTGAGTGCGTTGTTCACGGTCGAGGTTTGATCGGTCGCCTGCGCGTACCCGTGCTTGCCCTTGCTGAGGAAGGTCTTGACCGTGTTCTCGGGTTCATCACTGATGCCGATCACCACGATGTCCTTGTTCTCTTTCTGCAGCTTGTCGAGCTTGGGCATGGCCGCCTTGCACGGCCCGCACCAGGTGGCCCAGAAGTCAAGCACCGTCACCTTGCCATCGCGGTTGGGCTTCTTGTTATCGAGAAACTTCTCTTTGCCAAGCGGCTTGGGAAGCGGCTTGCCCTGAAAGTTGCCCGCGCTGAGGTTGGACTTGTTGTGGTCGGGCCACTTCGCGGCCTTGTACTCTGCGGTATCGGGCGCCTTGTAGTTGGAGGTCTCCGACTTGGCATCCGCCTTCTCATCAGGCTGCTCGGCCGGAGGACGTGTGACCTTGGCCGCGACTTCGGGGGTTTCGTCGATGAGCGCGTTGACGGCCGACTCGACCGAGCTGGTCTGCACATCGGCGTACCGAAGATTGCCAGCGCGATCGACGATGTAGAAGTCAGGATCCTGCGTGCTGAAAAGGCTTTTGCGAAAGTCGCCCGACTCGTCGAGCGCGTACGCGAAGGCCGCGTTTGCTGTCTGGGCCACTTCGGCGGCCTTGTCAAAGCCCTTTTGATGATGAACACCGATCACGACCAGCCCTTTATCGGCGAGCTTCTCGTGCATGGACTGGCCGATCTTGAGCGCATCGTGACTGGTCTTGTACCAACTCGACCACGTCACGAAGACCACAACCTTGCCCTTGAGCGTTTCCGCTGTCGCGGCATCGCCCTTCCATTGTGTGAGCTTGCTCAACAGCCCGACATCGAAGGGCTTGTACGAGAGCTCATCGAGCTGTGCCCGCGTCGGACCTCGGCCCTCGAGCTTGATCTCCGGCTCTGCGTAGCCCGGGGTTGCGGCAAGCCCGCAGAGGGCGATGCCAACGATGGCGAGAACAATCGGCTTGTGCATGGAACGCTCGTGAGATGGTTGGGGTCGGTCGGCGGAACGCAATCACTGACCTTCGAGTTTGGCCTTCAGATCTTCGGCAGCGCGGCGGGCGATCACGCCCGGATCGTTGCGGATCATGTCCTCAATCGCGGGGCGAAAGCCGGGCATATGCGGGTTGCTGTACCAGCGAATCTTGTTGTCGGAACTGATGAGCATGGCGATGCCGAGCTCGCGCTGTGACATGCCGATCGCGTACCACTTGTCGATATCCGCGACCTTGAAGACCGACGAGAGCATGGCGTGGTTGATATCCCGGATCTTGACCATCTGGGCTCCCGCCTTGGCCACTTCTTCGTCGTACTTCTTCTTCTCCTCTTCAGACTGCAGACCATCGCGTTTGGCGATATTGGGCACGGCAACACCGATGACCACCACATCACGCCTGAAGGCATCCTGCGTCCGGTTCATCAGCGGAATCTGGCTCAGCCAGTTTTCATCCAGCGGATCATAGATATAGACCAGGGTGATGCGACCTTTGGTGACAGGGCGCGGCGTGAGCCAACCCTCTTCGGGCAGCTCGACAACCGGGCGGTCCTTCTTGATTTTTTTGGCGAGCGTGTCGTATTCGCTCGATCCGGTTTCATCAAAGAAGGCCGGCCATTTCACGGCCTCGTAGCTCTCCTCCGGTGGCTCCGGATAGGTGACGGTGAGTGGAAGGCCGGGCTTGACCGTGCCTCGCGTATCACCGGTTTCCTGCAGCTTATTCTCAAGATTCCTGGCGGCCTTTGAGACATCCCCCGGAACATCACCCGCTTTTTCGGGCGTTTCGGCCAGTAGAATGCCGGCCGCGTTCTCAACACCTGATGTTTCGATATCTGCAAAGCGCATGTTGCCTGCGCGATCGATGAGATAAAAGTCGGGGTCGTTGTCCACGTTGAGCAGGCTTCGGACCTTGCCCTTCTCATCCGCCGCGAATGAAAACGTCAGCCCAAGATCGGTCGCAACCTTGGCGGCCGAAGCAAACTCGCGCGGGTTGTGAATGCCGACAACGATCAGCCCCTTGTCGGCGAGCTTTTTGTGCAGTTGCTCGGCGAGTTTTGCAGCGTTGTGCGTCTGCTTGTTCCATCCGGCCCAGGTGACCAGCAACACGACCTTGCCCTTGGTGCTCTCGGACGTGGTGGGTGTGCCCGACCAGTTGCTCAGACTCGACCAGATTAAAGCGTCGTAAGGCTTCAACTGCATGGCATCGCAATCGGTGCGGTGCTTGCCCGAGCCCTCGAGCCTTACCCCTGAACCAGGTTGCGCCATCGCGAGCGGCGCGCCCAGAACGGCCGCGCCCGCGGCGGCAACACATGCAAGGACTGCAACGCTCTGACTCCGAACGAACATGATTGGCATAGCTCACGCGACTCCCGGCGGCAACGGATGTCGGAAACTCCGACCCGTGCGCACCATTGCCTGTTGGAACTTGTTAAGACTTAACCTGATGCACATCATCCCAAACACTTGACCAGACGATCCTCGTTCTCGTGCCCCCAGCGAGTATTTGAGACCCGTACATTCTACAGGTATGACGCTCGAAAGCAGCGGATGTTCACAAATGCACCGCTGATCCGTAAGCCTTTACGAAATCCGTACTTAGCCGCGTCCGAACTTGTAGAGGGCCAATCCGGCGGCCATGGCGACGTTGAGTGAGTCGATCGTCTCGCCTGTCGAGAGTGGTCGCATGGGTATTCGGACTCGAATGTCGCTTGATGATTCCGCCGCTGAGGTCAGCCCCGGTCCTTCAGACCCGAGGATGAGGGCGACGCGCGTGTTGGCCAGTCTTGCCGCAGCACTAGGGAGGTCCTCGGCTGAATGATCCGGCGAGAGTGCGGCGATGGTCCATCCGGCATTTCGCAGTTGTTGCAGCGGGGCAGGCCAGTTCTGGAGCCTTGCAAAGGGGACCGTGAGCACATTGCCCATCGAGACTCGGAGAGCCTTGCGATAGAGCGGATCGGCACAGCGCGGGCTGAGCAGGACCGCACACCCTGGCCCGCCCAGAGCGGCCGCGTTGCGGAAAATGCCGCCGAGGTTGTCGTGGTTGGTGAGGTCTTCGAGAATGATCAGCGGGCCGGCAAGCGAAAGAAAATCGACAAACGTGTGCGGTCGGGTCCGAAGACCGATCGCGAGCAGGCCGCGGTGCATGTTGAATCCAACGATCTCGTTCAAGGCGGCCTGTGCGACAAGGTAGATCGGTGTTGATGTGGGGAGCAGGTCGAGTTTGGAGCGGACGGTTTCGAGCCGATTGGGCGTGAGAAGCACCGATTTGGTTGGGTAGGCCGAATGGATCAGACGATCAAAGACGAGTTCTCCCTCAGCGATAAAGAGGCCGTGGTGACCATCGGGGTTCAGCGGATCGGTACGCTGTGAGAGTTCGGAATCGCGAATATTGGCGTACTCGGCAATGAGCGGGTCGGTCAGGGATTCGATCGGGATGAGGTTCATTGCTCGGAAGTGGGCTGGATGGACGCGAAGATGGGTGGGT
>JBBSBC010000145.1:0-9612 GCA_038251595.1 Phycisphaerales bacterium | reverse complement strand
TATCGGTGAACGTGGCGGAGACTCGTTAGCTGGAAGGGAGCGAGACCAGTGCTTGCTCACAAATCCCGATGAGCAGATCGCGTGCGGCGGCGAGTGTGGCGGGCGGAAGTGCGGGTGTGGAGAGTGTGGCCATCAGCTTGGTTGAAAGCAGGTTGGCCGCGTCGTTGAGGTCGATCGTGAGGTTGAGAGAAGTGAGCAGTGTCGTGGCGGTGGGGTGGAGGTCGGGGGGGAGTTGATCGATGTGAAAGTTTGCATTGAGCCCAACCCCGATGAGGAGCCAGCCGGGACGAGAAGTGGTAGGGTTTGGGGTGAGAAACTCGCATAGCGCGCCGAGGATCTTCTGATGATCCAGAAGCACATCGTTTGGCCACTTGAGGCGGATGCGCGCACGTTGGTTGTGCGGCACAAGCTCGCGGACAAACTGGGTACACGCCACACCTATGCGGAGGCCAAGACCCGCGGGAAGTATTGGAGCAGCGTTGGCGCAGGGAATGGCCAGCGTACACCAGAGTCCGCCCGCGGGGCTTTGCCATGATCGCTGAAAACGGCCGATGCCACCTGTCTGTTCATCCGCGCCGAAGAGAACCGGACCACGCGCCGATTCAAGCCGACCCGCGATGATCTCTCGGCGCGCGTGCAGGCTTGTGGAATCGAGGCAAGGGAAGTGATGGATCAAGAGGGGCGCGATCATCGGTTGATCTCAGCGCTCGGCGGGCTTGGTCGATGGTGTCGGCTTGGCGGGGCTGGTGTTCGGCTGATCTTTTCGGGGCCGCATGGGGAGACCACTATTGGCCTTGGATTTGCGAAGAGTTGGCTCACGTTGTGCGGTGATGCCGCCGCCGCCAATCATGTCGCCGTAACGATCGATCGCGATGCGAGCGGGGATGAGGTCGGCGCGCTCGATGGCGCGAGTGAGGCGAGGGAGCACCCAGGCCTCGTAGCCGGAGTCGGCATCTGGGCTTGCCAGTTCGTTGCGGAACCATTCGCGAAGGGGAAGTCCGGCTTCCGTGAGTGTGCGCTCGCGAATGGTCTGCCACTGGCGTTCGAGGGAGCGGTCGAGGGCTGAACTGCGGATGACCGGACGAGACCAGACGCCCATGCCGGTTGATGCGTTGCGGGCGCGCACGGCGAGTTCGCGAATCGGCGCGGCGATGGTGGGGAGCTTACTGTCGGCGAGGAGGGCCAGTTCCTCGAGCCTGAGTGCGACATCGTGCATCTCGCGCGAAAAATCCAGTGCGGGGACTTCTTCCATCGCGAGCATCGCCGCGGTGGCGATGGTCATCTGCGTGACCATGCGCGGGGATTGGTAATCGTTGCCGACATTGGTGCGGTACCAGTTGAGTGTGTCATAGACGGAGTGGTAGGCGGAACCTTTGGTGCCACTGGCACTCATGCCGCAGGAGGGGACACCGGTGTGGCACCAGAAGGCGACGTGGTCGGAGCCGCCGCCGAGTGCGCCGATCTTGGGCGCGCCGGGGATAAGCGGATCAGCGGCATCTTTCCGCGCGAGCCAGGCTTCGAGCACGGTCTGACCTTCGATGCCCGCATCGGTGAGGCGTGAGTTGATGGCGGGGACGTGGCGTGCGGCCTCGGTGATGAGTGCTTTGAGTGAAGAGGCTGATGAGCAGCCGAAGTCCGGCCCCATCGCGGCCATATCGAGATTGATATACGCAACAGCCTTGGATCGGACTTCATCAGCCCGCGACTCGACCCACTCGGTTGAGCCGATGATCGAGAACTCTTCAGCACCCCAGCAGCAGAACTTCATCGTGCGGCGCGGGGCCTTGGTGCGTTTGGCCGCATCGCTGAAGATGCGTGCGGCTTCGAGTGTGCAAATGGTGCCGGAGGCGGGGTCGCACGCCCCGAAGCCCCAGGCATCGTGGTGTGAGCCAATGAGAACCCATTGATCAGGAAACTCAGAGCCGGTGAGTGTGCCGATGATGTTGAAGGATCGGGTGATCTCCCGCTTCTGTTCAACCTTTACGCGCAGTTTGACGTTGGGGCCGCCGATGATTTGGTAGGGGACATTGAGCCCGCCCTGCCAGCCATCGGGGAGCGCGGCGAGAGGCGCGGCATCATTTGGTGGGGGTGAGTGTGCGGCGATCGCGGTAAAGATTGTGCGGGCCGCGCCCCAGCCGATGGGTTGCACGGGAATCTTGGGAAGGTCGATGGTGCTCGGGTCGAGTCGCTTGGCATCTTGTGTGGCGGCAATGCCCGGTGTGAGCGGGTCGCCGGGATAGCCGAGGGTGTTGATGCTCCCACGTTCGATGCACGAATCGTTCTGGTATGGACCGGCGGGATATGCACGGAGCGGGTCGGCATCTTTGCCGGGATCGGTGCAGATGATGACGGCCGCGGCACCGGCGGCCTGCGCAAACTTGACTTTGTAGCCGCGGAAGTTGCCACCGTAGCGGCAGAGCACGATCTTTCCGGTGAGATCGACTTTGAGTTCGCGGAGTTTGTCGAAGTCGGCCTTGGTTCCCCGATTGGCGTAGACGAGCTCGGCGGTGATATCGCCGCTGCCGCTGTAGGCGTTCCAGCCGGAGGTGAGATCGGGGTTTGCGCTGTCGGCATCTTCGGTGAGGATGTTCTCTTTGGTGATGAGGGGCGTGGTCTTGTCGGTGCCGTCGGCGTTTGTGGCGAGTTCGATGAGGTCAAGCCTGGCTGAGACAGGTGTGGCGAGGTAGGCGAAGAACTCGTGCCGCTCGACCTCAAGGCCCATGTCGGTGAAGGCTTTGGTGATGCGGTCGGCCTGGCGAAGATCGCCGGACGAGCCTGCGATGTGAGGTTCGCTGGCGAGAAGGACGTGCCAGGCGCGGAGCTTCTCCGGATCGACCGCGCGCAGAAGCGGGGTGATGCGGTCGGTGGGCCAATCGCCAAGTGATGGCGCGGTGTAGACGGGAGGAACTGGTGGAGTGACGGGCGGGGCGAATGTGAACAGGCCGCTGATTATCGGGAGAAGCGAATGAAGAATGGGCATGATGACGAGTGTACGCGGAGGCATGAGGCCGCGCGGCGTGGTATGGTTGCGTGTGACGTTTGCACAAAGCCAATCTCCGTCCCTACAGGGTTTGCACGCAGCGGGGTTTGATGGCGCGGGCGGGACCGGAGGGGCGGGGAGGTTGATTCGGCCTGCCGACCCGAGCCTGCTGCCACCCGACAAGCAGGCGAAGTGGATCTTTACAGCGCGGTGCTGGCGCGACTTCAACGATGACCAGAAGAAGCGGTGGAAGGATTGGTTTGCGTGGGCGACGCGGCCTGGTGGTGAGTTGTGGAACGAGCACGAACATGGCGCGTTGCTGGCGGGCGCGCGGCTCGACGATGTTGACCTTGCCGGCGTTCAGTTGTCGCACGCGGATCTGACGGGCGCATCGCTACGCAGCGCCAACCTGCACGCGGCGAAACTACAAGGCGCGATCCTTGAGCGGGCGCATCTTGAAGAGGCGACTCTGGCGCACGTGAAGCTGATCGGCAGCACGCTCTCACACGCGCACCTGCGCGGGGCCGATCTGACCGGCGCGGATCTTTCTGAAGCGATCCTGCACCATGTTGATCTGACGGGTGTTGATCTGAGAGATGCGCGTCTGTTTGCCACGCGAATTACTGATCCGATCTGGTGGGTGGATCTGCCGCGCGCGACGATGGATGGGCGGACGGTCTTTCCGCGTGCGCTGCCCGAGCACCCGATTCAGGATGTCCTCGGCTTGCCGCCCCTGCTGAGGCGAAGGATTGCCGATGCGCAGTATCTTCGCGACATGTATCGCAAGGCGGGCGGCGGGTCGGTGGGGATCGGTCGATCGGCAATGTGGGTCTGGGGTGTGACGTGCTGCTACGGACAGAGCCTTGGGCGGTGGGCACTGTCCACGGTGGCGTTGCTGGTCTTCTTCAGCATCGCGTTTGTGTTCATGTCGTTCAACTTTGCGGTCTCGACGGTCGAGGCTGGCGCTGCGTCATCGGCGGTGCATCGGCCCGACTTCTGGCAGGGGATGTATTTCAGCGTCTCAACGATGATGACGCTCGGGCTCGGCGATGTTGCGCCAGCGAGCGGGCTTGCGCGGGTGGTGGTCTTGATCGAGGAGGTCTGCGGGTACTTGATGCTCGGCGGGCTGCTTTCGATCTTCTCGAACAAGCTGGCGAGGTTGTCTTAGCGGGTCAGTGGCACAGAGAAGAAGGAGGATTTGCTGAGGGTACGAACGGGAACAACGTGCGTGCGCGGTGGTCCGCAGGTGGCGAGAGATCGTCGGGGATTGCCTGTTTTAACATTCTGGCGTTTGGTTGCCGAAATGATCGGTGACTGAAGGTAGAAAGCGTTCGTTTCGCCAGAATTGTCTTTTCTTTGAAGGGCAACTTCGATATGTTCGCGTCTAAATCGCGGGCCTGACCGCCCGTCAGAGGAGAGAGTCTTCTTAGTTTGCATGGTATGTTCCGGTTGGGTTCCGCGCGCGTTGCGGGCCTTCCAGTCGTAGCAGTGGCCCTTTCGGGTCTTCTTCTTCCCTCTTCCGCGCTCGCTACTGATTGGATCGAAGTCGGCGATGCGGGCAAGACTCCCGCGAATGCACAGATCACAAGCGGTGTGGGTGCGTTGAAGGATCTCTGCGGCGATCTTTCGAGCAACCAGGATGTTGACATCTTCTGCATCGATATTGTTGACAAGATGAACTTTGATGGGGTGACCTCTGCCTCGTATGACAGGCAGTTGTTCCCTTTCACGATGGCCGGTGTGGGTATTTCGCTTGGCGATAACACCTCGGGCAATCAGGGACGCATCACGGGTCAGTTTGTGCCATCCAACGGGCACTACCTGGTGGCGATCAGCCGCTACAACAACGATCCGGTCAACGTCAGCAACGCGTTACTTTGGGCGAACACACCACGAAACGTTGAACGTGCGCCCGATGGCCCCGGCGCGGCGACACCCCTCGACCATTGGAACAATGGCGGGACGGGCGCATCGGGCGGGTACAAGATCGACTTCAAGGGAACATCGTTCTGCATTCCATCGCCCAGTGCGTTCGGGCTGATGGCGGTTGCGGGATTGTTCGGCGCGCGTCGGCGGCGCTGAATTGTGGGAGGGGAATGGTGAGTGTTGAGTCATTACAAAGGCCGCGCTCATGGTGAGCGCGGCCTTTGTATGTTGGTGTTGTTGATGGTCTGGTATAGCGCCGAGCTTAGTTCTTGCCACCTTCGTAGGTCTTGAGCGTAGCTTCGAGCTGCTCTTTCATATCGACCTGCGCCTTGGTCAGGTTTGCGATGGCCTTCTTCTGGAACTCGATGGCCTTGGCCTTGTCGCCCTTGAGCCAGTAGCAGCAGGCGAGCGTATCGAGGATCGCGCCATCCTTCTCATTGGTGAACTCGACGGCCTTGAGCGCGGCCTTCATGGCGACATCGACATTCTTATCCTTGGTCTTGATGGCTCCCTCGGGATCAACAATGCCCCAGGCGATCTCGTTGAGGGCCATGAAATCCTTCTTGGCAATGGCCTCGTCGATGAGCACGCCGGCCGTTGCATAGGCCTCGGGATACATCTCGGCATCGAGCTGTACCGAGTACTTGGCCTGCATCATCTGCGCGGCCATCTTGGGGTACTTGGCCTGGAACTCGTTGATCGCCTTGAGCGTGGCCTTGGGGTTGCTTTCGGCATCCTCCATGAGGGCTTGGGCCTCTTCCTGCATCTTCTCGATCTTGGCGGGGCCTTCCTTCGCATCCCACTTGCCAGCGAGCACATCGTCGATAACAAAGTCGAGCTGCATGGGGTGGCCGATCCAGGCGATCTCGCCCTTCTGATCGACCACGAACGAGGTGGGAATGCCGCGCTGGCGCGATGCCTTCATATAAGCGGTGTGCGTCGCGCCCTCTTTGTCCCATGCGACGGTGTAGGCCATGGTCTCGCCCTTGGCCTTGACCATCTCTTCAACCTTGGCGAGTTCATCACGAGAATCAGCTGAGGCCATGCCGATCACGGTGAGGCCCTTGGACTTGTTGGCCTTCTGGATCTCTGAGAGGTGGGGCATGGAAGCGATGCAGGGGCCGCACCACGTCGCCCAGTACTCAACGATGTACACCTTGCCCTTCTCGAACCCGGTGATGGGGTCGCCCTTCACCCACTTCTCAACCGACAGGGCGGGGGCGGGATCGCCGATGGCGAGCTTCTTGATATCAGCCTTGGGCTTGTCAGCCTTCATATCGGGCTGAGCCGCGGCGGGCTTTTCCTGAGCGTGGGTGATGCCGCAACAGGCGAGAATGGCCGCGGCGGTAATACAGGTGAGACGGTTCATCCGGAGACTCCTTGAAGGAAAGTGTAAGGGGCTGTGTATGGAGAGGGTATGTGGGGTGAGGCGGGGTGGGTGAAGGGGGGCAAAAGTGGGGGTGGGGAGGGGGGGCGGCTTGGGAGAAGCTCGGAAGTGATGCCAGGATATCGGCCGATCAGAGAATCTCTTGCGTCTCTGGGTATTCAAGGGTAGACGCGTCAAAGTGGGTTAGTCCCAATTGCTGAGCCATGTGGGTTCGAGAGCGTTCGGTGCTTACATGGATGACTCATGCATTTACAATGCACACGCATGTGGAGAATCCGATGAGCCGCTCAGTTGACGTGATACTTCCCGGTCGGTTCAATCGATGCGGAAGGTTATCAGATATGGCCGCGACAACGGCCGTGGTGGTGACTCTCGGGGGCGCTGCTTCGATCGCTGTGGCTTGTCCCGAGTTTACCAGCCGCATGCCCTTTGATGGTCAGGATGGACAGTTATCGCAAAATGTGGGGGGCGCGGTCGTTGGCTCTCCACTTCGAGCTGCGGATGACTTTCTGCGGGCGATGGGGAACGGAAACCCGTGGTCGGTGCGTGAGGTTCGCGCGGTGATGTTGGTGGACTGGGTTTCTTCGCTGGCAAACCTCGGACTTCAAGTGTTCAACGATGGCTTCAGCGCATCAACGGGGGCTGTGCCGGGTACGAGTGCGTGTGACAAGCTCGGCGCGGCCTCGATAACAGATCTGGGGATCACGATCGGTCCGCACCACGCCGACGAAGTTCGATTCGCCCTTTCCGAAAGCGAGCGCGTGGTGCTGGCCGATCGGTGGTATTGAGTGACGGTTCATGCCGTTGCGCCCATCCCGGGCTTTGGCAGCGCGTTCTTTGCCACGGGCGGGAACGGCGTGGTCAGCGGTGTGGTGGCCCGCAAGAACAACAGCTTTCCGACTGGCCCGTGGACTTCAGTCGAAGAGTGCTGCATCGGCACCACCGATCTGGCCTTCAGTGTGCGCTCACGCCAGTTGCAGACGTTCGCGGCGGATATCAACTGTTCGGGCAACCTGAGCGTGCAGGATCTGTTCGGATTTCTGGGGCAGTACTTTGCAGGTGCGCCCAACTCAGACTTCAACTTCAGCGGCCAGGCCTCTGTGCAGGATATCTTCGACTTTCTGGCGTGTTACTTCGGCGGGTGCGCAATGAGCAACCCCCACTGACCGCTCAGAGCAGCGGTCGCGGGCACTGGTTGGTGCTTTTCAAGCTGGTACATTCGGCGACGCGCTTGGCCATGTTCCGACCACCATGGCCGCTCTGCCCTTCGGCCACCTAACCTGTGCCATGGCTGCACGTCCTGTACTTCGACTTCCACATCTCCGCGTCGCGATGATCCTCGCGCTCGCGGCCCTTTTCATCGGGTCGGCGGCCGCGCTGGTGGGAGTGGTGCGGAGTGTGCGGTTGTCGCGTGAGAAGGGTGACGAAGCCTTGGCGCAGCAGGCGGCGGAGGGGCTGCGGTCGCTGGTGATTCCTGAGTTTGCAATGGTCGATCAGGATGGACGCGCGTTCACCCAAGCGGATCTGCTGGGAAAGGTGACGGTCCTGGATTTCATTTTCATCCACTGCCCGACCGCCTGCCCGATGATGACCGAGCAGATGGCCGGGGTCTGCAAATCGTTGAGCGGAACAGGTGTGCGATTTGTGAGCATGAGCATTGACCCGAAGCACGACACGCCCGAAGCGCTGCGCGAATACGCCAAGCTGCACGATGCGGATGTGCTACGGTGGTCGTTTTTGACCGACAAGGATGGCAGTGACAAGACCGTGCGCGCGATCGTGACTGATGGGCTGAAGTTTCTGCTCGAAGAGGACCGGACGCGCGCTTTCACGTACGCGAACGGTGAGGCGGGGTTCAACATCGTACACCCGACGTGGTTCCTGCTGATCGGGCCGGATGCGGATGTGCGCGGGCTGTATGCGACCTCACGACCAGAAGAGATGGACCGACTGCGCAAGGATGCACGCGAGCTGGATGCGCGCACACGCGCCGCCGCTAAATCTGTGCCAAAACCTTGAGCATTGATTGCTTGTGCGTGGGTTGGCCCGCTTAGGCCCGCTTGCTCATCGCACGCTCAATCTCAGCGACGGTCTTGGGGATGGCAGCGGTGAGGTTGGTGTTGCCGGTGCGCGTGATGAGGAGGTCATCCTCGATACGTATGCCGAGATTCTTCGCGGCGATGTAGATGCCGGGCTCGATCGTGATGACCATGCCCGGTTCGAGCTTTGTCTCAGGGTCGGCATCGTGAACATGCAGGCCGAGCTGGTGGCCGGTACCGTGAGGAAAGTGGTCGCCGTATCCCGCGGCCTCGATCACATCACGCGCGGCAGTATCCACCTCCCACATGAACTTGCCCGGGCGGGCCGCGCGCATGGCCGCGAGCTGGGCTTTGAGAACAACCTCATAAATCGCTCGCTGCTCGGGTGTGAATCGACCATCGACGGGAAAGGTGCGTGTCACATCGCAGGCATAGCCAGCGAACTTCGCGCCCGAGTCAATCAACAGCAACTCGCCCGCGCGGCATGCGCCGCTGTTCGCGTCGTAGTGCAGGATGGTCGCGTTGATGCCGCAGCCGACGATGGAGCTGTACGCCGTGCCCTCTGCGCCCGCACCGATATATGCAGTTTCGATGGTGCGCTGCACATGCTGCTCGCCCGTGCCGGGGCGCAGCATCGCCAGCACCGCGCGATACCCGGCCGTGGTCGCGGCGGCGGCCCGCTTCATGAGCACAAGTTCCTGCACGCTCTTGCACGCGCGGTGTGCGGGCAGAAGCATCGAACGATCTTCGATCGCTGTACCGGGTGTGCGCTCACAAACTTTGCGGAAGATGGCGAGGTCGGGGCCAACGTCGGCCGTGTGGGTGCTGAGTGGGTGAAGGCACGAGAGCCGCTTGGTGCGACGGGCCGCGCCCGCGATCGCCGCGGGGAGCATCGTTGTGCGCATGACAGTGGCAAAGCCGGTGCTGGCGCGCAGCTCGGTGCTGATCTCATCGCGGTAGCCTTCCCACCGATCGGACTCGGGGTTGAGCGGGCGCAGAAACAGGACGATGCGCCGCTTGGGGCTGGGGTGTGAAGGATCGAAGAGAACGGCCGCGCCGGGCTCGGTCTCGATGCCTGTGAGGTACAGAAAATGAAGGTCTGGCCGCCACTTGCCTGAAAGGTGGGCGGACTGATCACCGGCAAAGATGACGGCGGATGAGCCTTTGAGCTCGGTCAGCACGCGTTCGCGGCGGCGAACAAACTCAGCGAGCGTGATGGTGCCCTCACGGATCAGGGGCGGGTGCGCGGGGAGAGTTGAAGCGGGGATGAGTTTGGGCAT
>JBBSBC010000144.1:0-9711 GCA_038251595.1 Phycisphaerales bacterium | reverse complement strand
TACATGTTTCCAAGTTCAACCAGTGCGTCCCGATAGTCCTTCGCCTCCGGTCCGATCAGTTGCCCATCAATCACACCGGCCAGTAACTTTTCTGCACTCGCATCGTTCTCCGTATCCGAATCGGCCAGATAGCAGAGCGCCAGCGGAACAACGCTCCGATCCGCCCAACTTCCAGCCGCAATTGGCTGCTGGGTATCGCCCGAATCAGTCCGCAGAGTCTCGTACAGAGATATTGCCGCCTTGTGGTCACCCTGCGCCTGAAAGATCTGCGCGAGCCGGAACATCGCCGCCGGTCGGCTGGCATCGTTGTCCGCCGCGCCATCTACGTAAATGCTGAACACCTTGCGAGCCTCTTCAAGATCACCCGCCAGATCGAACGAATCCGCCGAAATCCAGAGGCTCTCCGAGTACGCGACCGTATCGTCGCTCGATACCTTTTCAGCATGTCGTCGGTAGAAATCGCCCGCCGCGAGATACTGCCTCTTCACCTCGGCGCGCGTCGCCGGATCCAGATCGCGAACCGTGAAGTCCGCCGGATGATCCGCCCTCGCCGCCGCCATCTGATCATCAGCAAGCCGCCGGTTTGTACGGCCCGACGCAAGATACAACTCGGGCGGAGTCTGCGCAGCCATGTTGCCGGTGTACAAGCCCCCAGCAAGCTGCACAAATCTCAGCGCCGTGTCATGCTCGTTCGCCTCGCTCAGCTCGCGCCAACGCGACATCAGGCTCAGCGTGACCGCCTGACGATCAGCCTCGCGCGGCGGGACAGGCTCTCCCTTGTTGATCGCTTCTACAAGTTCCTGATACCGCTCAATGCTCTGATCAAACTCCCGGCCCGCAGCCTCAACCTCCGCCATGCCCAGCACCGCCGACAAATACGCCCGAGACGACTTGTACTCGTTCACCACCAGGGTGTAGCGCTCGCGAGCCTGCTCGTGCTTCGCGCCCCCACCCGATCGCTGGGCCAGTCGCCCCATCAACACCAGCGCATCAGCACGCAGGTCGCCACCATCTTTGCCAAGCAGTCTTTCGGCCGCTTCCAGTTGCTTGGTCGCGTTCTGATCCTGCCCCGACTCCACATACGCTCGCCCGAGCAACACATACAGCTCACCCTGCCGCTTGGGTGGCACATCGGTCCCGTGCATGCGCTGCAGTTCCCGCAACAACTTGGTGATTGCATCCTCAACCCGATCAAGGCTCAGCAACAGTTCGGACTGCCTTGCAAGCACCCACGCCCGGTCATCGGGCTGCAGGTCCGGATCAGTGGACATTCGCGCCAGCAGATCAAGCGTCAGGTCGTCCCGACGCTCCTCGGGCTTTATCGCAGCCAGATTGTGCTCAACCAGCAGCCGCGTCAGCCTCAACTTCCGCGCGCGTTGTTCATCGCCCGCGTGCTCACCGCCATCACCAAGCGTTGCGATGCGCCTGAGCGATTCATCCACCGATCCCAGCGCGATCAGCGATTCGATCAGACTTGATCCATCCGCAGGTTCCAGGGCACCGCTCCCGCCCAGTTCTTCAACCCGCTTGTAGTCCTCCACGATCTGCGTGTGGTTCTCTTCGCGAGTGATCCCCAGCTTGGCCTGCGCACCCGCAAACGCCCGCGCTCTTGACAAGTAGTACCGATTTTGCTGCTCAACCGTTGCCAGCCCGGAATCCATAAACCCCAGAGCGCCGCCGCTCAGTTCATCGATGGCTTCCTGATACTCCCCCGATTCAACAAGCTGCTCGGCATGTTTCAGCGGGATCGAAGGATCATCCTTCGGCCTCTTGCTGAACGCAGACCACATTCCCCCGCCAAGCAACCCCATCGCCACCACCAACGCGGGGATTGGCCAAGCCCCTTTGAGCACATCTTTCATGGATGGCTTCGGCGCAGCGATACCCTGCTCATCCGCCGCAATCTTTGCGCTATCCCTGGCCTCCGCCACGGCATCGCTCCTGCCTTACGTCCCAACCCCCAACCAATACCGGCTCTGTAAGGTCGATCCACGACCTCCAGCGCAATCCAAGCATCCGTTCGGCACACCCTGCCGACCGGCTTGCGTTGTATCGGGCGATTCCCGCGCCTGGCTTGACGGATGATGAACGAACATACACCGAGGGCGACATACCCACCCCCACCCCCCCCTCTACCCCTGACTCGGACCTTTGCCATCTTTGTCTTCCGAACTTGGCTTCGCTCTCGCCATGATCCTCGGACCTCGCCGCAGCACGAAAAGCACGACCGAAGCCATCACCACCACTATCACGATCGCCATGGTGCGGTACTCCGACATCGTGAGCCATGCCTGGCTCTTCAGTACTCCCGCATACAACACGCGCCCTGAAGTGACCGAGATTTCGCGAACCTCCCGGGCCTCGACGCCCGTCAATGCTGGGCGTTCCACGCCATCGCCCTCCCCATTGGCCACTTCGCCCCGCCAAATCACCGCCACGCGGCCACCACCATCCATCGGGGCAAATGAGTATTGCCGCGGCACACCTTCAAGCGGTTCAAACTCATCCGCGCGATCGCTCTTCAACGTGGCCATCCTGAGCCGTCCCCGACCCTCGCCATCCCTTTCCCATGCCGCGGCGACAATGTGACCATCCACAATCGCGAGGTGATCGGGCACCGGAAAGAACTCATCTTTCCGACCCGTTTGCGCCCCGAGTTTGAGTGAGAGCGGGCGTTCGGTCCAGTCAACTGCCAACTCCGCATCCGCCCGACCCTTTTTGGCATGAGCTGGGGGCATGGGCCATGGCAGCTCTCCCTCCCAGAGGCTCAGACCTCGTTCATCAGTGTTCAAGGCTGCGACCATCAGACCATCCCGAGCCGACGGAAGCCAGAACGACCCGCTCGGGTCAAGCGGGTCAACCTCTTCCAAACTTGCCAGCCGAACCGGATACCACATCGCGGCATGGTGAACCAGCATTTCCAACCGACCCGCGCTGCTGCCCATACCCGTCGCCCGCCGCTGACCCCGAATGATGGCAACCGGCCCGAGCTTCGATGCTCCAAACGCCAGCAGATCTGCTTTCCCCGGAAGCGTGGCCACGAGTTCGGGCCGTCCGGGTGGATACTCCCAGCCAGTTGCACCTCCACCACCCAACCCATCCGCCACTCGTGCCGCCGTGAGCCCGAGCACGCGCCGCTGCCAGTCGCCCGACTCTGAAGCCAGCATGCGCTCAGGGCGCAACGCAATGTACACCCGGTTGTTCCACCAGGCCAGCCTCTCTGGCACTTCGCCAAAGCCCGCCGCCAGCCGGGTCGAACCGGCCAGGTCCTTCCCCCGCGCCACCACCGTTCCGGCCCTTGCCTCTTCACCCGCGCTGCCACCACGCGGCGGCAGGTGCATGATCACGGTTCCGGTCCCGACACCAAAGCTCGCCGAGTCTCCCTCGCCCCCGGTAGATTTCGCATCATCGCGGAGCCATATCCATCCATGCCCGGCCGGTTGAACTTCTCTCTGCACCGCGCGTGCGTTTGCTGGCTTTACTGGCGATGTCGGCGCAGGCTGTCCTGTCGCGTTGACCGGTTGCATCATCCCTGCCAGGCACGCGCAGAGAAGCCCGATCACCCTTCGCACCCGTGAGTTCCGCCATTGCAAAAATGAGTTTGTGTTTGATCGCACGCACCATGGTACGACCGCTCCGCACACTCCGCCCTTGTTTCTCAAAGGCTCCCGATCATTTGTCGAAATCGACCACCCGCATCACACCCAACCTCCTGCTCAACTCGTCGAAGTTAAATGCCTTGTCGCTGATCGGTCCATCTTTAAGCCCGGTGAGCGTCAATCGGATATCGGTTCCGCTCTCGATGTGACGGCAATAGACCCGCGCGGGTAGTCGGGGCCGTGCGCCGATCAACTCCGGAACACCTGTGCGCGTGATCTCAACATTCTCCTGCCCCTCATGTTCCCCCACAATCACGAGTCTCGCCTTCGAGTCATACAACTCGATGATCTGCGGCACAAGTGTGGCGGGATCGACCCACAGACGCTGCAACCCCCCAGTCGCGCCGCCGGGTCCACCCGTCCCCGCTCCACTCAACTTTGTAACAATCCCCAACAACTTCCCATCGCGCGACCATTGCAACTGAGCCTTTGCGTTCAGGTCAAGCGGCACAACACCCAGCAGCCTGGCAAGGTCTGTCGGCTTGATCGCGATTCCCAGCCTTTGCCCCGCTCCCCCTCCGCCAGCACCTGTCCCGCCGTCAAAGAGCGCAAGCCTTCCCACACCCGCAACACGATCGTCTTTATCCGATAGATCCAGCCACCAATACCGCTCCGCATCGCACCCGAACCAGAAGAGCGTCTGACCGGCCTTTCCCAGGCTGAGCGCAAGCCGAAGCGATGGCCTTGAAATGACCTGCAGCGTTCCCTCCGGGCTTTCCGACTTCCGTTCGCCCGCCTTATCGACATACGTCAGTTGAATGTTGGCCCGCGCCACAACTCGATCGGTCCCGATCAGCCTCTTGTTGTATCTCGATGCGACTTCTGCATACTTCGGCAATGCAGGCAGATTCGGCTTCGTCACCACCTGTCCGAAGACCGCCGCATCATCCGGCTTCAGCCATGGTGAATCAGCCTCATCGCTCGCACATGCAGATGTCAGCAGACATCCGATCAGCACGAAGATCGCCGCAGGCTTGGCAAACAGACCATCTGTCAACGACAACCTCCCGCACTCTTTCCAGAACTATTTCCTGCACTATCGGAAACTCAACCCTCAAGGACCGCCGCCAGTTGGCCCGTCACACGCGCGGCCAGAGCATCATCCATGCCTGGGTCAACAACTTCCATCAACTCGCCGCCTTCGCTCGCCTTCAGGCTCCCGCGCGCCCGCACCATCATGTTTTTCCCGACCGTCTTCTCGCAAATCAGCAGCTTCTTTCTCAGCAGAATCAACGCCAGCATGAACCGGAAAGCCAACCGATCATCCACGCTGGCCACCGATGGATCGACTTCCTGCTCACTCTGCTCAAACAACTCGATCAACGAGGCATCATCCACCAGCAGCCTTCGCTTCGCACCCGGCTCGGGCACCACGCCCTTCCAATATCCCAACACCATCGCCATCGCGGGCGTTCTTTCCCCGCCGTCCCCCCCTTCCCCCGTGCGCCCCGCACCCGCTTCAAGACGCTCTTTCCAAGCCTCCGTCGCGTAATCCACGCGTGCGAACTCACCCGACTCCTTATTCTGCACCAGCGCGGTCACACACGCCTCGCCCGTGCGAAGTTCGCGTCCACTTCCAGCGCACACCCTTGTGGGCGATCCAATCGAGTACGAGACTCCCGATGCTCTGCTCATGCCCAGAGTGTAGGGGCCAGCATCCGAACGACTGCACAGTTCATGGCCAACCCGACAACTGTGGAGCGCGATAGACCCACGCCCGGTTCATCTCTTCTACCATTTATGTATGACCGCGCCCATTTCCCCTACTCTGGCCCAGCAGTTCGCCACCTCGTGGTACGCCGCGTGGAACGCCAACGATCTTGACGCGATCATGGCCCACTACGCCCCGTCCATCGAGCATTCCTCGCCGTTCATCAAGCGCTACAACAACTCTGATGAGACCGCCCTTCGCGGCCTGCCCGCCGTGCGCGACTACTTCGGCCGCGCCTTGGCCCGCAACATCGACCCGCCTTTGCGCTTCGACCCGCTGCACACCACCATCGGCCTTGAGAGCGTGATCCTCGTCTATCGCCGCATGACCGGCGACCTTGCCGCCGAGGTCTTCTTCCTCAATGCCGGCAGCAAGATCATCCGCTCGGTCTCGCATTACGGGTAACCGCCCACCGCTTACTGGCAGCTCACCTCAAACATCCGGCGACTCGTCCCACCCTCGCCGATCGGAAACTCGATCGTTTTCCCGCACTTCCCGCACCGCGCGCAATACTCTGTCCCAGCCGCATTCGGATAGGCCCGACCATACACGGTCGCGCAACTGAACCAGAGGCTCAGAAACTTCTTTCCCTGCAGTGCAGATTCAGGCTGGCCGCCTGTGGCCGTCAAGCGGTCATGCCCGCGTCGGCCAACCTCAACTCCCTCAATCTCAACCCGGTCTCGTGGATCACCCATGCTTCCCATAGCATCGGCAAACCGCACCGCGATTCTCTTGAATAACATCACAACTCGCCCAGACTGACCCGACCTCAACACCATGCCCGCCACGCTCACCATCCTTCCTGATCCGCCCCGCCCGCCAACACCGGTTGGTCTGATCGCCGCGGGCGGGCGACTTCCGATCATGATCGCTCGGGGCCTGGTCAAGCTCGGTCACCCTGTCCACGCGCTCGGGCTGGCCAACCAGTGCGATGAAGCGTTACCGAGTCTCTGCGTGAGCTTCCAGAAAGTTGGCGTGCTGCGCGTCGGGTCGTGGGGACCACTGCTCCGTGCCGCGGGTGTGCGCCACGCGATCATGGTCGGTCGCATCGACAAGGCCCGCATGATGCACGACCCGCTCACGATGATCCGCAATCTGCCCGATCCGCGCACGCTGTTGGTCTACTACCGCCACCTCCGCCACGACCGTCGCTCGCACACCATCCTGTCGGCCATCGCCGACGAACTTGGCCGCCATGGAGTCCAGCTTTTGGATTCAACCTCCCCCATCAAAGACTCGCTCGCCGAGGCGGGTGTCATGACCAAACGCCAGCCCACCGAACAACATCGTGGGGATATCGCCTTCGCCTGGCCTCTGCTCAGCCAGACCCTGCGACTCGATATCGGACAGGCCATAGCCGTCAAGACCCGCGATGTGATTGCCGTCGAAGCCGTAGAGGGTACCGACCGCATGATCGAGCGTTGCGGCCAACTCGTCAAGTCTCCGGGCTGGACCCTTTGCAAAGGCGCGCGTGCCGGTCACGATCGCCGGAGCGATGTGCCAACCATTGGTGTCAAAACCATTGAGAACCTCTATCGCGCCGGGGGCCGATGTCTTGCACTCGCGGCGGGCGATGTCATCATGGTCGATAAGGCTGAAGTTCTCGAACTCGCCGACCGCCTCGGCATCGCCGTGATCGGTGTCGCCGCGGCGCAGGGCGGATGAGCCGCGCCGCAGGCCGACAACGGTTGACCGCTCTTGACCACACCACCAACCACACCACCGGTTCCACCCTCGCCCTGCCCGTTCGTTTCTCGCGGCGGCCTGAAGCTCGCGCACGCACTCGACACCTTCGCTTTCAATCCGGCCGGGCTTCGATGCGCCGATTTCGGCTGCAACATCGGCGGCTTCACCGACTGCCTGTTGCAACGCAGTGCTTCGCACGTCTTCGCGCTTGACACCGGGTATGGCACACTGGCGTGGAAACTCCGCATCGATCCGCGCATCACCGTGCGTGAACGCACCAACGCGCTGCACGCACCCACACCTCCGCCGGATCAGCTTGTTGATCTGGTGGTGATCGACATGGCGTGGACACCGCAGCGCCTGTGCATTCCCGCCGCGCTCAAGTGGCTCCGGCCGCTACCGACAAGCCGCATCATCACGCTCATCAAGCCGCATTACGAACTTCGCGCCGACGAAAAGGACCTGCTGGTTGAAGGCGTGCTCGCCGATGCGGAGTCTCAACGCACCACCGAGCGTGTGCTTGCCGAAATGCCGTCGCTCAGCGTCGATGTTCTGGCATCCACACGTTCGCCGATTGTCGGTGGGGCCGGCAAGGGCAAGGGCATGGCCGCGGGCAACAGCGAGTGGCTGGCGTTACTTTCGCCCGCATTGATTATCCGGCTGTGATCAGCGTGAAACGCCCGGTTTCGGGCGCGCACGCTTCTCGACCACCGCCGAGCCGCTCTCGGTCGTCCAGTTTTCAACCTTCGGTTTGAGCATGGCCCACAACTGATCGAGCAACTCGCGCGTGCCGGCCCGGGTGGCCGCGCTCATCACCAGCAGCGGCTCACCATGGCCGAGTTTCAGATCTTTCTTGAACTTCTTGACCGCGGTCGCCAGTTCATCTTCATCCAGCACATCCGACTTGTTCAACGCGATCAGCTCACGCTTCTCAGCAAGCTCGGGCGAATACTCCGCGAGTTCCTTTCGGATCAAGCGATAACTGTCCGCGGGCTTGCGGCCATCCGCCGGCGCGATATCCACCAGATGCACCAGCACGCGCGTCCGCTCGATGTGCCGAAGAAAGTCGTGTCCCAGGCCTGCGCCGCCCGCCGCTCCCTCTATCAACCCCGGAATATCCGCGAAGACCAACCGTCGCGGCGAAGGTGGTGGATCAAGCTCCGCAATACCAAGTTGGGGTGTGAGGGTTGTAAATGGATAGTCCGCGATCTTCGGACGGGCATCGCTCACGACGCTCAAAAGCGTGCTCTTGCCTGCATTTGGAAGACCCACAATTCCGACATCCGCGATGAGCTTCAACTCCATCCGAAGTTCGATCTTCTCACCAGGCTCACCCGGACCAGATTTTTTCGGCACCTGATTCGTCGGCGACTTGTAATGGTCGTTGCCAAAGCCGCCGCGCCCACCCTTGGCAACGACGCGCTGATCGCCCGGCCCGATGTCGGCGATAAGTTCGCCCGTCGTCTTGTTAAACACGAGCGTACCCGGTGGGACCTTGATGATCAGGTCCGGCCCGGCAAGCCCATACTGCTGCTTGGCACGGCCCGCATCGCCGGGTGCGGCTTCCCACTTGGGCCTGCCCTTGAAATCGAGCAAAGTGTTGATGTTCTGATCGCCAAAGAAGACGATGTCACCGCCGCGTCCGCCATCGCCGCCATCCGGCCCACCCTTGGGGCGCTTGGACTCTCGACGGAATGAAACAGACCCGCGACCACCGTCGCCCGCCTTTACCATGATTTCTGCTTGATCTACAAACACCCGGGAGCGTAGGAGGCGAGAAGTCGGAAAGGGTCTCCTTCATCCCTTTGCGCCAACGAACCCCAGTATCGACCTCAAGCGGCCGCGCGATACCGCCCGGTTGCGAACTGGCGGATCAACCTTTCCCGATCGCCCGCACGCGCAAAGTGCGTGAAGACTGCGGCCATTTTGTGCGGCGGAACCGTGTCATCCTCATCAAGCCAGACGATATTGGCAAAGACCATGATCGTTCGGCCCGGCCCGATATCGGTGTTGCTGATGCAGGGAAGCGTGATTTGCATTGCTATCTTTGTGCCGCTCGGCACAGGCCGATCAAGCTCAAAGCGCACACCGCTCTCGGAGATGTCGTAGGCATGACCTTCGATATCGAAGGCTTCTGAATCCAGCGTGCGCACCGCCAAGGGTGTGTACATCGGTTCAAGTGTGAACCGCGGAAACTGACGTCGGTCGGTGATCCGAAGGCTTGTCATTGTCGGTCGCTCCTGGCAGAACCTGGCTGAAAGAACGCTCCATCCTTCAATGCCTATCGGAACTTGTACCGAGTTGCTTGAGACCGGAAACACACGGAAGGTCCTTTTTCTTGTGAGTTATCCGGACGATCGTTCCTCATCCGCAATCACGCGACAAGCCTCGATACTGTTCAGAGAATCACCACCATGGCCAACGACCCTGTTCGCACACTTTTTGATGAGATGATTCGGCTTGCCCCCGAAGCGCGGCGTGCGGCGTTCGAGCACGCTCGTGCGCACGATCCCGAGGTGGCGGACGAGGTTGACTCGCTCCTTCACTATCATGATGCCGAGCAAAGCATTCTCGACCGGATGCCCGCGGCAGATGTACCCGTTGATTGTGCAGCGTTGGGCGTTGCTCAACTTCATCCGCAGTCTGTCTCGGGCT
>JBBSBC010000143.1:0-9760 GCA_038251595.1 Phycisphaerales bacterium | reverse complement strand
GCGCGGGTGAAGTCTGCCGTGACGCCGTTCCTGGTCTCGCGGACCCAGACGGCGTAGAAGCCGTCGTTGACGTAGCAGCTTTCGGGAAGGCTCATCGAGAGGCTGGACTCGTTATTGATGACGATGGGGCGGGTGCGATCGTTGATGACGGTGGCGGGGTAGATGAGCCCGCCCATGATGGCGGCGCGGGCGCGGTTGCGGTTATCGAGGGGGATGGAGGAGCCCTCGGTCTTAAGGCCCAGCACGTAGAGGTCGCCGCCATCGTTGATGACGTGGGTGAAGGTGCTGCCCTCGGGGTTGAGTTGACGGGCCCAGACCTTCTGGCCTGTGAAGGTCATGTTGGTGCCGACGAGGTTTTCGATAAAGAGCTTGCCGCCGGGGACGGTGTTGCGATAGGTGATGTCGCCGTCGCGGATCACCATCGTGTTGGCGGTGGCCTGCTCATACTGCACGCCGCCGCCGGCCTGAGCGGGACTCTGGAAGGAGGTGTTGATCCCGCTGAAGTGGACGATCGCCTGCGAGCCCGGGGGCACGCGGAAGATAGCCTTGTTCTCGGTCGTGAGCGGGGCGTTGAGCGAGAGATCCGACATCAGGCCCTCGACACGCTGCACGGCGGGGCCGACGGTGATGGTGTCGCTGACGTAGTAGAGGCCCGAGGGGAAGTACACCACCGGGGCGCCGCTGTTCATCGCGGCCTGGATGGCGGCGGTGTCGTCGAGGTTGTCGTTCTCGATGGCACCGAAGGTCTTGATGCTGGCCCACTGGGCCAAGGGGATCGCCGGGGCATCGGGGGTCTCTTCGATGGGGAGATTGAGGATCGCGCTGGGCGTGGCGTTGAGTGAGGCGGGGGCATCGGTGGTGAACTGCGTCACCACGCCGCCGGGAACCAGGACCGGGTTGCTGACGCTGAAGCTCTTGTCACTCACGGCGTTGGCGTAGCCCGAAGTCGTGATGTTGCGGAGGATCAAAACGCCCGCGCTGTTCTCATTGCTGATCGCGTCGGTGCCCGGCGCTCCGCCGGTGAACGTGCCGCCGTCGATGACCACGTGGCCCGAAGCGCCGGGGTTGCCGTCGTTAAATAGGACGGGGACAGAGTTCTGGCTGACAAGGTTGCGGATCTGGAGCGGGAGACGCCAGACATAGATGCCGCGGGTGCGCTGGTTTAGGAGGGTGAGGTTCTCGAAGACAACCGAATACTCCTGCGGGGCGCCGACATAGCCGGTCTCGAAGCCGTCGATGGTGAGGTTGCGGATGAGTAGCGGCCCGGGGAACTCGAAGCCCTGGTTAAGGCCGGTGAGGCCGCGCTTCTGCGGATCGCTGCTGCGGATGGTGACGTTCTCGATCCGGCCTGTGTTGTTGGCCTGGAACTCGAGGCCGATCGCGCCGAGGTTGTTGGCCCCGATGTCGATGGTGACATCGCGGAGGTAGTTGCGGAACTGGTTGGCGGTGTTGCCCTCGTATGCGTCGATGAAGGCCCGCGGGGCGGCTGGGTCGGTGAAGCCCACGGCGGAGTCATTGAGCTTGAGGATCACGCCCTCTTTGCTCTGGCCCTGCATGGTGAAGAACCCGCCCAAGCCGATGCCGCCCCAGTTGAGCCGCCCGGAGAAGTTGTACACGCCGTCGGGCACATACAGGATGCGCGAGGTGCCGACGGTGGCGTTGAGCGCGGCTTGAAACGCGGCTATGTCGTCGCCGCCGTCATTCGGGATCGCGCCGAAGGTCAGCACGTTGCGGACGTTGGCGTCAGCGGGAAGCACGATGCCGGTCTGGGCGCACAGGCAGCTTGTCGCTGCTCCTGTGGCCGCCATCACCATGAATGAGATAAGCCTGCGGTCGCGGGTACGCGTATTCGGCATTGAAGGAACTCCCTAGAGATAACTCGAGCGGGACATTCGTGCAATATGTTCAATGAAGATTGGATCGGCAATCAATTACCTTAGTCTGGCCAAGTTTTTCACAAGATTCACGGTAATCCGTTCACGGATACCGATTCGCATCGCGCCATGTGCGTATCACCGATACCGTGGCCACACATAAGAAGCCCGCGACACCTGGTTGTCGTCAGCACATCACCCCGCCCTCGAGCTCCTGAGCCGCGCCGCACACTCCCAGATGATGGCCGCGGCACGGTCAACCTCCGGCTCGGTGATGTCGTGGCGGGATCGATCTTACTGACGGCCCAACGGGTAACGGCTCGATCGTCATTGGATCGACGACGGCGACACTCGGCGCCGTCAACGCACGAACGGCGGATAGAGGTGGGTATGACTGTGTCGTGACGACAAGCTACGGCGTGGGAATCTCAACCCCCGCGCCCCTCACCGTAAGCGGCTGCTGCAATGGCGATTTCAATGGCAACGGTTCGGTGAGTACGCAGGACCTCTTCGACTTTCTTGCCAGCTACTTTACGATTTGCCAGCCTGAGTAAAGTCGACTTGAACGACCTGATGAGTGATGGATCAGGCCTCGTTCTCGTGCGCGAGTCAGGGCACGCACGCACAAACGGATGCGCTCGGGCGTGAGTCTTGGCCATGCTTGGTCACCGGCGTCCAGCACGTGCTGAGTCTTCGAGATCGCGGTTGCTGAGCGAGCGGCTCCGCAGGTACGCCCATAGCCGTCCGATCATGCGGAAGCGGCACGAGCTTCGGCGGCGATCCGTACCAAAAATGTGCACTGTTCATGCCGAAAGCACCGGCCCGATGATCCCGATTTCACTGGATGCTCAGTCTAACTTCACCCGTTGATGCGAGACTTACGCATGGCTATGAACACTGTTACCCACCAAGAGTCCAATCCCGTCAACACATCCACGCCAATTGCCAACCATTCTGGCGCAAGCTATGGAGACCTGAACCATTCATCCGGCACGAGTTCTGGCACCAAAGTTGAGAACCGAACCGAGGATCAGACGGCCTTCGGCGGTAATCGCACCGACACCCACGGCACCTCGGGCGGCCGGGCGAGCCAGAGCGGGGACACCGAAGCGTTCCGAGAGGGACCAGTGGCGACCGCGATCGAGAACGAAACCGCCAAGATTCCCTCCGACGTGTTCATGTGGGCCGCTGGCGGTGCGATACTGACTTCACTGGCCCTGCAGGTCGCCGGGTCAAAGCACGCTTCAAACTTCATCGGACAATGGGCCCCCACTCTGCTGATCATCGGTGTGTACAACAAAATCGTGAAGACACAGGGTCATGACCGTGCCAGCCGACGAGCATGAGCCTGTTGTCGTGATTGTTTGACGTGCGCCATGGCCACGCCCGGTTTGGGCGTGGCTGTGCGCTGTACGCGCTGCGAGTTCAGATGCGGCTGTGCCGCGCCGAAGCTCCCACCAGCAATCGTGCAGGAACTCGTCGCGCAACTGGCCGTTGAACGGGCTCGTCGAACCCGTTCTGACACCGCTCCCGGCTCGATGCACTCCCACATGTGCTCATCCGCCACCGGCGGGATCTTTACCGGCGTTCCACCCTGCGCCTGGTCCTTCACGATTTCGTATATTCACACATGGTCGATGTGGATCAACAAGACCGCTTGTTCGCGATCAGTTTGGTTTTTGCCCGAAGAATCTCTATAAAAGTTCGAGACTCGCAGCCCTTTGACTCAAACCTCTCCCGACCTACCATTCCGACCTGTTTCGCAGGAGCCGTTCGCGACGGAAGCGTGCAGTCGATCGTTCAAGCGATCGCTCGCACGCCGAGGCACGAACATGGGCTTTCCCATCGCGGCTGATGGAAGGTTCAGCTCCGGCCCGTTGGTCGGTTTCGTCACATTGACGGCACCACCGCCGGGCACCTGTTGCCGCGGCCTCTGACCTTCCGACTGTTGCGGCCTGTCCGCACAGGGTTGGACCCGAGGACCGCGATCGTTCGGTCCTTAGGCACCCGTCGCACTGGGCACCCTTGCCCCGCGCGGCTCAAAATCGGAGGTCAGCGTTTCGCGTCGGGCTCACGGTGGAGCCTCATCTCAAACACCCGTCCCTGCCTCGCGGTGCTGGTTCACTGAACACCAACACCCGCGATCAATTGGACAGTTCAATTGGTTGGATAGCTCACTGGGCGATGGTGTAACGGCAGCACAGCAGATTTTGATTCTGCTTGTCCTGGTTCGAATCCAGGTCGCCCAGCTTCCGTTCCCGAGCCGGTCTGCTTTGAGATTGTCCGCTTCCACCTCTGCTCTCGACGCTGTCACGTATCGGTCATGACGGCGCTCACGCCCAACCAGTCTTCCGCCACCTCGCGCCCCGCGCCGAGCGCGATTATTCTTGCCGCGGGAATGGGCAAGCGGATGCAGTCCGACCTTCCCAAAGTCCTTCACCCCGTAGGCTCGCCCGCGCGGCCAATGGTGCAGGCGGTGGTCGATGCCTGCCGCGCCACCGGGTGTCGGCGCGTGGTGCTGGTCGTTGGGTACAAACAGGAACTGGTCCGCGACGCCATGCGCGGCCAAAGCGATGTCGAGTTTGCCGTACAACCCGAGCAGCTCGGCACGGGCCACGCGGTGCGATGTGCCGAACCGCTCTTCACAACCGAACGTTCCGCCCCCGGTCACGATGTCTTCGTCCTCGCGGGCGATGGTCCGTTGATCCGCGCACAAACACTCAAACGCCTGCTTGATCGCCACCGCACGGCCTCTGCCGCCGCGACACTGGCCACAAGCCGCATTCCCGATCCGACCGGCTACGGTCGCATCGTCCGCAACGCGCGCAACGAGTTCACCGCGATTGTCGAGCAGAAAGATTGCACACCCGAGCAACTGCGGATCAACGAGGTCAACCCAAGCTATTACTGCTTCGACACACTCGCGATGTTCAGCACGCTCGCGGCCGTCAAGCGCAACCAGGCCAGCGGCGAATACTTCATCACCGATGTGCCGGGAATGCTTCTCGCCGCGGGCAGGCGTGTCGAGGTCATCGACGCTGTTCCGCCCGAAGACATCCTCAGCATCAACACGCCCGAGCAGCTTGCCGAGGTCGATCGCATCTTCCGTTCGCGCCCTTCATCGGTCGGCCTATCCGTCGGTTCAGGAGCAACGCTTTGAGCCGCGACGATGCGAACCAACTGAAGATCTTCGCCGGGCGCAACAGCATCGACCTTGCCGAGCGAGTCTGTCGCCATCTCGAACTTCCCCTCGGCGCGGCACGCACCGAGTCGTTCCCCGATGGCGAAGTAATCGTCAAGCTCGAAGAAGACGTTCGCGGGCGCGATTGCTACGTGATCCTCAGCACCTGCTCGCCGGTCAATGAAAACCTGATGGAGCTGCTGGTATTCATGGATTGCCTGCGCCGGGCCAGCGCGAACCGCATCACGGTCGTGGCCCCTTACTTTGGCTACGCGCGGCAGGACCGCAAAGACGCCGGGCGCGTTCCCATCACCGCCAAGCTCGTCGCCAACCTCATTGTCGCCGCCGGCGCGCAGCGTGTGGTCGCCCTCGACCTTCACGCCGCCCAGATTCAGGGCTTCTTTGATATTCCCGTCGATCACCTCTCCGCCACGCCCGTCTTCTTCGATTACTTCGTCCGCATCCGCGATGAGCTTGAAAACCTCTGTCTCGTCAGCCCCGATGTCGGCAACGTCAAGGTCGCCGAGAGTTTCGCCAACATGCTCGGCGGCGAGTTGGCCATCATCCACAAACGACGCATCGATGGCAAGGATGTCAAGACCGGCGGCCTCATCGGCTCGGTCAAGGGCAAGACTGTCCTCATGTACGACGACATGATCACCACCGCCGGCACAGTTGTTGAAGCCGCGCGGCTGGTTCTCGAAGAGGGCGCGGCCAAAATCATCGTGGCCGCCACGCACCCGGTCATGGTCGGCCTCGCGATGGAGCGTCTGGCCTCAAGCCCCATCAGCCGTATCGTCTGCACCAACACCATCCCCTCGTACGGCTCGGGTGGCGGCGTTGATCGTCTCGCGGCGATCCGCGATCGGTACGTCGAGATCTGCGTCTCCGAGCTTCTCGGCAACGCCATTCACAACATCCACCACAACAAGTCGGTCTCCGCCTTGTTCAAGTTTCCCGGCGGCGGGAAGCGTTAGTTTCTGTTCGACCCATTGTTCAAGTCACCCGTGTCTCCAAGCGTCAACCACAGCTTGCTTAAGGAAGATCAATCATGCATGAGAAGTCACCACTCCTGAACGCCGAGAAGCGCACCCGTCTTGGCACCCGCTACGCCAAGCGCGACCGCGCCGCCGGCAAGCTCCCCGCCGTTGTGTATGGACACGGCCGCGAACCCCTCGCCATCACGCTTGATGCGAAGTTCGCCCTCACGCAGATCCACAAAGGGGAGAAAGTCTATCGGCTTGATTTCCCCGGTCACACAGAGGCCGACGAGATGCAAATGGTGCTTCTCAAGGAAGTTCAGTTCGACTACCTCGGCACGAACATCGTTCACGCCGACTTTGCCCGCGTCGATCTCAACGAGCGCGTCACCACACACGTTCACGTCCGGCTTGTGGGCGACCCCAAGGGCCTCAAGAACGCGGGCAACATGCTCATGCACCCCGTCAGCGAACTCGAGATCGAGTGCCGCGTTATCGATCTGCCCGACCACGTTGAAGTGAACATCGCCGACCTCGACCTCGGCGACATGATCAGCGCCGAGCAGGTCAAGCTGCCCTCCGAAGACATGAAGTTGCTCACCGATCCGCACGCCGTCGTCGCGCAGATCATCCTCGCCGGTTCGACCAAGACCGCCGAAGAAGAGACCGTGGCCGCTGAGGGCGCTGCAAATCCCGAAGTTCTTACCGCCAAGAAGCCCGGCGAGGCCGATGCCAAGGCCGCTCCTGGTGCCAAGGGCGCAGCTCCGGCCAAGGGCGCGGCTCCGGCCAAGGGCGCGGCTCCGGCCAAGGGTGCCTCTCCCGCCAAGGGCGCAGCCCCGGCCAAGGGTGCAGCACCCGCCAAGGGCGCGGCTCCGGCCAAGGGCGGCGGCGACAAGAAGAAGTAATCCACCCAGCAACAGCGGCAGCGTGGGTTGGTCGTTCCTTATCGCGACCAACGGCCAGACCAATAAGCCGACCAACCCACTTCCCTTGCTCTCAACCAACACCACCCATGACCTTCCGTGAAACTCATCATCGGACTCGGCAACCCCGGCTCGGAATACGTCAAGACCCGCCACAACGCGGGCTTCATGGCGATCGACCGGCTGGTGGCCCGCCGCGCACCGACGCAGATCTTCAAGGCAAGGTTCGGCGGTCTCACGGTCGAGTGCTCGTTGCGGGGCGGCAAGGCCCTGCTGCTCAAGCCGCTCACATTCATGAATCGCTCGGGTCAATCGGTCGCGCAGGCAATCGCCTTTTACAAACTCGACCCAGCGAGCGATCTGCTTGTGCTCGTCGACGATGTGGCCCTGTCTGCCGGCTCCATCCGTCTGCGGCCCGCCGGATCGGCGGGTGGGCACAACGGGCTTGCGGATATTCAGCGGGCCTTGGGCAGCGAGAACTACCCGCGACTGCGGATCGGTATCGATGCCAAGCCACCGATGATGGCCCTGCACGACTACGTGCTCGGTCGTTTCACCGACGAGCAGATGTCCCTGCTCGCGCCGGCGATCGACAAAGCCTGCGATGCGATCGAGCTCTTCGTCTCCGATGGCCTTGACCTTGCCATGAACCGCTTCAACAAGAAAGACGAACCTCCAGCCCCTCCCTCCCCGCCCCCACCACACCCCGTGGTGTACTGAACTCCAACATCATTGTCCGTCACCCGACCCCGACTCCAGACACCCACCCAGGATCACCACATGGCCACACGAGTTGTCAACTACGAAGCGATGTTCCTCCTCTCCCAGGCCCAGGCGGCCCAGTTCGGCGAGGTCATCGCCCACCTCCGCCACACCCTCGAGCGTTACCACGCCACCATCATCGCGATGCGCAAGTGGGACGAGCGCCGTCTCGCCTTCGAGATCCAGAAGCAGAAGCGCGGCCTCTACATCCTCTGCTACTTCTCCTGCGACACTTCAAACCTCGGCGATATCGAGCGCGCCTTCAACCTCTCCGAGAACATCATGCGGCACCTCATGGTTCGTGCCGACCACATGACCATGGAAGAGATGAAGGGTGCCGATGCGCAGAAGGAACTCGAGGCCGAGGCGAAGCTCCGTGCCGCTCAGCCCTCGCTCCCGATCGCCGCGAGCGCACCCGAGCCCGCCGCCATGCTCGATGACGACCTCGAAGACCTCTAAGCACTTCGGCAGCCAGTTGATTGGCTCTTACGCCTCTTAACAGCCCTCTGATCAGGCCTCTGATCAGGCCTCTGATCAGGCCTCTGATCGGGCCTCTGATCGGGCCTCTGATCGGGCCTCTGATCAGGCCTTTAAAAAGGTACACTCGTCTCGCGCCAGGATGGCGAATATAATCCGAACAGTCTGGATCGCCATCTCAACCGGAGAATCGACATGGGCAACTACAACAAAGTCCTCCTTATGGGCAACATCACGCGCGACATCGAGGTCCGCTACCTGCCTACTTCCAACACGGCCGTCACCTCGATCGGGCTTGCGGTCAATCGCAAGTGGCGCGATCAGAGCGGCGAGTTGAAAGAGGAAGTCACGTTTGTCGATTGCGAGGCCTTCGGCAAAACCGCCGAGAACATCTCCAAGTTCTTCAGCAAGGGCAAGCCGATCTTCATCGAAGGTCGTCTCAAGCTCGACACTTGGAAGGACAAGACCGACGGATCAAACCGATCCAAGCTCAAGATCGTTATTGAGAATTTCGAGTTTGTTGAATCCCGCGCTGGCGGCGGTGGTGGTGGCGGGGGAAGCAGCGCCGGCAACGAGGGCGGATCTCGACCCGCGGCCTCCCGACCTGCACCCGCGGCCGCTGGCCGCGGTGCCCAGCAGCAGGAGCAGCCCGCCTACGAGCAGATTCAGGAAGACGATATCCCGTTCTAACATGTTCTAAGAAGTTCTTAGAACCCATTTCCGTTGGGGTCGAGACCTCCGGCGTGTTGCCGGTTGTTTGCGGCTCCTCAACTTTCCCCGACCGTTCAACGGCGGAGCAAAGGACAGCAAGACCATGGCCAAGACCATCGAACTTCTACTTACCGAGTCGGTTGAAAACCTCGGCATCGTCGGCGATGTCGTGAAAGTCCGCACGGGTTACGCCCGAAACTTTCTCCTCCCCCGTGAACTGGCCACCGAGCCCAGTGCCGAACTCATCAAGGGCCTGCAGGTCAAGCGTGCCGAGGCCGAGAAGCAGCTCGCCGAGCAGCGGCAGATGCGCACGTCAACCGTCGAGCGCCTCACCGGTTACGAGCTGACGCTCGAGCGTTCGTGCAACGATCTGGGCATTCTCTACGCCGCGGTCACGCAGCAGGAAATCGCCAGCGCGCTCACCGCCGCCGGCTACGGCGTGCGCCCTCGCGATGTGCGCCTCTCGGGGGCCATCAAGCGCGTGGACACCTACGACATTCACATCAAGTACGAGACCGACCTTGAGACCTTCATCAAGCTCAACATCAAGTCTGACCGCGTCATGAGCAAGGAAGACCGCAACGACATGGACTTCGACAACGTGGGTAACATTGTCGAGAAGCGTGAGCGTCGCGGCGACCGTCGCGAACGCGCCGAGCGCGCCGAGCAGGCCGAGGGCAAGGGCGACAAGCCAGAAGCCAAGAAGGATGAGCCGAAGGCCGACAAGAAGGCTGCGGCACCCGCGGCCGCCGAAGAGGCCACTCTGAGGGCCGTCATAAAGCCCCGCGTCGTCGTCTAGATAGACCGAGCCAAAATGGGCTGTTCACAAATATGAGCCCCGAGTGCAAGCCT
>JBBSBC010000142.1:0-9779 GCA_038251595.1 Phycisphaerales bacterium | reverse complement strand
GTCATGGACGGGTGCCTGACGACCCACGCCCACGGACCATACCCTACCAGCCATGTCGCAATCACCCTATGCCCAGCTCAGCGGCGACTTCGCCGATGCCCCACTCCCGCAGCGCACCAGCGCCCTGGCCATCATCTCGCTGGTGATCGGGATCATCAGCATCGTCCCGTTGCTGTGCCTCTTCGTCGGGTCGGGAACACTCGCGATGATCTTCGGCGGGGCCGCGCTGCTGATGATCCACCGCGAACGCGGCCGGCTCGGTGGCACGGGTCTGGCCGCGACTGGGATTGTTCTCGGCCTTCTCGTCTCGGTCGCGCAGGTCGCGGCGGTCATCCTCTTGAACAACTTCATGTCGTTATATAATGTTCACGCGGTTGGTCCGATCGATGAATCGCTCCGCGCCATGCGTGCGGGCGACTACGTCACCGCCCGCAAGCTCTTCACACCCGAGGCCGATGCCAAGCTCTCCGATCAGATGATGATGGACTTTGACGCGGCCTATCGGGCCCACGCGGGCGAATATCAGGGCTCACCTTCCAGCATTGTGGGGCTGGTTCAGGCCTGGTTGAGCGCGGGACCATCCATGCGCTCGCTGAAGAACGGCGCAGCCAACGCCTTTCCGTACGTGGCCAACTTCAGCAAAGGGCCGGCGGTGGTGATCGTGGTGATCGATTCGAACCAGCAGGGACCGCAAGGCGGGCCCGGGAGCAACCCGGGCATGAACTTTGTCCTTCCCACCCTGAACATCGGGGTTTTGACCACCGACGGGAAGGCGACGTGGCTCAACGATACGATGCCGACACCCGGACCGAAGGGCGTGCAGATGCAGCGCAAACGGGGCGAAACCAAGGTTGCGCCCAGTGGCGAAGATGGCCCAGAGGCCGACAAGCCCGAGCCACCTTCCACCCCAGAACCACCGGTTGATAAAGCGCCCGAATGATGGGGCCGCGAAGGCCGCTATATTCAGAACGTGAATCACGGCACACCCGCGCCCAATCTTGGTCCGAATCCTTCTCCCTCAGCCTCCCCACCTTCGGCGGGTAAGGATCGGGGTGAGCCGATCATCTCATGCCGCGGCCTGGTGAAGCGGTTCGATGGTCGCGCGGTGCTGGATGGGATCAATCTCGAAGTCTATTCGGGCGAGACCATGGTCATCATGGGCGGCTCAGGCTCGGGCAAAAGCACGCTGTTGCGGTGCATGATCGGGACATTCAAGCCCGATGAGGGCGAGCTGTGGATGTTCGGGCGCAACCTCGCCGAGGTTGATGACCGCGAGATGGATGAGCTGCGCAAGAAGTTTGGCATTCTCTTCCAGTCGGGCGCGCTCTTTAACTCGATGACACTCGCCGAGAATGTGGCCCTCCCGCTGCAGGAGCACACCGATCTGGGCTCCGAGATCATCAACATTCAGGTGAAGATCAAGCTCGAGCTCGTCGGCCTGCGTGAGCACGCCAACAAGTTCCCCTCGCAGATCTCGGGCGGCATGAAGAAGCGGGCCGGCCTGGCCCGTGCGCTCGCCCTCGACCCGCGCGTGCTTTTCTACGATGAACCCAGCGCGGGGCTTGACCCGGTCACGAGCGCGGAGATCGACAGGCTCATCATGGCGCTTGCCCATCAGGTTGGGGTGACCAGCGTGGTGGTGACACACGAAATGGATTCTGCCTTCACCATCGCCGACCGCATGGCGATGCTCGACAAAGGAAAGATGCTCGTCGTCGAGCGGCGCGAGTGGTTCGATGCTGTACGCAAAATTCCCGATGATCAGGCCGCGGCATTGCCCGTCGAGCAACTGCTGATCCGGCAGTTTTTGCGGGGCGATGCCGAGGGCCCGATCACGGAGCGGCGTGCGGAGACCAACTACGCCGACGACCTGATGGGCATCCGCCCGGCGGCGATGCTCCCACCCGCGCCAAGTGTGGAAGCGACGCGTTCGTCGGGCTAACGGGGACATATCCTTGGACCACTCGTCGGCAGGCAATTCCCGAGGGGCCGAACTCAGAGAAAGGGGAGAGATGCGAGGCAACGGGAGAGCGATGGGGAGTGTGCGAACCCAAAGACAGCCGTCATGCTTTCTCTGATAAACTCTGCCCGTCTCTGATTTCTCTGAGTCCGATCCCATCTTTCTCACCACTCAGCACGCCAACCCCTCCTTCGCGAACGGATCATCATGTCGAGCGGACGACTCTCAAGAAATAACGCGTTGGCCGGGCTGTTTGTGCTGGCGTGCATTGGCCTGTTTGTGCTGGTGCTCGTTCTGCTCTCGGGGGCGGGCGAGCGGATCAAGAGCACATCGGCCTACATCATCGACTTCTCGCTGGCCGATGGGGCCGACGGGCTCGAGCGTGGTTCGGTCGTGAAGCTCGGTGGCAAGCGCGTGGGGCGCGTCTCGGGGAGCGACTTCATCTTTCACCCCTCCGATCCGTCGTACGTCATCGGTGTAGAGGTGCGGATCGACGTGCGTTCTGACCTGCAGCTCTATGAAGATGCGGATGTCAACATCATGCGGCCGCTTCTCGGCACCAACAGCACCATCAACTTCAGCAGCCTTGGAAATGGGCCTGGGAACGGGTCGGCGAGTGGCACAGGCTCGAAGCCGATCCTCCCGGGTTCGCGCATCAGGGGGAAGCTCGGTCCGCCCGGCTTTCTCACGCAGGCCGATTACGCCCGCTTTCAGAACGTGCTGGCCCGCGTTGACAAGTGGAGCCTCGAGATCGACCCGCACATCAAGCCGATCGCGCAGAACGTCGAGACGACTGTCATCAACGCCCGCGACCTGACGGACCGAGCCAACGCCTCTTGGGACCGCTGGAACACCGAGATCGATTCCGTGCTCGCGATGGTGCGCAAGGCGATGGAGCCGGTTGAATCCATCACGCTGAACGTGAAGGATGGTGTGCAGGAGGTCCGCGAGTTTGTGCGCAAGGGCGATGAACTGATCGCACGCAACCGGCCGCAGATCGACGGGGCGATTGATGATGCACGATCCCTGCTCAAAAAAGCGCAGGGCGAGGCGTACGACAAGGTCATCGCCATGCTCGACACCGCGCAGGAGGGGCTTGCCCACGCAGCCAACGTGGCCCGCGATGCCGACCGCCTTGTAACGACCAAAGGCCCCGAGCTTGAAGAGATCGTGACGAGCGCCGCACTCGCCGCGCAGGAACTCAAGCTCGCGACGGCCGAGATCCGCGCGGCACCCTGGCGGCTGCTCTACCAGCCCAACAAGAAGGAACTCGAGAACGAGTTGCTCTACAACTCGATCCGCCAGTACAGCCACGCTCTCGGTGAGGTGCGGGCCGCGGCGGGCGCGCTCGAAGCGGCCACCCGCAACGTGGCAACGACCCCCAACAGCACCGCGTTGACCAGCCGCGACATCGAAACCCTCGCCGCCAAACTCAGGGCCACGCTCGATAAGAGCGAAGAGCAGGAGAAGGCGTTCTTCGATCGCTGGGTGAAGGGGAAGTGAAGGGCGAGTGGTGAGTGCTGAGTCGATTCCGATCAAACGCACAGAAATCGGAGAAGGCAGCGTGCCGTTGCGCTCTTTTGGAAGTCATGCCGCCGTGTGGGCATGGCCACACGCCCTCCAACACAGACCGGCCGACTTCGATACACTCTCACCCATGCAGCGCCGTCACCACTATGAGTGTGCATTCGAGGAATACCTGCGCGGGCGGCGGATTCCGTACGTCGCGGTGGATGAGGCGCGGAAGGCGCTCTTGCCGATGGGGCTTGATGCACGCGGGGCGGGCGCGAAGGCGGAGGATGATCCCGCGCTGAAGTCCTTCGACTTTGTGGTGTATGGCGAGGGTGTGAACCTGCTGGTCGATGTGAAGGGACGGAAGTTGGGAGGTAGGTCTGGGGGAGGGGGGGGTAAGGGGAGGAAGGTCACGGTGAGTGACTTTGCGGTTGGGCGGCTTGAGTCGTGGGTAACGGAGGAGGATGTCCGTTCGCTGCAACGCTGGCAAAGGTTGTTTGATGGCGGAAGCGGAACCGGGGCCTTTGCCGGGACCTTTGTTTTCATCTACTGGTGCCAAGCACAGCCGCCGGATGCGCTCTTTCAGGAAGTCTTTGAGCATCGGGGCGAGTGGTACGCGCTGCGCGTGGTCGGGGTGGATGAATATGCCCGGTCGATGAAACCGCGGAGCGCGAAGTGGCGCACCGTCGATTTGCCGCGGCGTGTGTTTGAGCAGATCAGCCGGCCCTTCGCACCCTCACTGCTCGAAAGCGGTGACCGTTGCAGGGAAGGTTGGGCGATCGCGGCTTCCGACGAGCATCGGGCGTGGGGGTCCGATGCCGGGCCTGAAGAGCCCGCTTTACTGCCTCTGGCCGCGCCTCTAGGATCGTGGTGAGATGCCGCCCATGCCACGAATGATACGACTCACCCGAATTCTACGTATGACACCAAACACCCCATGTCTTTCACGAGCTGGCTCCGCACGCGGTTGTCGGTCCAAGCTCATCCGCCACGCGGCGGGTTTGGCCGCGGCAGGCCTGTTGACCTTGGCCGTCCCGCCCATGCCCACCGCGCTGGCCCAGAGCGGCGAGGTAAAGAAGGGTGAGCCCGCGCGCCCTCCAACCGCCCCGCTTGGCAACAATACTTCGGCCCCCTTCCTCCCGATGGGCATCGGCATTCTGGTGGCTATTCTTGTCGTGGGTGTGAGTTTCATCCCGAGCCGTCGCGGCCACCAGGACTGATCGGCCCGAACTGATTGGCCGAACCGACTGGTCACCGTCCGCAGGAGGTTGGTATGGACAACGATCCGCTCGCAACGCAACCCGCTGAACCCGAGTTGGGCATCTTCCGCCACCCCCGCCTGATCGGGCTCAACTTCGCCCTGCTCATGGTGCTCGCGGCCCTCACCATCCTGACCAGTTCGCAGGTGGTGGCTCAGCCGGCGGGGACCATCGGCACCGGCCGCGGACGCGGCGAATACACGATCATCTCGGGCAAGTATCAGGGGGGCATCAGCAACGCGGTGTATGTGCTCGACGCGGCGAACCAGGAACTGCTCGCGCTCTCGTGGAACCGTAACCGGGATGAGTTTGAGATCATCGGGCACCGCAGGCTGACCGACGATGCGCGGTTTAACCAGGGTCGATGATCCCCAGAAATCGAACCAGAAGTCAAAGACGATTAGGAAAGCCCCAGACCCCCACCCAGCCCCCGTCCCAGACCCCGCCCCAGACCTTGACCATGAGCATGACCATGAACTTTCAGACCCACAACTCTGGCCGATCCACAGTTGCGGGCCTGCTATGGGTCTCGGCGTTTGTACTGGCCGCGCTGGTGATCGTGCAGTCGGGGCGGATGGTGGGTGGGGGGAACCTCGCGAAGGCGGATGTGGTAAGCCGCGTCGGCGATTACACCACGCTGACCATGAGCGCCAACACCAGCGAGGACCTCGCGCTCGTGCTCGACGGGCGGGCGGAAAAGCTGTTTGTCTACCGGATCAAAAACCGCGAGGCTCTTGAACTCGTGAAGCCCTATGACCTTCAGGTGCTCTTCTCGAATGGCGCGAAGGTCGGAGCGGGTAAAGTGAAGTAAGGTTGTTTTAGTCAGGTTGGTTCAGTCAGGTTGGTTTACTCAGGTTGGTTCAGGCAGGTCGGTGATGAGTGTCGGTGGTCATGTGCGTTTGGAACCGGTGCGCCTGCTGGCGGCGCGTCCGGGCAGAACCCGTGCCAGCACTGTTCGGGTGTTCGTGTTTGCGTAGTGCGTTTCGAGTCGTTGAGCCATTGGATCGATGTTTCTGGCGAAGTCGCCCGGGAGAACGCCGCTTTTCATAATCGATGCGCTGGGGCGCAGCCTCTCTTACTCATGCCTTTCGCTTCCCCTGCGCCCAGATCTGCCCAGATCTGCCCAAATCTGGCCAAATCTACCCAAATCAGGCCTGATCTGCGTCTTCGACCGCTCTTCGCACGCCACACCCGCTCAGTTTCCTCCACACCCCGCGCACAAGGCGGCCCCCAGCGGCCGAGTACCACCCATGCCGATTCTTCCTCTGCCTCAGTTCGAGGCCGATCTGGCCGAGCAGGACCGTGAGCTTTACGAGCGGCTCAAGCCACCAAGCTCCATCGTCGTCCGATTCGGCATCATGAAGATGGTTGGCGAGTTTCCCTACTCCGGCGAAGCCAAGCCGGGGTGCGGCTCAAAAATGGTCGTCAAGACGCATCGCGGCACCGAACTGGGCGAGATGCTCACCAGCACCTGCGCGAACTCCGGGTGCTCCAAGAGCGTGACGCGCCAAGAGATGCTCGAATACATCGAGAACTCGGGCGGCCGCGACTACCCCTTCTTCAGCATGCAGGGGAAGGTGCTCCGCATCGCCACCGCCGAAGACCTGAACGAGCAGGCCCGAATCGACGCTTCCCGGCCGCAGATGACGCGCCAGGCCCGCGCTATCGCGGAGCGGATGAACCTCAATATGAAGGTTGTGGATGCCGAACCGATCCTGAGCGGCGACAAGGTCACGTTCTACTTCGCCAGTGAAGACCGTATCGACTTCCGCGAGCTGGTCGCCGAGCTTGCCACCATCCACCATGCGCGGATCGAGCTGCGACAGATCGGGGCACGCGATGAGGCCCGCCTGACCGCCGACTATGAACGCTGCGGCCAGCACTGCTGCTGTAAACAGTTCCTCAAGGTGCTCAAGCCAGTGAGCATGAAGTCGGCCAAGATTCAGAAAGCGACGCTCGACCCGCTGAAGATCAGCGGGCGTTGCGGGCGATTGATGTGCTGCCTTCGCTACGAAGACCAGTCGTACGACGAACTGCGGGCCAAGCTGCCGCGGAAGAAGAGCCGCGTGAAGACCCCCGAGGGCTGGGGAACGGTGCTCGATGGTCAGATCCTCACGCAGCTTGTGCTGGTGCTGATGGATGGGAGCAACGAGCAGGTAGCCGTCGCGGTCGAGGAACTCGAAGACCCCGCGACCGCGGGTCCGCCGCCAGCACAACCCCCGCCGCCAGCCTTTCTTCCGCGACCGCCGATGGGCGGGCACACGCGTGAGATCCGCGCCAAGAAGCCGGGCGTTGCAGGTGCCGAGAAGGGCGCGGAAGTTGCGGACGAAGCCGAAGATGGCGCGATGGGTTCGGGCGACACACCCTCCGCATCGCCCTCGCCCGCGCAGCAAGAGCGGAGTGACAGGAGTGACAGGGGTGACAGGGGTGACAGGCGCGATGGTGGTGATCGACGCGACCCACAGGACAGACAGGACAGAGAACCACGTTCGGGCGGTGGTGGTGGGCAGGGACGCGATCGTGGGCCGCGCGATGGGCGCGGCGGCCCGCCGCAGCAGGCAGCAAGTCCGGCCCGATCACCCGCACGCCCCCCAACACCCAACACCCCTCTCACACCACCAACCGGCAGCGCGGCATCGGAGGCCGACGAACTGCTGGCGGGGATGGAGACGGATTTCGGTGATGGTCGCCCCTCGCGCCCACCTCAGCCCACGGGTACACCCGGCGGCGGCCGCCAACGCGGACGCGGCGATGGCGGTGGCGGTGGCGGAAGTCGGCGCGGCGGACCGGATGGTCGTCGGGGTGGCGGTGATCCGCCACGCCCGGCAGCAACTCCACCCGCTGCGCGGCCACCCACTTCAAGCCCCACACCCGATGGACCCGAGTCGGTAAACGATCGCAACGACGATGATGAAGGCGGAGCCGGACCAGAGTCGCGCGGAGGGGATGAGACCGGACCCTCACGCCGGCGCAGGCGGCGTCGGCGTCGCGGCGGTGGCGGTGGCGATGGCGGTGGGAGCGGCGGCGGAGGTTCATCAGGAGGAGGCACGCCGCCGCCGGCGTGATGATGAGCGTGAAGGGGAACACGCATGTTGGTGATGGAATGGTGGAAGACCCTTGACCTGGACCGGGGCTTCTAACTCTGAGTTGGCAACCGCACCCCGCACGCACGCAACAGTCTTCGTCTCGGTCGTACTTACAGCCGCTGAGCGACCCGCCTCACAGCTCATTCAACACCTCAAAAACCGCGCACACAATCGGCATCGATGCGTCTGGCGTGCGACCGATGGCCGCGCACTCGCGAGAGAAAAACGCCCAGTGACCCCTGCGCCAATGCTCCAGTGAGCCATCACCCTCGCCTTTGATCGCGGCATATTCCGCCGTGACGTTCTCAAACGCCCGCACATCCACACACGTCACGCGAGTGACCGGCGCGGGCCGTTTGAGATCGTCGAGCACGATGCCAATGTCACCAACCGGGGGAACGGATTCACCTTCGTGCTCGTGGGTCCAGAGCAGGCTCGCCCCCGCGCGCTTGCCCCCGCCCCTGATCAGACCGAGGAGCTCACGAGAGAGCTCCGGCGAGTCGCCGAACTCATCGAGAAAGACCCGCCCGCTGGGAAGAGCGATGCCCCGGGCAGCAAGGTCATCGATAAGGATTTGGATGTCTGGCAACTCGGACAACTCGCACCTCCGTAAAGAAGGAAACATAGACTCGCACCCACCGCGTTTGTGTGCTCAGATGCACACGTACACTCTCCACCTATGACCCCCACACCCGCCGCCCCACACACGCCCACCGAGTCGGTCAAAGAGACGTTGATCTCCATCGTGATCGCCTTTGCGCTGGCCTTTGTCTTTCGCGGGTTTGTGATCGAGGCCTTTGTCATTCCGACCGGGTCGATGGCCCCGACACTGATGGGGGCGCACATGCGCTTTCAGAGTCCGGCGAGTGGGTACTCGTGGCCGGTCGGCCCGTGGGAAGGTTTGGCCGGGCGGGCAAGCGAATATGCACCCGTGCAAGGCGCGGGGAACAGCGACCCGATCACGGTCCACGACCCGATCTCGGGCGAGTTGATCGACAAGAAAAACGTGCCGTTGCGCTCGGGCGACCGCATCCTCGTGCTCAAATATCTCTACGCGATCATGGAGCCGAGCCGGTTTGATGTCATCGTCTTCAAGAACCCGACAAGCCCCGGTGAAAACTACATCAAGCGGCTGATCGGCCTGCCAAGAGAGGAGGTCGCGTTGGTCGATGGCGATGTCTTCACGCGCGCGATGCCCGACGGTGCTGTTGACCTGGCCACCGACTCGTGGGAGGCTCCGGGTTGGACGATCGCGCGCAAAAGTACGCTCGAACAGCGGGCCGTCTGGCAGACGATCTTTGATGCCGCGTACACACCGCTCGAATCGGGAAGCGGAGCCGCTTCGTTCACTCCCCCGTGGAACTCGGGCGACAAGGGCGCGTGGAAGATGGATGGCGGTGCCGGCGGACTGGGGACATACACACTTGATGCCGCGCTGCTGCCAGTGCTCGGCGGCGGCGGTGGTAAGCGTTCCGAACTTTTCTTTGATCAGACCCGCACGCGCTTTGCCCCGCTCATCACCCGCAACATCGAACGCGGCGAGAAGTGGACGATCGACGATCGCTACCCCTATGACGAGGTGCCGACACCCGGCAGCCCGCTCGGGCCGGGGAGCTTTCAACGGATGCCGCGGTTTCCCGTGGCCGACCTGCGCATGCGGGCGGGAATCGAGCCGACCGCCGCGGGGCTGATGATCGAGGCGACCATCCGGGCGCGGGGGCACGACTTTCAGGCTTTGATCGACTGCACGGGAAAGGCCACGCTGCGGATGCGCCCGATTGTTGGCGATGCGGGTGTGATCGGTGCCTGGCAGGACCTCGCGATGGCGGCGATCGGGCCGGTTGGTCCCGGCGCGGTGGCCAACATCGAGTTCTGGCACACCGACCAGCGCTTGCAACTGTGGATCGATGGTGAGCGCGTTCTTGAGCACGACTACGACTGGTCGCCGGCGGAGCGCATCCT
>JBBSBC010000141.1:0-9907 GCA_038251595.1 Phycisphaerales bacterium | reverse complement strand
CTTCAGCGGCCAGGAGTATCGCGGCTGATTGCGTTGGTGTTGACGCGGGCTTTGGTGAGAAGAACCCCATGTCGAGGATGCGGACACCGGTGCGCTCTTCGGTGATGGCCCACCTACCGCTGCGATCACGAAAGGCCTGAAGATAGATGTATCCATCGGCCTTGGCGGTCGGGCGCGGCGATGGTTTGCCCGCGTACAACCCTCCTCCCCACAACTCAAAGCGGCCATCGAGTTGCCGATAGAAAAGCAGATGCTGTTGCTCAAGCTCGTAGGGCCAGGGATCGCGATAACCGTAGGGTCGTGCGCTGGTGCGAGGCTCGATGATCAGCCGCGCCAACGAGTTGCCCTCGCGAGGATTGGCGGGGAGGGAGCGGTATGAGGTGAAGATCGCGATGAGCGCGAGTGGAGCCCAGAGCGGAGAAGTCAGGGTGCGCCGGAGGTGGTGGAGGAAGGATCGACGCTGGATCTCGGCGGGCTGGGCATGGGACTTGGTTGCAATCACTGTTTGAAATGATACCAGTGATGCAAATAGAGGTCCGCAGCAAACAGGTGATAGGCCTACGTATGCTGCGCGAAAGTGCAATGCCCCCAGCCAGCAAGCTATTTGCACGCAGTGTTGGAGGGATCATCCGCAGGAATGCCGATGCGATTTTTCAGGCTGGGCGCGGGATTGCGTTGGGGGGGATGATGTCGGGCAGGAGTTCGGGGACTGGGCGAGCGGCGGCGGCTTCTTTGCGGGCCTCGGCGGCCAGCAGGTCACTGATCGTCGGCTTTCCGAGGGTCTCGCCGTTCAGCAGTTTCTTGACCTCGTCGGAACTGAGGGTCTCGTATTTCAACAACGCTTCGGCAACGGCCACGACCTTGTCCCAGTGGGCTTCGAGCATGCGCTGGGCATCGGCAAAGGCCTCGTCAACAAACCGGCGCACTTCTTCATCGATGATGCGGGCGGTGTCGTCGGAGTACTCCTTCTCGGGCATGTACATCTCGCGCGTGTCCGAACCCGCGTAGCGCACAAAGCCGAGACGGGGACTCATACCCCAATGAAGGATCATGGCACGGGCCATGGCCGTGACCTGCGAGATGTCCTGCGATGCGCCGCTTGAGACATCGCCCATGGCCTTCTGTTCGGCGATTCGCCCGCCGCAGGTGACACGCATGGTGGCTTGCAGCCACTTCAGGCCGTAGCCCATGCGATCTTTCTCTGGAAGGCTGAACGTCGCGCCGCCGGCTTCGCCTCGTGGAATGATCGTGACCTTGTGCAGCGGGTCCGCATCGGTCAGCAAGGCCTGGAGCACCGCGTGGCCCGCCTCGTGATAGGCAACCAGCTTGTTCTCATCCTTCTCGCGGATGCGGCTGCGCCGCGCACGCCCGAACTTCACCTTGTCGCGGGCTTCTTCGAGATCTTCGTGCTCGATAAAGTCCTTGTTGTGCAGCGTCGCGGCGATGGCGGCCTCGTTGATGAGGGCCGCGAGGTCGGCTCCGCTGAACATAGGTGTGGCACGGGCCACACGCTCGAGATCGACATCAGGCCCGAGCTTCACCTTTTTGGCGTGGACGCGCAGAATTTCGATTCGTCCCTGCACGTCGGGACGCGGGACGATGATCTGACGATCAAAGCGCCCCGGGCGCGTGAGCGCGGGGTCGAGGACGTCGGAACGATTGGTGGCGGCGATAACGATCACACCATCGGCGGAGTTGAAGCCATCCATCTCGACAAGTATGGCGTTGAGGGTCTGTTCACGTTCATCGTGCCCACCGGTCGTGAAACCACCGCCGCGGCGGCGACCAACGGCATCGATCTCATCAAGGAAGATGATGCACGGGGCGGAGTCCTTGGCCTGCTTGAAGAGATCGCGAACGCGCGAGGCACCGACGCCAACGAACATCTCGACGAAGTCGGACCCGCTGATTGAAAAGAAGGGGACATCGGCCTCACCGGCGATGGCCTTGGCGAGGAGGGTCTTGCCGCAGCCGGGCTCGCCGATGAGCAGCACGCCGCGGGGAATGCGTCCGCCGAGCTTGGTGAATCGCTTGGGGTTCTTGAGGAACTCGATGATCTCGGTGACCTCGTCTTTGGCTTCGTCGATGCCCGCGACATCCTTGAAGGTGACGCCGGTCATCTCCTTCGTCAATGTGCGGTGTCGCGATTTGCCGAACGAGCCGAGCATGCCCCCGGCACCACCGCCAGCACTGCGCAGGCCGCGTGCGACAAAGAACCATATCAGCGTGATGATGAGCAGAAAGGGGAGCAGGGAGATCAACGCCTGGACCCAGATGCTTGTGCGATCGGGCTTGAAATCGCCGCCGGTGAGATCATTGAGTTCTTTGAGAAAGAACTCCTGCTGAGAGGGGCTGATACGAACGGTGACGTTGGTCGCCATCGGCCGATTGGTCACACCCGTCGAGACGGCCGTGATGCCATCATCAGAGATCTTGATCTTGGCGAGCTGGCCAGATGCGTAGTGGGTCTTGAACTCCTGCCATGAAAGGGCGATGGGTTGCTGGCCGATCTGGGTGAGCAGAAGGAAGAGCATCAATGCGAGGGTGAGGATGGACAAAATTCCAAACAGGCCGCGGCTCGGGCGAAGATTGCCCGGACCAGGCTTCCCGCCCGACCCGGGTGGGCCACCGGAGCCACCGCCATCTTTCGGCCGTCCTCCAGCTCCGCCACCGTCATTGGGCGAGGCAGCAAGCATCACACTCTCGAAGGGCGCGGGCGAAGTGGTTGAAGAAGTGTTCTGTTGGTTCTGGTTGGTCATCAGCTCGCTCTTACCGGCAACTGGGCGTGCCAAGCATCAAACATACATGGAGGTACGAACGCGGTCAGTAATTTGATCGGATTTCACGTCGGTCGAGTTGCATCGTGGCATGATTCTGTTCAATCGGGCTCGAAATGATGGGTGTGCCATGATGAAGATTCAAGAGTAACTCCCCCCACTTATGGGTGCGCCCGACCCATTCAAACCCATGATCCCCTTCAAAGCCGACCATCTGAATGGCTTATCGGCTTCCAAGGCTAGGCGACCAAAAGAGACCCCGATTCCCAGCCCGATTCCCAGCCTGCCGCAGGCCGATTTGTCGCTCGACTCACTGGCACAAGACCGACGAGCATCGCGGTGGTTGGTCGGCCCCGTGCCAAAGTAGCCATACGAATCGTCTTACCAGTTGGATCGCAGTTCGGAAACGATATCACGAGCCAACTGCTGGACGGCCGCGTGTTCGCCGACTTCGAGACGTTCACCTATAGGTTTCGTAGGTACGAAGGTTTCCGATGCGGAAAACGCGCGGCGACTTGCGATGGGCTTTCCGGTACGCACATCGCGCCAGTCGAAATCGACCGTGATGACCACGGCCAGTTCCTGTGAAAGGCCCGAATCGCGGTTGGTGGAGAGCTTGCGCAACTGCGCGTCGGTGATGGTGCCGCTGAGAGTGGTTTCGGCGACGGAGGAATCGGCGACTTTCCACGGTGTGGATGTCTGGATTTCCTTGATGATGGCATCGGTCAGTTCGACTTCGAGCCCGCGGTGGAAGGTCGGATTGGCAAAGACCGGGACATGCACTGTTCGTATCTGTTCGGAGAACGACGAGTTGAACGAATATCCCTGCCCGGGATCTGATGAGCAAGAGGCCAGCCCGATCGTGGCCGCGGCGAGGAAGAGGGTCTTGAGCATGGTCATTCCTGTTCGCCCTCCCGCTTCGTCTCATTCTTTACTGGCGGGGTACGGGTCTCGCCCGGTTTCCAGTTGTTCTGCTCCATGAGATCAAAGGCGGTCTTGGCGGCGGCCGTCTGGGGATGATCCACGATCAGGCGATTCAGCACGTACTTTGCTGATGGGCCATCTTCTCGTGCGAGGTACCACTTGGCGGTCTCGAGGCGCGAGATGGCGGAAGACTCATCGAGCCGCGCGAGGAGGGCATCGTCGAGCCCGACCTTCTGGGCCTCGGCTGGATAGAGGCTTGCGAAACGCTTGACAAGGATCTGGGCATCGACGAGCTTGGATCCATCGTACTTAGGCCCTTTGAACTGCGCAATGGTGGCATAGACCCGGCGCTGCATGGCCTTCATGGCGTATTGGCTGTTGCGGTAGTTCTCGTTGAAGAGTTCGTAAGCCTCGGCGGCGAGCGGCAGCTCATGTTCCTTGTAGTAATAGTCGGCGAGTTCGATCCCCGCGCGCTCGGCCAGCCGACTGCCGGGGAGCCGCTCCTGCACGCGGATGAGCAGTTCTTCGCCGATGTCGGTCGATTCGAGGATGCGCACCCCGAAGAACCTGCGCTTGAGCCCGTTGACGTATCGCACACCGATATCCAGCTCTCGCTCGATGCTTGTGACGTAGGCCGGATCGCCCGGGAACTCGCGAATGACCCGCTCGTAGTCATACAGAGCGTTGTACTCATCGCCGGTGGCGGTAAGGGCATCGGCACGGACGAGGATCGCCTCGGCCAGAAACGGGGAGACGCCGCCGATGCGCCGCTCGTTGGTGCGGATCCAGTTATCGATTGTGCTAAAGGCCGCGGCGGCGCGATCGTCGGCGAGATCCTGCCGGGCACGCGCGATGGTCCACTCGTCGGACCCTTCGACCGGCTGGCGTGTGCTGAACCACTCGCCGTTCTTATCGAGCTTGATTTCCTTGGATTGAGCAATCGCGGTCGAGTTAGCCACGAGCGCGATGATCGCGGATGCGGCAAGTCCGAGCGTTTGAAGTGGATGAATCGGGAGCATCATGGAGAGAGGATATCGCGGATCACGTAGGAGCGTCGGATCGAGACATGGTGGAGATTTCTGAATGGCGTGAATGACCACTCTTTGCCGACGGTTATGTCGAGCGTGGCACGTATAGTCGCTTGATGGCGCGAACGACTGGAAAGATCCTGATCACCGGAATGGGCGCGGTCGCGCCTGTAGGTGTGGGCGTGGCGAGCTATATCGCCGCGCTTCGCGAGGGTCGAAGCGGTGTTCGACGGCTGACCATCGCCGAGGCGGGGACGAGGATCAAGTCCACAGTGGCCGCAGATGTGACCCGAAGTCTGTTTGAACCTGAACACACGATGGATGCGGCCGATGTCGCGAGGCTTCCACGCCTGGTGCCCATGGCGGTCGCGGCGGCAGAAGAGGCGTTGAAGCAGGCGGGGCTCGCTGAGCGAACACGCCTATCGCACGATCAGAGCGGCCCAACGAATCTTGTGGACCGGTCACGCTCGCGCCGGATGGGGGTCATTCTCGGAACAGGCGCGGGCGGGATCGATTTTACAATGGACCAGGCACGCGCGGTCTATGCCGAGGGCGGGCGCGGCTCGCTCTGGACCATCACGAACGCGACACACGGCAATCTGGCTGGCGAGCTCTCGATCGCACTCGGCCTGCGCGGGCCAAGTTGGTGTGTGAGCACGGGGTGCGCATCGGCGATGGACGCGGTGGGCATGGCGATGACGCGGCTGCGGGCCGAGCAGGATGAGGATGCCGAGCTGGATGGCTTTGTGGTTGTCGGGGCCGATGCGCACGTGCGATGGGAGACGCTGGCGGGCATGGAGCTGCTGCGGGTCATCAGCACGCACACATGGGATGACCCGGCAACAGCCTCGCGCCCGTTTGATACCTCGCGCGATGGATTTGTGCTGGGCGAGGGTGCGTGGGCGGTGGTGATCGAGCGTGAGGATTCATGGCGACGGCGCGTCGAGGCAGGCACCGATGTGCCTCCTGCGCCGCTTGGTGAGTTGCTCGGTTATGCCGCGACCTGCGATGCCTTTCATCGTGTGCGTCCTTCGCCTGATATGGAAGAATCGGCTCATGCAATGCGAATGGCCGTCAAGGATGCACGGCTCTCGATGAACGATGTCGAACTGATTCACTATCACGGAACCGCGACGAAGATCAACGATTCGGCGGAGACACTGGCGGTGAAGCTGGCGTTTGGCACGCACGCACGCACGCTGCGCGGAACGAGCGTGAAGAGCATGATTGGTCATCCGCAAGGCGCGTGCGGGCTTGCCGCGCTGGTTGCAACAGTGGGCTCGCTCGATGCCGCCCGACCGTTTGTGCCGCCCACAATCAACCTGCACGATCCGGACATCGTGGGTGGGTGCGATCTGGATTACACACCCTTGCGTGCCGCGGATCTTGATCGACAATCGCGCATCGCGATCATCAACTGCCTCGCGTTTGGCGCGAAGAACTGCGCCTTGGTGGTCAGAGCAGGGTGAACGTGACCTCGCAAGATTTGGTTGGCCGAGGGGGCAGCAGACTGCGCGGTGTCAGGGCGATGGTCGTTTGGACCAGGCTTCGAGCACGGCTTTTTCACGATCAGGGTCGATACCCGCGCGAAGTTTGTCAGGATCGGCCAGTTGCGGCCTGGGCTTGCCCTCTTTCTCGGCAAGTTCGATGAGTTGCCTTCCTGCGCGCTTGCGGCGCTCGACCTCGCGCGGGTACCACTCAAGCGTGGCCTTCACGGTGTCGGCAAGTGTTCGCGCGATCAGGCCCGCGGCCTTGGCTTTGGCAAAGCTGATGCTCCGCCCCTCGCCGCTGGCGGGCGGAATCCAGACCGGCATGTCACCCCAGGGTGAGACTTGCTGCGTTTCGAGAAATTCGGCGTCGATCCATGTGAACTTCGCATCGCTCTTGCTGAGCTCCTTGCTTGTGCGCACAAGATCGCCGATGGTGGTCGAGGGATCGGGGCCGATGGCATGGAAAACGCCGGTGAGGTTTTTCTCTACACCCAGCAGGATGAAGGCCGCGAGGTCTCGCACATCGATGAACTGAATGGGATCGGTCGGGCTGCCGGGACAGAGCAGTTCGCCACGACGTGAGACGCGAACGGGCCAATAGGTGAATCGATCGGTCGGATCGCCCGGGCCGACGATCAGTCCGGGCCGGATGTTGCACACTCGCCCCGGCATGGCCTTCTCGGCCGCGGCCTCGCAGGCCGCCTTGAGTCCACCGTAGTTTTCAAAGCTCTTGCCGAAGTCTTCGATATCCGGATCATCGAGAACATTGAGCTCGGCAGATTCATCGGCATCATCCACACGCGGGGTCTTCAGCGCAGAGATGCTGGAGATGAACGTGTAGTGCGAGGCACGCTTGGCGAACAACTCCGCGGTCGTGCGGACGTGCCGCGGGAACTGGCCCGAGGTATCGATCACCGCATCCCATGTGCGCTCGAGCCCGAGCGCGGATAACCCCGTTCGGACATCAGGATCGCGATCGCCGATGAGCTTCTCGACTTCGCCGGGCAACTCGCCGATGCGTTTTTCAGTCAGGCCGCGGTTGAAGACGGTGACCGCGTGGCCGCGTCCGAGCGCAAGCTTGACAAGCTCAGGACCCGTGAACGCTGTGCCGCCGAGAATCAGGAGTTTCAGCGGCTTAGCGGCCCTTGAAACCTTCGATGTCGCGGGCTGGGCCTTGGCGGTTGCTCGCGAGATGGCCGCGGGCAATATCGCCGCGCCACCTGCGGCAACGGCCAATGTGGTGGTCACAAATGACCGACGCGTGATCGACATGGTTCATTCTCCATCACTCTCAATACTGTGCGTGGTCTTCATTTCCTGATCGGCGGACAGGGCAGGAGTGGTTGTATCAGGGGCCGACCGATCGCCCGTTGCCTGCGAACAGAATACCCGACCTGAAGCTCGGCCTTCACACAGGTCGCACGGGCCGTAGGCTTCCGTCGTGGAACTTACCCCTCTTCGCTATTTCGTGGCCATTGCCCGGTCCGGCCACTTGACCCGTGCCGCCAGGTCGCTGGGTGTCACCCAACCCGCGCTCTCGGCCATGCTCAGGAAGCTCGAAGCCGAGGCTGGTGCCGACTTGTTGCACCGCACGGGTCGCGGCGTGGAACTGACCGAGGCTGGAAAGATCTTTCTTCGCCACGCCGAAGAGACGGTGCGCGGTGCGGATGCCGGTCTGCGCGCGGTGCGCGAACTCATCGGGCTGGAATCGGGTTCGATCAGGGTCGGGGGGGGCGCGACCGCCACGACGTACCTGCTGCCGCGCGTCGTCGGCGCGGTGCGCAAGTCGCACCCGGGCCTGCGATTTTACATACGCGAGGCTGGCAGCAGCGCGGTCGCTGCCGCGGTCGTGAGCGGAGAGCTCGATCTCGGAATCGTGACGCTGCCGATCATGGGGAGTGAGACCGAAGACCTGGTGAAGGTCCTGCTCGTTGAGGATGAGCTGAAGCTGATCGTCCCTGAAGTTGGCGGCAAGCGTGAGGAAGGTTTGACCCGTAAAGCCCGGGCGGCGCGCAGCAACACCGAAGCCGCGAAGGCTCAAAGCTCGGTGGTTGGCAAGCCGGGGGGAGGACTTGCCGATCCACTCGGACAGTTCGCCGCGATTGCTTCACACGCTTCGGCAAAGTTCTTCCGCTGGAATGACCTGACCAATGTCCCGATCGTTGCCTTTGAAGCTGGCACCGCCGTGCGCGACATGATCGATCGTGCGGCCAGCGCTGCGGGTGTTGCGCTCAGCGTGGTCATGGAACTGCGTTCGATCGAGTCGATCAAACAGATGGTTGCGGCAGGGATCGGCGTTGGGTTTGTCTCGAAGTTCGCGTTGCGCGAGGGCGAAGGGATGGTCTGCCGCGATGGAAAGCTCTCACGCGGGCTGGCGATTGTGCGCCGTCGAGATCGAACACCGAGCGCGGCGGTGGCTGAGTTTGAGAGGGTGCTGATGAAGACGGTGCGCTGATATTCGCAGACGAGCAGCGTAGAAGCGGGGTACCCTCAACTGGATGTCTGCAACCAAGCGTGATCCTCGTGTGCTGCTCGGCTATGTCACGGCCGTGACGTATGCGGGCGTGATGGCCGTAAAGGTTGGTGTGTGGGGGCTTGAAGACAAGACCCACATCCCGCTGATCCTCGCGCCCTTGTTGCTGATGATCTGCGGACTGATCGGGTTTCGCTGGTGGGTGAAGCACCGCGAGCGCGAAGAGACTGAACGCCGTACCGAGGCACTCGATCTTGGCAAGACCCTCAGACGTTGCAAAAAATGCCGGGCCGTGCTCGACGGGGTCGAGCCCGGCCCGGTTTCAATCGGCGGGTTAAACGTGGTCAGGGTGGTCTGCCCGAAGTGCGGCCGCGTTGCGACGTAGGCCGGTTCGATCAATGATTTTTATCGAAACCATGGTTTCGATTGATTCGACTCATGCCAGATGGTTGATATATTTTAGCATTGAGGGCCATCGTAAACCCTCACCCGCCCCTTCCAAGTGGAAGAAAAAGCACCGTACACAAGAAGTCACCCATGGCCGCGCGCGACCCGTTCAACAGCAGATCAAGCCTGAAGACCAGCACCGGCACCTACACGTATTACGACCTGAACGCCCTGACGCGCCAGAAGATCGGGCACGTTGACAAGCTGCCCTACTCGATCAAGGTGCTGCTCGAAGCCATGCTGCGCAATGTTGATGGGTTCATCGTCACGGCCGATGATGTGAGCGGGCTGGCCAACTGGAACGCCAAGTCGCCGACCAGGGTCGAGTTGCCCTTCATGCCGGGGCGCGTGGTGCTTCAAGACTTCACCGGTGTGCCGTGCGTGGTGGATCTGGCGGCGATGCGCGATGCGATGAAGAAACTCGGCGGCGATGCCGGGGCGATCAACCCGCTTGTCCCGTGCGATCTGGTCATCGACCACAGCGTACAGGTCGATGCCTTCGGGAGCAACGCGGCGTTGACGATCAACGGCCAGAAGGAGTTTGAGCGGAACCGCGAGCGCTACGAGTTTCTCAAGTGGGGGCAGCAGAGCCTGCGAAACTTCCGGTGCGTGCCGCCCGCAACGGGCATTGTGCATCAGGTGAATCTTGAATATCTCTCTCCGGGCGTGCTCACCAAGACGACAGTTCTGGAAGGTGGCGCCACCGATCGGGTGGCCTATCCAGACTCGTGCGTCGGCACCGACAGCCACACGACGATGATCAACGGT
>JBBSBC010000140.1:0-10006 GCA_038251595.1 Phycisphaerales bacterium | reverse complement strand
CTGTCACCGGGGGCGCCGGGTTCATCGGCGGCCATCTGGTAGACGCACTTCTCTCCCTCGGCTGTCGCATTTCTGTCATCGACGACCTCTCCAACTCCACCGCCGACCATCTGGCCGAGCTGATCGATATCGAGCCTGATCGTGTCCGCTTCACACACGGCTCGATTCTCGATGATGCCGCGCTCAACGAGGCTGTCGAGGGCGCCGAGGTCCTCTTCCATCTCGCGGCCGTTTCCAGCGTGCCGCGCTCGATCGCCGAGCCTGAGCGGTCATACGCGGTCAACGCCACCGGCACCATGCGCGTGGCCGAGGCGGCACGTCGTGCGGGTGTCCGGCGCGTGGTCTATTCAGCTTCGAGTTCGGCCTATGGCCAGGGCGAGCGGTTGCCAAAGGTCGAGACCGATGTCCCCGCCCCCGTCTCGCCCTATGCCGCCAGCAAACTTGCGGGCGAGCACATCATGCTCGCATGGGCCAAGAGCTACGGCCTGTCCACCATCAGCCTCCGCTACTTCAACATCTTCGGCCCCCGTCAACCGGCCGATTCGCCCTACTCCGCCGTCATCGCTGTCTTCGCTAAGCAGTTGCTCGCGGGCGAAGCACCCGTGATCTTCGGCGATGGGGCCCAATCTCGCGACTTTACCTACGTCTCCAACGCCGTCCTCGCCAACCTGCTCGGCGGATCGAGCGAGAAGCCCCTTGCCGGAGAGGTTGTGAATGTCGGGGCCGGGCTGCGGGTTGATCTCCTGACACTCTATCGTCAGATTGCCGAGTCATGCGGGTGTCAGCACATCCAGCCCAAACTTGTGCCCGCCCGCGCGGGCGATGTGCGACACTCGCTCGCTGATCTCTCTCGCACCCGCGAGCTGCTCGGCTATGAGCCCGTCGTCTCGATGGAAGACGGCCTTGCCGAGACCATGCACTGGTACCGCACCCTCTACGCCTCGGATGCGTCCGAGCAGGCCAACCGGTGAGCACTCTCCGATCCATCATCGAGTTTCCCTGCGCGATCTATCAACTCACGCGACTGGCCATCATCAGCCGCTTTCGGTTCAAGGGTGACTACTGGTCATGGCGATTGCAAACCGCCTTCGGGCGTGGCTATCCGGCAACGCGCCGCGAGCTTCTCATGTCCATCATCGACTACGGTCGCTGGATCCACCGCACCCGACGAATGTCGTGATGCATTATGCAGGCATCCGATCATCCTCCTAACTCTTTACAATCGCCCCGCCAAGATTCGTACCATTGGTCCAGTTGCAGAGCAGCCGACTTGACGAAACGTCCGATCATGGTCAATGTTGTCGCGGCCAAACTCGGCCCGCTCCGGAGATTCGCGCATGACAGATCCCTCTACGCCCTCAACCTCAAGCAGCATCTTTACTCGGGGGTTCATTCCCGGCCTGATCGTCGGCCTGTTGATTGGTCTGGCGGTCGGTGCCTTTTGGCCAGCCCTGTTTGGTCAACCCACGATTGTGACGCCCAACAAGGCTGGCGCAGCACACAAAGTTGGCCGACCGGAAACTCCGACCGAGCGTGACGGGCAATCGAGTCAGGAGCCCGGCACACCCGCAATACCTTCGCCCGTTACACCCGGCGCGGATCCAACCAAGCCAGATCCAACCAAGCCAGATCTGTCCAAGCCGGATCCGACCAGGCCGGATCCGACCAAGCCCTGATGGTCAATCGTCGATCGCGCCCAATGCCTGGACCCACGGTTGGGTACGCTTGCCCCATGACATCTCCCGCAAGCCCCTCGCCTAGTCCAGACTCCGCAGCTCGCCAGTTCCGCGCCGCCCGGCAACAGCTCCGCGCCAGCCTCATGTTCGGGGCAGACTTTGTTCCGAAGCGATCAACAGCCTCCAGTGATTTCACCAATATACCCGTTGAGCCTGCGGTCTCTGAAGTGGTCGCCCCGCCGCGGCCAACGCCCGCGCCCGATCGTGCCTCCCGCCCACAGGTTGCTCGTCCCGCACCCGGCACGCTCGTCTCTGCGCCAGTCGCCGATCAGACCATGCAGCCCACCGCCAGCGGCATCATCGAAACCAAGCCGCGCGTGTTGTCTCCTAAACAAGCTGATGCGCAGGCTCGGCTTGATGCCCTCCGCCGCAAATACGAAGCCGATGCCCCGCACAAGGCCTTCGTCACCGATCACCATTGCATCGTCTTCGGCGATGGCGACCCCTGCGCCAAACTGATGATCATCGGCGAGGCGCCGGGTGCAGAAGAGGACAAGGTGGGCCTTCCCTTTGTCGGTCGCGCCGGTGGCCTGCTCGAAAAAATGCTCGGTGGCATGGGCATCAAGCGGGCCGATGTCTACATCACCAACGTCCTGAAGACCCGCCCGCCCAACAACGCGACACCCACGGCCGATGAGGCCGCCGCGAGCGCACCCTACCTCCATGAACAGATCAAGATCATCGGCCCGGTGTGTATTCTCGCTCTCGGGCTGCCCGCGACCAAAGTTCTGCTGAACACGACCGAGGCCATGAGCGGCCTCCGCGGCCAGTGGTGGGTCTACACCGATCCGCGCATGAACGGGTACGAAGTTCCCGTCATGCCCACCTACCACCCGGCATTCCTCTTGCGTTCATACACACGAGAGAACCGCGAAAAGGTCTGGTCTGATCTCAAGATGATCATGGATCGGCTCGGACTCACCGCGCCAGCACGCGCTGAGTGACCCGCCCCACACTTCTCAAGGATGAGGCGCGGGCGTCATGTCGAAGCCAAGCCGGGTATCCGCTGGAAGTTTCACGATGTTCCTCGCCTCATACCCGCGATGACCGGGTTCGGACCACACAGCAAGGTCAAAGCTGATGATGTCGCCGACCCTTATGTCACCGAGGGACACATCCCTGCCCACGGGCAGCGGCATGACCATCGAGGGCATGCCCACTCGCCCATCAAAACCAAGGAAACTCGGAACTTCTTCATGGTGCACCACAAACTCGCTTTGTGGTTGGCCCGCAATCGGGATCATCTCAACCCGCCCACGCACCGGATACACAGCGTTGGGCGTACCCCTGTCGTGCGAAGGCGAGCCGCTCTCGCGTTCACAGGCAATCGGGCCAAGGGCCAACATGCCGCCAACCGCCGCGATGCACACTCGTCGTAAACTCATCATGTAAAAAGAGTACGCGCGGTTTGCAGCGCGTAGAAAACCTCGGTGGTCATCCGAGGTTGCGGCAAATTATGGGGGCGAGGTGAGTGGGGGTGGGGGCGTTGCAACGAACTCAGGCCGCGTCGATCTGAAGATAATCAGCAACCGAGGCGATGTCGTTGGCAAGGTCGTGGTGGTAAGTGATCGTCCAGGTCTTGCCCTTGACAACCTCAACAATCCGTGCGCACTTCTGACGCTGAACCCAGTCGCGGTTACCACGGTTGTAGACGATCGTCGTCCGCTGACGAATCTTGTGGCTCTTGCGCAGGCCCTTGGAAACCTCGGCATCGCGCCACATCAAACGCTCGACGGTTTTAATGGCCGCGCGAGCACGGGGGGCCTTGGTGATCGTGAAGCGAACTTTTGAGCCGGGCTTGAGCGTTGAGATCATTGGGTTCTTTCCGTGAAAATCAGGGCCGCAATACTAGCCCACAAGAATCGGTGGTCTAGCCTGAAGCGGCGGTGATCCTTGAGTACCGATCAAAATACAACCATGCTACGTTGGTCCGAACTTCCTCCTCCATCGCACCCTGATTGCTTACGCAGGTCGTTTTCCGCCCATCAGCCACCGTTCCTACCATAGTCACCCATGTCGCAAACACCCTCTTCGCCAAGCCCATCAGCACCCAAGTTCGACCCCAACGCCCGTCATCAGCAGCGTCCCAAGCTGCGCCCGATACGCGGCTTCGCTGCCCAGGGGCAATCACCCGACGGCAAGCCGGTTCAAATCCTCGGGCTGGCCGATGCCCGCCAGATCTCCGAGAAGGTCGTCTTCACCGCTCCCGCGGTTCAGGCCATCCTTCCTTTGATGGATGGCAACCGCGAGATCGATCAGATTGTCCAGCATATCGGTCGTGGTTTGACACATGAGATGATGCAGCAACTTATAGCCCAGCTTGATCAGGCCGCGCTCCTCGAAGGACCCACCTTTGATGCCCTGTTGGCCAAGACCCGGCGCGAGTTTGACGAGAGCCCGATGCTCCCGCCCGCCGCATCTGCCGCATTCGCAGACAGCCTTGTCGATAGCGTGTACAAGGGCAAGGCCACCGACGAACAGAAGGCCGCCGAAGGTCCGAAGCGTGTCCGCGAGATCTTTGATCAGTGGATCAGCAAAGTGCTCGAGAAGGAAGACAAGCCCAGCTTCGACGACCTTCCGCGCGCCATCGTCGCTCCGCACATTGACTACGGACGCGGCTGGATGAACTACGCGGTGGTCTTCGGTCGCATGCGTGTCTGCGATCGGCCCGATCGCGTGATCATTCTGGGCACAAACCACTTCGGGATGGGCACCGGCGTGGTCGGTTGTGACAAGGGTTTCACCTCGCCGCTGGGCGATTGCCCGATCGATACACAACTCGTTGACCGTCTCCGCGCCAAGCTCGGCGACAACCTCTTTGCCCACCGCTTCGACCATGAGCACGAGCACTCCATCGAGCTGCAAATCATGTGGATTCAGCACATCTTTGGCACGGGTGATGGCGGGTCATACCCCAAGGTTTTCGGTGCGCTCATCCACGATCCCGCGGTTGCGAACGGTGATTCCTACAACGGTGAGGGCGTCTCACTCCTGGCCTTCGTGGCCGCCTTGAAAGAGGCGATCTCCGCCCTCCCCGGGCGAACCCTCATCATCAGTTCGGCAGACCTCAGCCACTGCGGCCCCGCCTTCGGAGATCCCAAGCCGCTCAGCGGCGACGATCCCGAGACCGAGGCCGCTCGCAACACGGTTTTGCAGCACGACATGCAGATGCTCGACATGGTTGTTAAAAACAAACCCGCCGAACTGATGGGTGCCATGGCCTGGCAGCAGAACCCGACTCGCTGGTGCAGCACCGGCAACCTCTGCGCTGCGCTCATGGCCGTCGAGCCCAAAGAGGTCAAGCTCCTGAACTACGCCGCCGCACTCGACGGGCAAGGCATGACCTTCGTATCAAGCGCGGCATTGGCCATGTGGTGAAGCACACTCCCTCTGTCCCCCCGTCCCCCCGCCGCGCCGCGTGCGGCCCGTCCCTCGCTCGCCACCCGATCAGCAAAAACATATGAATGTTTCCAATATTACCATGTTGGTTCTTGGCCTCGCGCTCGCTGCCGCTGGCTTCTGGTGGCTGTGGGGAGGCCGCCGGAGGTGGCTTCCCGGTTCTCGTTACCACCGCACCGCCAGCCAGCCCACCCGCATGGTGGTCGGTCTGGCCCATCTGGTTCTCGGCTACCACCTGGTCTTCTGGAATGTCCCCGACACCCAGCAGAGGGCTATCAAAGTCCCCTATCAGCACTGGTACGTGCTGGTCCTGGGTTGCGGCGTCGCCATCGCTGGCAGCTTCGCGCTCGATCGTGTCGCCCCCATCGATGACGAGGATGACCAAGCCAACTCGAAGTCTTCATGACCTTCGTCCAAGCGACCATGACCAATCAGTTCGGAACCTGTTGTCTTCGCCGAACGTATTTTGACGTAGTTATGTGGATGACTCGCCCTGATCGACCATCCAATGATCGAGCCTTTCGCTTTCCTTGTACGCTGTCACAACATGACGCGGTGATAGAACGCAACAACAGTGAGGGGGATGCTGTGAGGGTTGGCGGTGCGGACGGGCTGAAAGCCCCAAGTCGCTCTAACAAACAGCAGCGACCTTCAGTCAGGCTCGGTCAGGCACGCTCGGTTCGTTCGGCAAAAAGTGACGGTTCGTGCGGCCTTGAATCGCTCGGAATCGGCATCAATTAACTCAGGCGATGGCTGGTGAGGCCGCATCGCCTTCTTACAGACCAGGAACAGGCACCATGCCCGCATCAAACGTTTGCTGGGGAATCGAGTTGGGAGCCGGAGCCATCAAAGCCCTCAAACTGCAACGCGATGGTGAAGAGCTCAAGGTCCTCGAGTTTGCGGTCATCCCGCATACCAAGGTCCTCTCCACCCCCGATCTTGATCAAGTCGAAGCGACCCGTGTCGCCGTCGGCACGCTGGTCAGCAAGTTCGACCTCTCAGGCGCGGCCATCGCCATCGGCGTTCCCGGCCACTCGGCCTTCGCCCGGTTTGCCAAGCTGCCGCCGGTCGAGCCCAAAAAGATCCCCGACATCGTGAAGTTCGAGGCCGTCCAGCAGATCCCCTTCAACATTGAAGAGGTTGAGTGGGACTACCAGACATTTACAAGCAACGATTCACCCGATGTCGAAGTCGGCATCTTCGCCATCATGCGTGACCGCATCATGGAGCGGCTCGCCTTGTGGAACGATGTGGGTGTCACGCCCGACTTCATCACGCTCTGCCCGATCGCCGCCTACAACGCCCTCGCCTGGGATCAGCAGTTTGATGCCAAGACCCCCGGCACCGTCATCCTCGATGTCGGCACCACCAGCACCGACCTTATCGTCTGCGAGCCTGGTCGGCTCTGGGTCCGCACCTTCCCCATCGGCGGCCATCAGTTCACACAGGCCCTCGTCGATGCTTTCAAACTCAGCTACACCAAGGCCGAAGCCCTCAAGCTCCAAGCCGAGCAAAGCAAGCACGCGCGGCACATTTTCCAGGCCATGCGCCCTGTCTTTGGCGACCTCGCTCAGGATGTTCAACGTTCCATCGGCTATTACCAGAGCAGCCACCGAGATGCCAACCTCACCCGCCTCATCGGGCTTGGCTCGACCTTCAACCTTCCCGGCCTCCGCAAATACCTCAGTCAGCAACTTCAGATGGAAGTTGTCCGGCTCGAACAGTTCTCGCGCCTCAGCGTCGATGGCCCCGCAGTCGGTGAGTTTCAGGCAGCGACGGCCAATCTCGCCACGGCCTACGGCCTCGCACTCCAGGGCCTCGGGTTCGACCACGGTGTGATGGTCAACCTCATGCCCGTCCCCGTCGTGCGCGAGGCTCTCTGGAAGCGCAAGACCAAGTGGTTTGCCGTCGCCGCAGGCCTATCGCTCGCGGCGGGCGGGCTGAGTTTCATCCGACCCATCACCGCCCAGCCAGCTGTTGATAAGGCCAAACCGCAGGATGTCATCGACACCGCCCGCACAATCAAAGATCTCAAAGGCGAATGGACCAAGGTCTCGGGTCAGTTCGTTCCCGACTTCCGCGCCGCCAACAGCGCCGCCCTCATCCAGCATCGCAACGTCATGCCGCACATCGTCAACGATCTCGGCTTGATCCTCGAGAACGCCAGGAACACCGCCGCGGGCAAGCCCGGGCTTACGTTCAACGACCTCAAGACCTTCTACCGTCCCGCCGATGCAATCGATCCGAACGCACCCCCTCCGCCCCCCGCAGATCCCGCAACCGGAGCCGCTGCCCCGCATGGCACCGGGCGTGTTCATGTGACGATGGAGGTTGAGACCACCCGTTCTGATCCTCAGGATGCCGAGGCGTTCATCGTTGCCAGCGTCAATACCTGGCTCAAGGACAACGCCAACAGACCGAACGTCCCTTACGTGATCGATGACAAGTCGATCACGTACGTGCGAAAGCAGCTCGAAGTCCCTAAAGATGGCTCAGCGCCCGCGGCTCAGCAGCCAGACATCGTGCCCGATAGTCCCGCTGTTGGTCCCGGCAGAAGAGGCGCAGGCCGCATGTCCGGCAATCCAAACGATGACGGGCGCGCCCCACTACCCCCCGGCTTCGGCGCACCACCACCCGCGCCCGACCCCACAATATCCAACCAGCCGATCGTGACTTCAACCGAAGTCGATAAGTACGCCCCTTTGCCCAAAGCACCCCCGGCCGCGGCACCTGGCTCAAAATACTTTAAGTTCACGATCGAGTGGGATGCGGTCATTCGCGCCGAATCGCCCGCGGAGGCTAAGTCATGAAAAACATTCTTCCCTGGTTCAAGTCCAACTGGCCCATTGTCGTTCTCGGCCTGATCGCGGTCGTCGCACTTCCCGTCCTCTGGTACTTCTCGAGCGCCTGGAACAAAAAACTCGTCGATCAGCTCCAGACCACGGTGAACGACGACGTCAAGAGCGTGACCAACGTCAAGAATGTCTACAAACTCACGGGCCTTACCGGCGAATCGCTTCTTGAAAAGAATGCGCCGATCAACCGAAACCTGACCACCGCGTACGAAGAAATCGCCAAGCAAATGCTCGCCCAGAGCGCAAAGGTCGGTCAGACCGCGGTCGATTTCAACAAGGGCACCGGCCCAGGCGAACACAAGATCCTCATCGAAGGCCTCTTCCCTGAACCCGCGAATCCCCTTGAAGCCACGCTCAAGCCCAACCAGTTCGTCGCCGAATACGTTCGTCGCCACCCCCAGATGCTCAAGGCCATCAACGCGGGTATGCCTCCCCTTGCCTCCGAAATGGTCCAGCAACTCGCGGAAATGCAGTCTCAGAAAGTTGAGCAATACCGCCAGGAACGCGGCACGGCGGATATCGACTCCGCCTCTCGCAAAGCTCTCGCCGAAGAGATGCTCGGCTTCCGCCTCGGCCGTTACCAGAGCCGTGCCGCCGAGATTCAGGTCTACGCCGACGCCAGCGTCTTCGTGGGCACACCCATCCAACCTCTTGAAAAGCCGCTTTCGCTCGCCCAAAGTTGGGATTATCAGGAGCGATTCTGGATCCACTCCGACATTCTCGCCGCCATAGCACGCGCCAATGGCGACAGCCGCGGCAAGGGTGTCCCGGGGTCCATTGTCAAACGCATCATTCGCGTCGAAACCGATCGTGCGGCTTTCGAGGTTGCAACCGATGGTCGGCCTACGCCAGTCGCATACATTGCCGGTACCGACAAGGCCCCCAGCGAGTTCAGCCGATCCATCACCGGACGCTTCAGCGGGCCGGGTTCGACCAACAAGTGGTATGACGTCCGCAACGTCAAGATCGAGATCATCGCCGATTCGCGCGAGTTGCCCAAGTTCATCGATGCGCTCGCGGCCATCAACTTCATGACCCTGGTCCACGCTGATATCACCAAGGCTCAGCCTCTCGATGATCTGGCCAACGGCTTCTACTACGGCGATGCCAACGTCGTTCAGGCCACGCTCACGATCGAGACCATCTGGTTTCGCGAATGGCGCAAAGACCCGCGATTCACACCCGACGATAACAACAAGGCCGAAGCCTGGCGACAGTGGATCATGCCCAAAGATGTGCAGGATGCCATGGGCATGACCGAAGGCATCGGCGCCGACGCTCCGCCCGCCTCCGCACCAGCCCCTTCACGTGCCAAGCCTGCCGCCGCTGGTGCAAAGGGCGCAGGCGATGACGATCTCTCCGGTGCAGGTCGCGGCCGCCGCAATCGCGGCGGCGGTGACTGATCGTTCGCCCAGCATCACCACCCTCCCCATTCACTCCCGTCCTGATTCGCGATCAGCAAGCCAAGCGAAGGAACCCCCATGCGTCTCAAGGGCATAAGTTGGATCGAGCAGAACTTCGAGAAGGTCTTTGCCGGAGCATTCGGTGTCGCCGCCCTCGGCGTTCTCGTCTGGCAGTTCGCCGGCCCCGCCAACTCCGTCACGGTCGGCAAAAAGACCGTGCCTATCGAGCAGGCCTTCTCCGAGGTTGTCGCCGAGGCACGCCGCGCCAAGGGCGAAATCGAACTCGAGCAACCAGTCCCCGTCCTCGAGCCCCGCGCCAACCCGGTCGCCAAGTTCGATCAGCAGTTTCGCGGCCCAGTCGCGCCCAGGCCCGAGCTCGTCGTCGCGCTCGGCGATCCCACACCCCTGCCGACTGGCTCAAGCAACCCCGGAGATCAGAAGCTGGCCGGTTTGTCCGAGCTGCAAATCCCCGCGCCGACCCTTCCGATCGTGCAGCCATACATGATCACCGTGCACCCCGACGAAGTGGCACGCGATAAGTCTGTCGCCGAGGTTCTGCCCAACGCAATGCCTTATGACAAGGCCTCGGTAACCGTGCAGGTAAGTTTCGATG
>JBBSBC010000139.1:0-10171 GCA_038251595.1 Phycisphaerales bacterium | reverse complement strand
CCGCCCCAACCGCCAGCCCGAATCTTGCCGGGCCGAGCCCGCCAGTCGTCCTGATCGACTCCTCAAGCCCGCTCTCCGGCATGATCCCCGCATACACCAACGACCCGGGGCTCAACGCCGCCAGCACCGGCCCGATGTACGGAATGCTCAACCCCGCCGCCGTCGAGCAGAACCCCACCACCGTGGCAAAAATCCCCACGATCACCACCGTCCACACCACACTCCCGATCGAGCCCTTGCTCTTGAGCGACCACTGCAACCCGATCATGCAGCAGACCGCCGCGAACGGCACCATCACCAGCGCGGCCAGCAAGCCCAGCTCCGGCAACAGCGCGGGCATCAGTGGCGCTGTGCCCGAGGCCACGGCCATGCCCACCGGGTTCACCATCACGCCCCCCGCGCGGGTCATCATCCCACCCATCACCATCCCCACATACAGACCCGCGATCAGCAGCGTGCCGATCGGCACCGCAAGCAGCGGCAGCAGATACGCAACCATCCCGCGCAGCTTGCCGCTCAAATACTGCGCCGGGGTGATCGGTGTCGTCAGAAGCAGATCAAGCGTCCCATCCTCTCGCTCGCGCGCCACCGCCGTGGCCGACATGTTGACCGCAATCAGCGTCACCACCGCCAGTTCGCCGAGCGCCGTCGCCAGCAGAATCTGACGAAACTCCGCCGTCTGCATCGACCCGCCCGCATACCACAGCACAAGCCCGAGCCCCCACAACCCACCAATCGCGATGAATGTCCACCGCGCCACCATCTTGCCCAGCGTGGCGTTGCGTGCCGCGGCCTCGCGCCACGCGATCGGGTTGTTCCACACTGCCCGCGCCGGCCGCGTCTCCGACCCGCGCGCCCCGAGCCCGAACATCTTTCTGTACCACGGCACGCCCCCACCACCCCCGCGCCCGCCCACTCCGCCCGCGCCCGCAATGCCACCCGCCCGAACCGTAAATGTCGAGGCCATCACCAGCACCGCGCTCACCGTACACGCACCCACGCACCACACCGTCACCGGCCGTTCATGCAGCCACGACATCACGCCCGTATACACCCCCGGCTCGTACACCTGATATCCCGATGAATCGAGCAGTGCCCGCATCGCCAGAAAGGGATTGATCGCCGTAATCAATGAAACATTTGGCCGCGTGGCATAGATCCAGTCCACCGCCCAGGTGATCGCCAGATACGAGACCACCGAAACATAAAAGGCAAATACCGCACGCTTGCCCACCATCCGGCTCACCGAGAGCGCAATCGCCATCGACCCCACCAGCAGCGCGGCCGACGCGGCCACCAGATAGCTCGCAAAGATCGATGTGCTCGGCACACCCCCGAAGTACTGCGTCAGCGCGAACAGCGGCAGACTGCTGAACAGCAGCGCGATGATGAAGAAGAGCCGGCCAAGCAGATTCCCCAGCACGATCTCACCCGCACCAAGCGGAGTGGTCAGCAGAATGTCCCACGTCTTCGGGTTTGCCTCTTGCGCAATCGCACCCGCCATGAAGACCGGAGCCAGCAGGCAGATCAGCGCGATCTGAAGGTACGCCACCTTCTCAAACGCCGAGCTTGCCGCCGCCGCCAACGCACGCACGCTGAACGTGCTCGACGCCGGCGCGATGATCAGCATGTACAAAAGCGCGAGCACCAGCACACCCAGATAGACCGAGCGGATGAACGCGTGCCGTCGCCGCCGCGACCCGCCCTGCACCAGACGAACCGCGATCGGGTTGAGCGGACCAAGCCTTAAGAGCCATCGAAGAACAATCGGCATAGCCCGATGGTATGGTCCTGCCAGCCGGGCGGTTGCACACCCGCCGCACCGTGCAGACCAATCGCAACATCCACGCCAGAACAAACGTGGCTGAGTGGAGGACTGGCCCGGCATCTGCCACAACAAAGTTGACCGATGAGCTTTCCGTAGCCACACGCTAAAAACAAGACAGGCCCGGCACTCTCGCACCGGGCCTGTGAACATACTCTTGACCGCCCATCACCCGTGGATGGGGAGCAGATCGTCAGACCGCTCAGGCGCGGCGGCGACGGGTCGCGATCAGACCACCAAGACCAAGCACCGCGAGCGCGCTGGGGGTGGGAATGATCGTGAGTTTGATGTCGCCGGTAACCGAGCCACCCGTCGGAACAAAGTCCGCAACGGTCGCGGTGAAGCCAGCGCCGACGGTGAGGTTGTACGCCGAAGCCGCGACGTAGTAGTCGCCCGCAGCCAGACCGGTTGTGTTCGAGATGAGGCTCCAAGCCCCGTTAGGGTTATCATCATTGTTGCCAATGACGTTGCCGAGCGCGTTGAAGATCGCGATCTCGGTATCCCCGGCAGCAAACTGCCCACCGATCAGCGTGTTGCCAAAGGTGTGGGCCGCGAACTGATCGCCAGCGGGAATCGCCGTGCCGAGCGTGAACTTGTACCACTGAACCGTGTTCGAGACGTACGGTGTCTGGGCCATGAGCATGCCGCCCGGGGCCAGCGTGCCGAGGTTCTGAGCACCCGCGGGCGGTGTGGGCAGAACAAAGTCATCGAAGTCGAACGAGTAGTTCGTCCAGCGCGCATCAACAGTCGCACCACCGTCGTTGGCCGAGTCGAACGAACGGAAGGTCCAGTTGCCCACGGAGTTGGACGCCAAGAACGCGCCGCCGGTGTTGACTGAGACGTTGGTGGCGTTGAACGTGGTGAAGGATGCTGCCGTGCTGGTGGGCAAGCCAGTCGTCATCGTGAAAGTCTGGCCGCTCGGGGCGATCACGCGCCACCGCGCCTCGCTCGAGAACGTGCCAGCAGCGTTCGAGGTCAGCGTTCCGGTAAACCGGAAGTTGCCGGGAATGAACGCCGGACCGGCGTGATTGAAGGTGTACACACCATTCGCCACCGCGCCCGCCGCGCCTTCAGAGTCCAGCGGACCGGCCTGAGGGCCCGTGCTGAAACCTGCCATCGCCGTGCCAGCCGTCGCGAGCAACGTCGCGACCGCAAATCCAAATCGCAAATCTCTCATCTCTCGTCTCCTCTACTTCTTGTCAATCTCTCACAAACCCCGGAACACAACCAGACCAACGCCTGCCGGGGTTTACTCCAGCACGTCGGCAAACAGAACCGCACACACCCGGTTTCCAGGCCGGAGGTACGCGGTTCAGATTTTCTGGGAACAGTTCATCTCTATTTACACACACAAGTCAGACCACCTCACCAGGTGGTCCGCAGGCTCTCCTCGACCGTTCAGCATAACGCCTAAACGAGCTCTTTACAAGAACACTTCTTGACTTTCCTCAATATACGCTCCCACCCTTGCGCTTCATAAACCACGGCCGTCAATAGACTTGTGATTTTCGGCAATCTGGGCAACCTCGGTGCTTCCTTCTCACCAAAAATAAAATCGGCCCCAAGATTCTCATCTTGGGGCCGACATCGAGTGCATTGTCAAGATGAGCGGGCCGAATCGCCCAAACTCATGCTCAAGCCTTCGTACCCGCCGCGCCACCACCACCGACCTTGACCACCTCGGCCGCCGGGCTCTTCTCGACCGGTGCCGGTGTCGAGTCAAAGAACAGGTGCTCTTCGGGCTTCCCATCCGCATCGGCGCGACGTGTCACCGTGATGTTGCACGGTGCCTTGAACCCGCCGCTCAGGAGCATCTCGCTCAACGGATCTTCAACATACGTGCCCACCGCCCTGCGTAGCGGCCGCGCTCCATAGTCCGGGTTGTACCCCTTGTCGATGAGGAAGTCCTTCGCCTTCTGGTCGAGCGAGAGGTAAATCCCCTGGTGCGTCAACCGGTGTGCAACCTTATTGGTCTCAAAGTCCACGATCGAGATCAGGTCATCCTTCGTAAGGGGACGGAAGACGATCACCTCATCAAGTCGGTTGATGAACTCGGGGCGGAAGAACCGCTCGATCTCCTTCATCAACATCGTCTTGACGTTCTCGAAGTCGCTCGTTTCCGTGCGCTTCTGGAAGCCGAACCCGCCGCCGCCCTTGATCAGGTCCGAGCCGATGTTGCTCGTCATGATCAGGATGCAGTTGCGGAAGTCCACGTTCCGACCGAACGAGTCGGTCAGACGTCCCTCTTCCATGATCTGCAGCAGCATGTTGAACACGTCCGGGTGCGCCTTCTCAACCTCGTCGAGCAGGATCACGCTGTACGGACGCCGACGAACGCGCTCGGTGAGCTGCCCGCCTTCTTCATAACCAACATAGCCGGGGGGCGCGCCCACCAGTCGGCTGACGTTGTGCTTCTCCATGTATTCGCTCATGTCGAGCGTGATAAGAGCCTCCTCATCACCGAACATGAACTCCGCCAGCGACTTCGCGAGCAGCGTCTTTCCCACACCCGAGGGGCCGACAAAGATGAACGAACCCATCGGTCGCTTCGGGTCTTTCAGGCCCGCTCGCGCACGCCGGATCGCCTTGCTGATGGCCTTGATCGCCTCGTGCTGGCTCACAACCTTCTTGTGCAGCTCGTTCTCAAGATCCATCAGGCGGTTCGCCTCGTCCTTGTCAAGACGCTTCAGCGGCACACCCGTCATCTTGCTCACAACCTCGGCGATGACCTCTTCATCAACCGTGCCGCTCACTTCCTTGGTCTTGTCGCGCCACTGACGCTGGATCGTCTCCTTCTCACGGCGCATCTGCTCCGCCTTGTCGCGCAGCTCCGCCGCCTTCTCATAATCCGCCGCCTTCACCGCCTCATCCTTCTCGATCGTCAGCCGCTCGATCTCGGCCTCCAGCTCCGCCAGGTTCGGCGGCTTGGTCATGCTCTTGATGCGAACCCGTGCGCCCGCCTCGTCGATCACGTCGATCGACTTATCCGGCTGCACGCGCCCGCTGATGTACCGGCCCGCCAACTCGACCGCCGACTTGATTGCCGCGTCGGTGATCTGCACCCGGTGGTGCTGCTCATACTTGTCGCGCAGTCCCTTGATGATCTCGATCGTCTGCACGTCGCTCGGCGGATCAACCGCGATCGACTGGAACCGGCGCGCCAACGCGGCATCCTTCTCGATGTACTTCCGATATTCATCAAACGTCGTGGCACCGATACACTGGATCTCGCCGCGTGCCAGCGCGGGTTTCAGCACGTTGGAGGCATCGATCGCCCCCTCCGCACCACCCGCACCGACCAGCGTGTGCAGCTCGTCAATGAACAGGATCACGTTCCCGGCCCGACGAACCTCGTTCATCACGGCCTTGATGCGCTCTTCAAACTGGCCGCGATACTTCGTGCCGGCGACCATCATCGCCAGATCGAGCACCACCAGCCGCTTGTCGTGCAGAATGTCGGGCACTTCGTGGCTGTTGATGCGCTGCGCAAGCCCTTCAACGATCGCCGTCTTACCAACGCCCGCCTCACCCAGCAGCACAGGGTTGTTCTTCGTACGCCGGCAGAGCACCTGCACCAGACGTTCAATCTCCGTCTCGCGCCCGATCACCGGGTCGAGCTGCATCTCCTTGGCCAACTCTGTCAGATCACGCCCGAAACTGTCGAGTGCCGGAGTCTTGCTCTTGCCCTTGCGAGCCTCGCCGGTCGCGGCACCGCCGCCGCCGCTCGGCTCAGCTCCCGCCGAACCGCTCGAACCGCCGCTGCTGCCACCACCCGCCGAGCTCTCTTCCTCGCTCGGCCCGGCGCCAAGCAGGTTCAGAACTTCCTCGCGAACTTCTTCGAGCTTCAAGCCGAGGTTCATCAGCACCTGTGCCGCCACACCATCGTGCTCGCGCAGCAAGCCAAGCAAGAGATGCTCGGTCCCCACATAGTTGTGGTTCAGGTTCCGCGCCTCTTCAATCGCGTATTCAATAACCTTCTTCGCCCGGGGCGTTTGCGGCAGCTTGCCCATCGTCACCATGTCCGGGCCGCTCTTCACGAGCTTCTCAACCTCAAGACGGACCTTCCGCAGGTCAACATCCAGGTTCTTCAGGACATTGGCACCGACGCCGGAGCCTTCTTTCACCAGGCCGAGCAGGATGTGCTCGGTCCCGATGTACTCATGGTTAAACCGCTGGGCCTCCTGGTTTGCCAGGGCCATCACCTTGCGGGCACGATCAGTAAATCGCTCAAACATCTGCGACCCTTTCTGCGTTCACCTTCTCCTGAACGGTTCTCCGCACGGATTCGTGAACGCCCCACACTTTCCGAACTTACCACACCAACATATGTCCTATCCGGCCCCTTCTCTTACGGGTGTCCGGCACTTTCCGTTCCGTATTCGGTGGCTCGTCTTTCAACGCACCACGAATCTTCATCTTCACACCAATTCGACCACTCAAGACGCTTGCCAACACTCAGTCCTTGGCAATCCCCCAAACACCAACCAATCTAACAGATGATGCCCATTTTGGGGGGGATGAAGTCCAACTTCGGTCCGACCCATCCTCCTGATTCTTCACAAGTCCATCGGTCATTCCGACTCCAAGGTCTATCTCAAGCACAGGGCGTGCCGAAATCCTACACGCCTGCTTCTGCTCAAAACGCCTCAATCTCCCCCGAGCCCCCACACAACGACCGCACGACAGACGTACAGCACGGACCTTCGATCCGCCCGCTCCAGCCATCACCGCCTCACCCTGCCGCTTTGACAGTCGGCCGCTTCGATAGGCTTCGTTGCCGGTGATTGTTGGATTACGTGATTGACCGGTACCGCCAGCAACGCCCCCACCACCGGAGCGGCCAGATACACCCAAAGTGATTGGTGCATCCCCGAGACCACCGCCGGTCCGAGTGACCGCGCCGGGTTCATTGATGCCCCGCTGATCGGGCCAGCAAACAGGGCCTCCAGCCCCACCACTCCACCAATCGCGATCCCCGCCATCAACCCGCTCTCCTTCGATCCACTCGTGACCCGAAGGATCACCAGCATCAGCATCCAGCTCAGCACGACCTCAAACACAAACGAACGCCACGCCGCGCCCGTCGGAATCGTGGCACCAAGCCGCGCATTCTCTGGAAACAGTGCGCGCAGGAGCACCGATGCCGCCAATGCACCCACAACCTGCGCCGCGATGTACGCTGGAACCATCACACCGCGCATCCGACCCGCTGCCGCAAACCCCATCGTTACCGCAGAGTTCAGGTGCGCGCCCGAGGTCTCACCAAACGCATAAATCATCGCCATCACCACCAGCCCGAAGGTGATGGCGACCCCGACGTGCGTGACCACCCCGCCCGAAACCTCGTTCACCACGATCGCGCCCGTGCCCGCAAACACGAGCATGAATGTCCCGATGCCTTCAGACACCAGCCTGCTCACACACTTCTTCACCTTCGCACCGCCACCACATCCAGACTCGTGATGAAGTCGCTCGGCTTCGATCCCTTTGGCAGCCGCTCAACAATCTTCTGATACAGCGGGTCCTGCCATTCCGTCATCGCGTCGATGTACTCTGGCTTCGCCGTCATCACGATCTCGCTCAACCCCGCCGCCGCGGCCATTCGCTCGGTCTCCTCCGCCATCACCGCGCCCGCAACGCACCCGACAAGCGATTCAACATCGCTCCGCACACCTTCGGGCAATGGGCGCACAATCGCAAGGTCCGAAACCGCCACGCGCCCGCCCGGCTTCAGCACACGCGCGATCTCGCGCCAGACCCGCGCCTTGTCCGGCGAGAGGTTCAGTACGCAGTTTGATATCACCACATCCACCGAAGCATCCGCCACCGGCAAATTCTCGATCTCGCCCAATCGAAACTCAACGTTCTCAAACCCGGTGTGCTTCCGATAGGTCTCGATGTTCCGCCGCGCTTTGCTCACCATGTCCGCCGTCATATCCACACCGATCACCCGCCCGCTCGCGCCCACCTTGGGGCCGGCCACAAAGCAATCCAGCCCGCCCCCCGCTCCAAGATCCAGCACCACCTCGCCGGGCTTGAGCGATGCCAGCACCGTTGGATTTCCGCATGAAAGCCCCATGTTCGCCCCTTCGGGCGCGCTGGCAAGTTCCTGCGCCGAATACCCAATCGCAGCGACCAGCGCCTCCGGCGTGAAGGCCGACCCGCCGCAGCAACCACCACCGCCACCACAGGCATCAGCCCCAGTCGGCATTGCCGCCGACCACGAGCCGCTCTGCGCGATCTTTGCGTATCCCTCTCGCACCTGCTCGCGCACCACCTCAGCATCGACTGCCTCGATCTTCACACCCGCCGGCACACAGCACGCATCGCCGCAACACACCTTCATCGCGTCCGCTTTCGTCTCAGCTTTCATGCATCATTCCTTTCAAAGTCTCGTTCATCTTCGCCTGCACACGAAGTGCGCCGGGTAAAGTCTCGATATACACCCGAATTTCATCACGCACACGCCGATAGTGCGCCATGGCTTCATCATCCGATTGCGCCTGCCGCGCAAGTGCTGGTGGGTCGTCAAAGCCAACATGCACCTGCCGCGCCCCAACCATCACCGGGCACGCCTCACGCGCCGAGCCGCACACCGTCACCACCACATCCAAACGCACATCACCTACGTCGCGAACATGTTTCGATCTCTGACCGCTGATATCGATTCCCACCTCCGCCATCGCACGCACCGCCAGCCGATTCATCCCCTGCGGGCTCGTCCCGGCCGAACAGGCCTCCACGCTCTCGCCCCTCGACGCACGTGCCCACCCTTCCGCCATCTGGCTGCGGCACGAGTTGCCCGTTCACAAAAACAGCACGCGCAGCTTCGCCCGAGTTTCATCCACTTCCCTTGCCTCCCGGCGCGCAGCAGTCATCCCCACCACCCCCGCAGCCAGCGCCCGGCGCACACTCTTCAATCGCATCCGCCAGCGCACGCAGTGATCCGCAAAGATCCGCGTAATTCACCGTGTAAAAGACCGTCCGCCCCGCTTTCACCGAGACCACCGCGCCCGCACGCTCAAGCTGCGCAAGGTGCCGCGAGACCACCGAAAGATCAACCTCGCAGCACCCCGCCACTTCCGAGACCGAACACGGTCTTCGGCACTTGGCCAGGCACGCAACCAGCTTCACCCGAGTCGGGTCACACAGGGCCTTGAAGAGTTCCGGCTTCAGCAGTTTATCGATCGGGCCCGAGCGCCTCGCCGCCTGCTTGGGCGACATCGTTCGTTCTTTGCTTACTTGCGTCATTATGCAAGCATACCACCGAAACCCCCCTCAAGCAATCCTTCAGCCGATGCCCTTACTTCTCGCTCGATGCCCTCTTCACCGGCCTGACCACCGCTGGCGAACTCGCCGCCGGCAGCCGTTGCGTCGTGTTCTTGGCACGCTCGGGCACTATCCGCCTGGGCTCTTGCTTCGTCATCGGTGTCTTTGATCCGCCAAGCAGCGTCGGGTCGGCGACGATCTCGATCGGAATCATCGCCTCAGCCCGCGGCGAGCCTTCCGCCCCGGTGTCGCGCACCGTCACCTTCAGGTTGTACTTGCCCACGCTCAGGTTCGGTGGCAAATCGACCCGTTGCACCAGAAAGAAATCGTGCCGCGCTGTGCGCGAAACATCCGTGATCGTCGCCGTGGGCAGACGAAGCTGCCGCGAACCATCGTCGTGCCACAACTCAATCTCCTGCGAGAGCTGCACCACCACCGAATCGGCATCGCTGGCACCCACAAGCACGCCGCCAAGTCTCGCCTCATACGACGGCCGCTGAACAAAGTTGCTCACCTCAACATACATGATCGCCGAGTTTGTCCGGCCTGCAACCATCCGGCTCGATGCCAGCGGCGTATATCGCCCAAAGCTCTCAACCCGCGAACAAAGCGCCATCGTCCCGAGTGAGATTCCCTCGGTCGGCGCTGTCGCCGCCAGATGATCGACCTGCCGCAACAGTTCCTTGGCCAGAGCCTGCGGATCGGCCGCGAGGTTCGGGTCGGTCCCGAGCTTGTGCAGCAGTTCCCGCACCGCCCGAACCGCCGCGGCCTCATCGGGTGAAAGCAGCTTGATCGCCGATTCGATCTCGGCCCCCGCCGCGCCCGGCTGCACTGTCTCGAGAGCCAGCAACGGCGCGATCGATGCGACCGTGTCCGATCCATCAACCCGCGATGGCCTCAACAACGCGACCAGCTCGCTCGCCAGTTCCGCCCGCCGAACCTCCACGGTCTTGGCGTTTGCAACTTCTCCATCACGCTCCGCCACATCCTGCATCGCGATCGGGCCAACCATCGGCTCATCAAGCGATGCCGGCACGTTCGCCCCGCTCCCCCCCCCGCTTCCCCCCCTTCCAAACT
>JBBSBC010000138.1:0-10289 GCA_038251595.1 Phycisphaerales bacterium | reverse complement strand
GCGGCGGGGGGGGGGGCCTCGGGGGGGGGGGGGCCCGGGGCGGCCGCGGGCGCGCGTGTGGGGGGCGGGGGGGCACGGGGGGCGAGTGGGCCAGCATTACACGCCCGCACTGAAGCTACCCTTGTTCCCATGACCGTTTCACCCACCCCCCCACCCACCCCCCCACCCACTTCCCCCACCAATCCCACGCGCTCCATCGGCGTTCGGCTCGCGGGCACCGGTATCGGTCTGCCCAGCAAGAAGATGACCAACACCGACCTTGAGAAGCTGATGGACACGTCCGATGAGTGGATCCTGCAGCGCACGGGCATCCGCGAGCGGCGCATCGTCGATCACGCGGCGGGTGAGTGCACCATGACGATGGCGACCGATGCGCTCAAGGCCGCGCTCGGCAACGCCGGTCTGCAAGGGTCGGATCTCGACCTGGTGATCTGCGCCACCATGACCCCCGAGATGCTCTGCCCCGCGACGGCCTGCCGCGTAGCGCAGAATGTCGGCGCGGGCAGGAACGGGCATGCCGGGGCGTTCGATCTTTCGGCGGCCTGCTCGGGCTTCGTTTTCGGCATGAACCTGGCGCATGATCTCATCACCGGCGGAGCCTACAAGACCATCGCCGTGATCGGGGCCGATACGCTCAGCGCGCTGATGGATTACACCACCGCGGGGCGCAGCACGGCGATCATCTTTGGCGATGCGGCGGGCGCGGCGATCTATCAGGCCGACGCCGACACGCGGCTGGGTGTGCTGGCGCAGGCCATGCACGCCGATGGTGGTGGATGGAAGGATATCTATGTGCCGCAGGAAGACCGCGATTTTCCCGTTGGGACCGCCTGCGATGTGGGCAAGATCAACAAGGTGCAGATGAACGGCGCGACGGTCTTCAAGTTCGCCGTGAGCACCTTCCCTGAACTGATCGAAGAGACGCTGGGCAAGGCGGGGCTGGTCGCGGCTGATATTGATATGTTTGTCTGCCACCAGTCGAACGCGCGCATCCTCGGTGCCGCCCGCGAGCGGTTCGGCATCGCCGAAGAAAAACTCTACATCAATATTGATCGCTACGGCAACACGGTGGCCGCCAGCGTCCCGCTCTGCCTGCACGAACTGATGGCCGCGGGCCGGATCAGGCCGGGCATGAAGGTGATGTTCGTCGCGTTTGGCGGCGGGCTGACCTGGGGCAGCAGCCTCTGGCAGCTTTGAGAATGGAGCGTGGCGCCACCGCTTTGGAAAGCGGTGAAACAAGATGATTCATAGGGGCAGCCCCGGCGGGGTGGAGGAGATTTCGCGTACAGCGAGAAGACCACAATGCCCGTCAACTATTCCCAAGTTCTCCGCACGGCATCGTTTCGAATAACTACCTCCATCGTCCCCAGTGTGAGGAACGCTCCCTCGCGTGAGCAGATGAAGCAAGAGAGGGCAAGCGGCACACTTTACGCGATGCCGAAACCGCTGATCGTGAATGAATAACTTGCCTCGTCTATGTCGTTGTTCAGGATCGTGACCAAGGCACGCCGCGTTCCGATTGCACCCGGTGAGAACCGCACGACAAAGCGCGAGCTCGCTGCCGCGCCAATCTGCGCGGAGGCTTGCTGTATCACGATGAAGTCCGACGCCGCGTCACCCGAAATCTGCATGCGTGGCGAACCGGTCAGCTGCAGGGCCTTGCGTCCGATGTTTCGCACGACAAACTCCCGTTGAATCATCCCGTCCAGCGGGACCGAACCGAATCGTGTGCCGTCCGAAAGCACCGGTCTTCCATCGCCTGACCGGATGGATCTTGGCTGCTGGCTAGTGCCGCCGACGCCTTGCACATCTATCTCGGGTCGGTTGACACCGGTTCCGATCACCGCAAACGAGAAGGAGGCCTCATCGGTGTCGTTCGATGCGAAGACGATCGTGGCACGACGCGATCCTCCCGCCGTGGGAGAAAACCGCACTTGGAAAGTTGCAGAGGTATTGCTTGCTATTGACGCGGGCAGTTGCGTCACCATCGCATAATCGTCCGCGGCTGCCCCGGTGATTTGTACACTCGGCGAGCCGCTCAACTGAAGCGTACGAGTACCCGAGTTGAAGATCGTAAAAGTACGCACCACCGGCCCGCCCCCGAGCCCAAGCACCGCAGCTTGTCCGAACCGCGTTCCGTCCGCATTGTTCGGAACCGTGTCCCCGGAGAGAATCGCCGTTCCGTTGGCGGCGAGCAACTCGACCTCCGGCGCGGCCGCACCAGTGACCGCGAACACATAAGATCCCAGCACGCCCGCCGCCGCGCCCGAGCCGGTCAGCGGGTTGTAAGAGAATGCCTGCGGGCTGTACCCGTTGATCCCGATCAGGTACATCTGGCCAGCCTGAACCGTGAACCGCACCCGGCTGCCCCGGTTTACGTCGGAAATATCATCGCTCACTCGCAACTGATTCCCCGCGGCATCAAAGACTCGCAGCACGGTATCCGTTGCATCTTCCCCTGTAGTAGAGGTCTGGAAGACAACGATCTGCGTGGTCGTCGCTGTGAAGCGATAGATATCGATATCCGAGGCATCCAGAGCAAAGCCCCCGTCGGCGCCGATCTCGGCGCTCACTCGCTGACCAAGCACAACAGCCAATGGTGATCCAGCATTCACCGAGTTGTCAATAAAGGTCTGTGCAAATGAGTTCGCACGGAGCGCCGATGTCAAGATATAGCTACCGGTATCCCCGCCGACACCGGTCGCCGGCGCGAACCAGTCGAAATCGTCGTTTCCCAAACCGGTGATCGAGACGAAATACTCGATCCCCTGTGCGATATACCCACGCAGTACCGCCGCGAACTCGCCCGAATCGCTCCCGGTCGATTGCCCGATGAGCAAGACATCATCCGTGACGGCGTCGAGCCTCCACAGCGCGATTACGGGGCGCAGCGATCCATCCGGGCTCGCGACGCGCAGGTCGAGCACGCCCGGGCTCGTGGGGATGAAGCGGAAAAAATCCACATCTTTACTGCCGTCGGCTCCGATCGTCGGCCCACCAAAGTCCATGCCGATTGTGCCGGACAGCGATGCGCCCGCTTCCAACAACGCGGCGTCGAACACCGTGCCGTTCTGATCACCGTTGAGCAGAAGGATGACCAGTTCATACCCCCCGCCGTCGCCAACGTTCGATCGGTTGTACGGGTCGGCGGGATTGAACGATGCGTTCTGATAGTCCGAAACCGAAACCCAGTACCGCTGCCCCTTCACGACCGAAAGCAATATTCGCGGGTCGATGTCGCCCAACGTTCTGTCATCGTTCGCCGCGATCTGCACGAGCTGCTCGTTGAACATCCTCAGCATTGAATCGGCCTTATCCGTCAGGTCATCGGTATCGATGTCGATAACCAGCGTGCCCGTGTCCGGTGCCGTCACGAGAAAGAAATCGACATCGCCCGTACCGACAAACACGCTCTCGTCAAAGCCGATGCTTCCGGAGCTTAAAATCAAAGGCAAGTCCGCGATGACGGCCGCGCCGCTCGCCACGCCGTCCGGGTCGGGGTTACTCAACGCGATCGTGATCGAATAGCTGCCGGTGCTCTCCCCTGTTCCGCCCGCCCCCGATACGATGCTGTACGCTTCGTTCCCGAAGCTGCTGACACCTGCGTAGTAGGTCCCGGGCTGCAGCTGGCCGCTCTGAATGCGCGAGTAGCGATCATCACCGACATCATCGTTGGCCGCAACCTCATTGCCCGCGGCGTCAAACAACCGCAGGTATGGGTCAAACACAGTGCCGCCTTCAACCGGCGCGAGCGAGATATCGAGGGTTCCTGGTGAGACCAGCTCAAACCTGTAGATATCGATGTCCGCTCCACCCGCGATGAACTGCCCGTCGCTTCCGATCGCACCCGCGCCCATCAGAAACTGTGAGCCGTTGGTCGATCCGAGGTTGATCGACTTCATGATGGTGTTGTCACCATCGCCTGCAATTGGTCCGGGGGCTTCACCTCCGGTTAAAAACAGCCGTACCCTGCGGACAGCGTTGTTGATGTTCACACGACGGAACGATTCGCCTGTCTCGGGCAGATCAAACTGCCGGCGCGTTGCGATTTCGATCCGACCATTGGTCGTGACTGTGCTGTCAACGATGACATCCGCTGTTTCTCGCACGATCGAAACCACTTCACTCGTGGTGAGGTAACGACCGCCGAATGTCTGCGCCGCATCCTGCAACAAGGCCACCATCCCGGCCACCAGCGGACTGGCCATGCTGGTGCCGTAAATCGTGTTGTAGAGCAGGTCGTTGTCGCCGTTCCATGTACTGAAAATGCTTTGTCCTGGTGCGGCCACCTGATTTGGTAGCGTGCTTCGCTGGCTGCTTCCGGCCAATCGGTCGCGGCGGCCCTCACGCTCGAAGGATTCGAATGGGCCGCCACCCCCTGCAAAAAGCGGGAAGCTGTCGCCGCCGCCATTGTCTTCCCATGTGCTCGCCACGCTCAGCGAACTGAACACCGCCGGAGTGGACGCGCCAGCCGCGCCGAAATCCGCATAGCTGTTTCCGCTTGCGGTCACAACCGTCACGCCCAGCCTCTCCAGCCGTCGTATCAGCACGGCCTCGCCCGAAGAGTCGTCCGGCACTTGGTTGAAGTTCTGTCCCGGTGTGCCGAGCGACATGTTCACCACGCGAATGTTGAACTCGGCTTGATGATCGATCACCCACGACAACGCCGCGCTCACCGTGTTGTGCCGCGGCCTCTCGTTGCCGCTGGGCAGCGCCCGCACACCGATGAGTCTTGCCCTTGTTGCCACTCCGATAGCCGGGTTGCTCGATCCCGCTGTCCCCGCAACATGCGTTCCATGTCCATCTGGGTCAAACGGTGTTCCACTGCCTGTTTGCGCAACCGCGTCATACCACGCGACAAAGTTGTTCCGCAAATCCGGATGTTGCGAGAATACTCCGGTGTCCAGGATCGCTACCCCAACCCCGCTCCCATCGATTCCTGAGAACGCAGGATCAGCCCGCAGTGCCGTCAGTCCTACCGCGTCAAACGCCCCCGACAACAGAAGGCGCGGCTCGATCTGCTCGAAGAACCAATGCCAAGACCCCGCAGATGTACGCAGCCTTAAGGCACTGGCATTCCACCGCCGCGCGACGTTGGTTTGAACTTTTTGCACGCCGAATCCTCTCAAGATTCCTAGATGTTACGGAGCTTATTGAGTATTGCAACCCCCGCGGCCCGCGCCCACCGTCATTCATCTCCGTGCCACAACTCAATCGCGAACGAGCCGTGTCACCGAGATCGACTCGGTGGCCTTGGTGCTGCGTTCAACATCCTGCGAAGTATGCGGCGAGGAGGTCGAAGAGGTCTTGCACCGTTGTTGTGCCGCTGAAGTTGAAGTCGGCCCAGGGGGCGGCGGAGAAGTAGCCGGCGAGGAAGTCGAAGAGGTCTTGCACGCTGAGGGTGCCCGAGTGGTTGATGTCGGCGCGGCAGACGGTGGGGAAGTGCTTGAACCAGAGGAGGGAGGTTGCGCCGCCATCATCGATTGTGAGGAAGAGGCTGCGCGCGTTGATCAGGCCATCATCGTTTGCCACTATGGCCAGACCTTCGATGTTGGGTAAGCCGGGCGCGCCGGTTGGCTGCGAGTAGCTGGCGATCGTTGTGAGCTTGCGCTCATTGCCGACGATGGTTGAGCCAAGCCCGAGGACTTCGAGCCGATTGAGATTTCCGTGCCAGGCGAGCAACTGCCCGGTGGAGCGATCAAAGCAAAGCTCGGCGGTCTCGGTATCGCCGGTGAGATAGGCACCGACATAGGAGAAGGTGTTGGATGCGGGGTCGAGATCGAAGGTGTAGATGCGTCCGCCGTTCTGATGGCCGACAAACATCAGGCCCCCCATGCCGCGCGTGCTGGTGTAAGGGTTGCCGAGTGGATCAACAAAGCCCGCGGCCCGCAAGTGGGCATCGGGGATGAAGGCAAGACCCTCAGCGCCCAAGCCGCCGCTGAGGGGAAGAAAGGGGCGCGTGTTCCAGGAACGTTGCAGGATGGCCGCGCCGTACGTGCCGACGGAGTACGACTTGATGACTTCCTCGCCCTCGATCATCGCGTAGATGATCTCTTGCGCGGGGTCTACCTGCGTGAGGGCCTCGAAGTCGCCGAAGCTGGTCCACTCGGCACGGTTGCCGGCGCGAGAATCGACGATGAAGGTCGGGCCGCTCTCGGCCAAGGCCCACATCTTGCTGGTGGTTGCGGTCGGGCCGTTGCGGCAGAGCCAGAGCCGGCGCGTGAGCGGGTTCCAGAACGCGCCGCTGAGGTCATTGCCAAAGTCGTTGGGGATCGGGCCTTCAACCCCCGTCAGGTTGGTGGCGGCGGACCACGACTCGGCGGGCCACGGTGACTGCGCACCCGCGGGCGCGGCGATGGCCGCAAGGGAGATGAGCGAGAAAAGCAGGGTGGCGCGGGGCAAACTCATGGTCGATGAGTTTAGGTAAGCCCGGACTTTGAGAATCCAAAGTTGGACTTTGATAATCGGTAGATGGTTCAGGCCGAACGGTCAGTGGTTGCGGTCGCGCATGAGTTTCCTGAGCAACGGGGTGAGGATGAGGATGAGCAGCCCCGCGCCGATGCTCGTCACAACAAAGAGCGTGAAGAAATCGGCCTGAACCGAGCCGGTGCCCGCGCCCACACTCCAGGGGAGCGTGATCTTGCCATCTTCAATATCCTTGACGCTGGCCGCGACCAGGCCGCCGGCGAGGTTGGCGATGAAGCTCGAGATGAACCAGATGCCCATGAGCAGCGTGACGAACTTCACGGGCGCGGCTTTGGTCACGTAGCTCAGACCCGTGGGCGAGAGGAAGAGCTCGCCCACCGTGTGCAGGAAGTACGTGGCGATGATGAAGAAGAGGCTGGCCTTGACGGCGGCGGCGGTCGGATCGGTCGGTGTGCCAATGCGGATCATGCGTGCGCCGAAGACCAGCACCACGAACCCGAGTCCGAGGAAGATCAGGCCCAGCGCGATCTTGACCGGTTGCGGAACCACCATGTTCCGTCGCGCGAGGGCCTGCCAGAAAATGGTGAAGATCGGCGCGAGGAGGATGATGAACAGAGCGTTGACCGACTGGAACCACGAGGTCGGCATCTGCCAGCTTCCCGGGCCAGCGATCGAGGTGTCGGTGTAGCGATCGGTGAAGATGGTCATGCTCGAACCGGCTTGCTCAAACGCGAACCAGAAGAAGGCATTGAAGACCATGAAGATAAAGATGGAGGCGGTCGGCCCGCGATCTTCGGGGCGCTGGGCCACGACGAACATGGTGGCCGCGATGAAGACCAGCACGGCGAGCACACCCGCGACCGTGGGGCTCATGAACGATTGGAACCCGTCGAGCGCGCCGATGTGGAAGAGCACGGCGAAGGCGGCCGAGAGCAGGAAACCGCTGAGGATGAAGAGCAGTGTGAACGCCCGCACCGCTCCCCCACCCCCCCCACCCCCCCCGCTCACATGGCTCTTCTCGGCCGCGAATGGGTCATCGCCCGCGCCCGGCTCACCGATCCCCTTGAGCAGCATGGGCCGCCCGATCGAGTACATCGTGAGGCCCAGGAACATGCCGACGGCCGCGGCACCGAAGCCCCAGTGCCAGCCGACGCGCTCGCCGAGCGTGCCGCAGACGAAGGCGCAGAGGAAGGCCCCGAGATTGATGCCCATGTAGAAGATACTGAACCCGCCGTCGCGGCGCGGATCGCCCTTGGCGTAGAGCTGCCCGACCATGACCGAGACACTGGGCTTGAAGTGGCCCGTGCCAAGCACGATCAGTGCGAGACCGAACATGAAGATGCTGGTCCCCATCGGCTGCGCGTGCAGCGAGCCGGTGCCACTCGCGGCCAGCGCGATGTGCCCGCTGATGATGAGCAATCCGCCGATGAGCATCGAGCGGTGCGTGCCGATGAGCCTATCGGCGATGATGCCGCCGACGACCGGGAAGAGGTAGGCCAGGCCGGTGTACCACCCGTACAACGTGTTGGCGGCCCCATCGGTCCAGCCGAGGCCGGGGTTGAAGCCCTCGGGTGCGCCCGAGGGCGACTTCCTCATGCCGGTGATGGGGCTGCTGAGGTAGAGGACCAGCAAGGCCCTCATGCCGTAGTAGCTGAAGCGCTCCCACATCTCGACCATGAACAGCAGGAAGAGCCCGGCGGGGTGGCCGAGGAACTGCGGCCGTGGGTCGTTGAGCTGGTAGGAGAGGGGCGAGGGGGGAGTGGATTCGGTGATGGTGGAAGAAGCCATTGGCGTGAGCATACCGAATATGGCGTTCGCGGGGCCGATCCACACGGGCGCGGCCCTACTTCCTATACTTGCGGTCATGGCTCAGCGAACCATCCTTTGCCCCGGTCAGGGTGCTCAGTCTGTCGGAATGGGCAAGGCCTGGCACGACCACTCCGCCGAGGCCCGCGCGGTCTTTGCAAGGGCTGATGCGCTGCTTGGCAATCGCCTTGGCGCACCGCTCAGCACGCTCTGCTTTGAAGGACCGGCCGATCGGCTGAACCAGACCGATGTCAGCCAGCCCGCGATCTATGTCTGCTCGGTCGCCAGCTGGGTCGGACTGCTTGCCCGATGGGGCGCGGGTGCTCACGCGAGCATGGCCGAGGCGGGCATCGTTGGCACCGCCGGGCTCTCGCTGGGTGAATATACCGCGTTGCACGTTGCCGGGGCCTTTACGTTTGAAGATGGGCTCGAGTTGGTTGTGCTTCGTGGGCGGGCGATGCAGGATGCGGCCGATGCCGTGAAGAACCCGGATGGCTCACCCGGCTCGGGCATGGTCGCGCTGATCGGAGCCGATGCCGCGCAGGCCGAGGGTGTGTGCGCAGAGGCACGCCGGACCGATGTGCTGGTCCCCGCCAACTTCAATGCACCGGGGCAAGTGGTGATTTCGGGCCATATGTCGGCCTGCAAACGTGCGGTCGAGGTTGCTGCGGCCATGGGTCTGCGGGCCGCGCCACTTCCGGTTGCGGGCGCGTTTCATTCGTCGATCATGCAGCCCGCGGCCGATCGTCTGCGTGCCGCGCTGGCCAAGACCTCTATCAAGCCGCTGAGCCCTGCCTGCCCGGTGGTCTCGAACGTTACAGGTGTGGCCCATGACCCAAGTCCCGAGTCTGTTCGCGAGAAGCTCGTGGCTCAGCTCACACACCCGGTGCTGTGGGACCAAGGGTGCAAGTGGTTGCTGGGCGAACTCGCACCGCGAGCGCATGGGACCGTTGAACATCACGAACTTGCACCGGGAAGGACCTTGGCGGGCCTGATGCGTCGTATAGAGAAGACCGCCAAAGTTGAAACCCATGATGAACCCTGACTCGTTGCAGTAAATCATATCTTCCAGGCATTCACCGCCACTATCGAGAGCCGCCCCATGCAGCAGAACTTCAAGTCGTTCGCACTCATCACGCTCGCCGCGGCCGCGTTGCTCACGGGGGGCATGAGCGGGTGCAAGAAGGAAGCCCCCCCACCGCCGCCGCCCGTTGCACCGCCGCCGCCCCCGCCGCCCAGCACGATCAAGCTCGATGACCTCTCGCAGGAGATGCGAGTTGATGCACGGGTGCAGTTCTCGACCGATGTTGCCGAGTTGCAGGAAGACCAGGCCGACATGGGCCGGGCCATCATCAAGCTGGCCGATGCCTTTGCCAAGGGCGATGCGGGTGCGACCCGCGCGCTGTTGACGCGCCGGGCGCAGGCCCTGCTCGAAGAGCTTGAGCAGACCGGCGGATGGTCGGAAGCCACCGCGAAGATCGAGGCCGTGCGCGTGGTGTATATCGGCCCGGCACCAGCGATGGCCACGATGATGGACCCGACTTCGATGGATGGGGCAATGGCCGCGGCGCAGCAGCGCATGGCCGGGATAATGCCCAAGATCATAGCGTTGAACACGGCGATGACGGAGGCGATTCAGGCCGCGCCGGCCGACTCGCAGGCGAAGCTCACGGCGGTGATGATGGAAATGGCCTCGGGGGACGCGATGATGCCCAAGCCCGGCCAGTCGGCGGCGGAGATCATGGCCGATGCGCGGCAGATGTTTGATGCCTTCATGCAACAGTTTGAGTCGAACGGTGTTCCTGCTGAGAGCGTTGCCACGCTCCGAACCAAGATTGATGAACTGATCGCGTCGGAGGCCGCGGCGGCTGATCCTGCGGCGGGCGCGGGCGATACTGGTGGTGGTGAGGGGACGGGCGTGCTCTTGGCGATTCAAGATCCATCCGGTTCGTATCTTCTTGGATGGACGGTTGCAAAGGCCTTCGACAAGTGGGTCTTCACCAACGCGCCCTCGACCAGCACCGCGCGTGCTCGCGCTTCGGCGTGGGATGGGATCG
>JBBSBC010000137.1:0-10290 GCA_038251595.1 Phycisphaerales bacterium | reverse complement strand
CTGCGCAACTGGAGAGAGCGGAGGGAAGGCGAAGGTTTGGCCATTGATCGTGAGCGTTGAACGCTGATAGTCGATCTCGATCTCGCCGACGAGGCGAGACTTGGACTTGGGTTGGAGATCGATTGAGCCGTGCAAAGCCGGTGGCCCACCCACTGCCCCCTCCCTCGAGGACGGGGCGCGAAGCCATTGGATAAGCTCTGGGCACTCGAAGACCACGAACCCGTTGTTGAAGGCGTTGCGCTTATAGGTTTCGCTGAAGCTTGATGCGATGACACATGGGATGCCGGAGTGTTTCAGCGCGGTCGCGGCCTGCTCACGCGATGAACCCGTGCCAAAGTTGAGACCGCCGATGATGACATCACCCGGACGCGCCTGCGCGCGGAAGTCGGGGTCGTAGTTCTCAAAGATGAAGGCCGTCATCTGCTCAGAGGTGAGGGCGTCGTTATAGGTGTGCTTGCCGGCATAGATGCCGTCGGTGTTGAGGTTGTCGCGATCCAGAAACCACGCGCGCCCGCGAACTTTGGGCGGAAAGCCCGGAATGACGGAGAGCGCGCCGCGTTCGGCGGGAGTGCCGGGAAGTCTTGTCGGGCGATGGATCGAAGCGGCCAGCCGCGTGGACTGGTACTTTGTGGGCGAGCAGATGTAGCCCGCAATCGCACTGGCGGCCACGACCGCGGGAGAGCCGAGGTAGACAAGCCCATTCCGATCGCCCATGCGCCCTTCAAAGTTGCGATTGGTGGCACTGATGCCAACCTCGCCGGCTTTTATCGTGCCCGCGCCGAGCCCAATGCACGTGCCGCAACCTGGCGGGAGCGGCGTTGCACCTGCATCGAGCAGTGACTGCCAGTGACCTTCACGCTCGGCACGGTCCTGCGTCTCCGCGCTCGCCGCGGCGAGGTAGAACTCCACACCGGCAGCGATCCTCTTTCCCTTGACGATCGTGGCCGCAGCGGCGAGGTCTTCGTATCGTGCATTCACGCACGACATCAGCCACGCCTTGTGAATCTTGATCTGCTTTGATTCAATCTCCGGGAGCGAGTGCATCGTCTTGACATCGTTTGGGCCGGAGATATGAGGAACGATGGTCGAGAGATCGAGCGTAAGTTCGATGGCGTAACTCGCGTCGGCATCGGGAGCGAGTGCTTCGCGCTCGCTCCACCAGCGATCGACATCGTCCCGTGTGTATGACCCATGCGAACCCGCCCGCTGCACACCCGGACGACGCCCCTTGCTGAAGTACTCTGCGCGCGAGTACAGATAACTCCGCAAAACTTCATCGAAGGGAAAGACACCGGCTAAAGCCCCCCACTCCGTGGTCATGTTGGCGATCGACATGCGCTGATCAATAGTGAGCGAAGCGAGGCCTGAACCGTCGGATCGCAGGCCCATGCCACCTTCAGTGTGAAACTCGACCGCGTGATTCAGCACCTCATCTTTGTTAAACAAACCACAGAGTGCGACGATAACATCCTTGCCGACAACACCAGGCCGGAGTGTGCCCTTGAGGGTCACTTTCGCAACCGGCGGGCATTGCCACCACGTCACACCCGTGGCCCAGATGCTCGCGGCATCGGTGCGCACGACGGGTGTTCCAAGGCAGCAGAGTGCGCCGTACAGATTGCTGTGCGAATCGGAACCCACGACCATCGAACCCGGCGTGATGTATCCTTGTTCGACCATCACCTGATGGCTGATGCCGGTGCCCGCGGGATAAAAATCAATGCCGTGTGCGTTGGCAAAGGACTCGATTTTGGCGTACTTGCCGAGGTTCTCTGGGGTCCTGTTCTGAATATCATGGTCAATAGCGAAGACGGGCTGATGCGGATTGGCGATCCTGGGTTGGCGCGGCTCGCCGTGCCGAGCTGTTGGTGAAATCGAACCAGCAGCGTCGCTCTCAGCGGGACGTGCGCCCTTGAAGATCTCCGCAAACTTTGGCATGACCGCGCCCGTGTTGTCGTGCGTCATCACGTGTTTGGGGCGGATGGTGACGAAGTCGCCAGATCGGACCACCGCATTTGCCGGAAGCCCGACAGCGAAACGGGTGGCGATCTTTTCGATGAGGGTCTGTGACATATGGACTCCTTCGAACCACCCATCCACGGGCCAGCGCGACCAACACATTCCGCCTATTTTAAGCCCAACACCGCCGCCTCAACCTTTTCCGGCGACTCATACGCAAGCCCGAAAAGCGAGTCATTGAACGCCGCGAAGCTGCACTCTTCTTGCTTCACGAATCCGATCTTCGGCAGCTTCCCAAGCCGGTGCATGTCCACCATCGCGCACACACCGGCCGCGGTGGTCAGCTCGATCGCGGGCCAGACACGTCCGAACATCGTTGTGGCGTGGATGGCACGCTTGAGGTTGATCTGTTCGCGGCGTCCATCTTTCATACCGATGCAGCTTACAAATACGATCACCACATCTTGCAACGTGCGCGCGATGGCGTGGTCGAGCAGATCCATGGCCAACCGACGGTCAAAGACTCGCCCGCTGGGTGATGGGCTAGCGTGCTCGACACCGAGCCGCAGATCCTGCAGCAGGAACTTCATCAGGTCGCGATGCCCCGGGTACCGAATCGTCTTGTAGGCCAATCGACTTTCGGTGTTGGTCTTCTTCTCACCGACGAGTGTATCGATCAGGCTCCCAACTCCGCCTGAAGTATAAAATGCCTCGTACTCAACCCCCTCGAAGGAGAAACCTTCCAGCCCTTCGAGCGCGGGGAGCTTCGTCAACTCGCCATCGATCATCACGTCGCACGGTTCGCAATACTCGTTCACAACACCGGCCGTGGACCAAGTCACGTTGTAGTGCAGCGCGTTGGTGGGAAACTGCGGGAGCGCACCCACGCGGAGCGTCAGTTCGTGTATCTCGTTGAACTGCCGGGCAACTTCGTACCCTGCGATCGCGATATACCCCGGTGCAAGCCCGCACTGCGGCACAAGCGCGACCTTCGCATTACGTGCGGCGATCTTCTTCACCGCATCGGTCGTTTCAACATCTTCGGTCACATCAAAGTAGTTCACACCCAGCTCATTGGCGATCTCGGCAACCCCGAGCACCAGATCAAAGGGCAACATGCAGATGACGTACCCACCCGGCCCGACTTCCTGCAAGACCTTTCGTACGGCGGCCTTGTCGCTGGCATCAAAGTTACGGGTGGCAAACTCAACCGCGTGGGGCATTTGCGATTTCAGGCGGGCGAGGTTGATCTGCGCCTCGTTGAGATTGGCCGCATCGCGATCGGCGAGCGTTACACGGTAAGCCCCGCGCCCGCACGCGAGCAGAAGCTCCGCAACCGACTTGCCGACCTTGCCCCCACCCAGCACCAGAACGTTGTACATGCCAAAATCTCCTCAAGGCGCGTGCGAACTATCCCCGAGAAGCCGGGATGGATGCTAGCCGCTTCACGGGCGTATCGGTTACCGAAGCATGGCCTATATTGTGTTTGCCTCCTCCGCCTCCTCATCAATCTGAAAAGAGAAGTCCCATGGTCACCCTCGCCGATGCCCGTCGCATAATCGTTGCCGCAGAGAAGAAGGCCGCCGCGATCGGCCAGCCTATGAACATCGCTGTGGCTGATGCGGGCGGAAACCTTGTTGCGCACGTGCGCATGGATGATGCGTGGCTCGGTTCGATCGATATCTCGATCAAGAAGGCCTTCACCTCGCGGGCCTTCGATATCGCCACCAAGGATCTTGCCTCGCACAGCCAGTCTGGCGAGCAGTTTTTCGGCATTCATGCCTCCAACGGAGGTCGCATCATGATCTTCGCAGGTGGAATTCCGCTCAAGAAGGGCGGCAAGGTGGTGGGCGCGATCGGTGTCAGCGGCGGCTCAGGCGAGCAGGACCACTCGGTGGCCGAGGCGGGCGCGGCAGCGTTTTAACACTATTTCACACCGGGTGGCATTGCGCCCAAACGCTCATGCCTGATCACAATCGACACTCTTGACCGAATCTGGTAAACTTCTCTCGCCGGTGCTCGGCAGGTGGGAGGGGGGCAGGGGGTGTGCGTGAACGCAGGAGCCTTTCCATGGTTTCGATTGCCGCCCTCTGGATGCCGATTCTGTTGAGTTCTGTGCTGGTTTTCTTTGCCAGCGCGCTGGTGTGGATGGTCTTGCCAATTCACCAGCACGACTTCAAGAAGCTGAACGAAAAGGAAGGGCCAGTACTGGATGCGGTTCGGTCGTGGTCGCTCCGTGCTGGGGTTCATATGTTTCCGGCGTGCGATCCAAAGTCGCTCAAGGAAAGCCCGGTCGCGGCGGAACGCATGAAGGTTGGGCCGTGGGGCACAATCACCCTGATGACCGAGCCACCGAACATGGGCAAGTCGCTTGGCATGTGGGTCGTCAACCTGCTGCTGATCGGGACGGCGATCGCATTCCTTGGGACAATCGCTCTGCCTGCGGGGTCTGAGTACATGCGGGTCTTCAAGTTTGTGGCTCTCGCGGCCTTTCTTGCCCATTCCGGAAGCGCACTGACCGACAGCATCTGGAAGGGCCGCCCATGGTCACACGCACCGGGCGCGATCATTGATGGCCTGATCTACGCCGCGCTGACTGCAGGCGCATTCGCGTGGCTCTGGCCGAAGGTCCTATGACGGGGCCTTCGTTCGAGCAGCGACCTACTTCGCGGCCTTTTTGCCCAGCACTTTCGCAATGTCAAAGTCGATGAAGTCGGCGTGGTGAAAGATCCACGACTCGATAGTGCGCTCCACCTTGTCACCCTCGTGGCTGTGGGTTGCGACGATGTGCATGACCTCCGCCGGAAGCCCGTGCTTGTAGCAGAGAGCAACACCGCTGAACGGGTGGCGGACGAGTTCACCAAACGGCCCTTTGATGACCGAACCCGAACCATCCTTGTCAAACTCGAGCATCTTTCCCACGTCGGCGAGCAGTGATCCGGCGATCAGCACGTCGAGATTCACAGGAACTCGTGCTCCGAATACGTCTTTCAGCACGCCCGAAATGGCGATGCATTGCTTGCAGCAACTGTTCAGATGCTCGACGAAGCGCAGGTCGATCTTGCCCGCCAGGAGTGTGAAAGGTATTGCGCGGATCTCATCGAACGACCAGCCCTTGCCGCCGCACCCCGAGCTGAGGGCCTCGTTCCATACGGCCGCGACCTTGTCACGGAGTGACGCATCGCGGATGTCGAAAAGGTTCGGAAAGAGCTGGGCGATATCCTGCGTGGTGTGGGTCTTCATGGTGAGGCCAGTGTAACGACTTCTAAAACTCAGATACGAACTCAATCCGCAAACCGCTCGCTCAGAAACGAACGCATCGCTCCCCAACTCCGCTTGTCGGCCTTGGGATCGTGCTTTACGCTCGGGCTGAATGATCCATCTGCGGCCGGGTTCGTGAAGGCGTGTACCGCTCCGCCAAAGCTGATGAACTCATAATCGATCTTGGCGTCAGACATCTGCTTGTGAAACGCGACAATCTGTTCAGGCTTGACGAAGTCATCGGCCTGACCGTGGCAGACGAGAATCGATCCCTTGATGTTCTTGTTGTCCGCCGCATCTGTCGCGGCAATCACCGATGCGTGAAAGGGAACCACCGCCCGCAGGTTCTCGGTGTGCGACAGGCCGCTTCGCGCAAGCTCCAGTGCGATCGTTCCGCCCATGCAATATCCGATCACGGCGAGTTTCGTAGCGTTGACACGCGGGCTCTCGGCAAGAATCTTCAGACCAGCACCCGCTCGCTCCCTCATGGCCTTCGGGTCCTGCATGAGCTTGCCGAGCCACGCGCCGGCTTCATCACCCTTGGTGGTGGTCTTGCCCTTCCCGTACATATCCAGGGCAAAGGCGACATACCCAAGTTCGGCGAGCTGTTTGGCTCGACTCTCGGCGTACTCGTTGCACCCCCACCACTCATGGCAGACCAGCACACCCGGACGCTTCTCCATGATCGAATCGTCGTAGGCCATAACGCCTTCGAGCACGGTCTCTCCGTGCTTGTACTCGATACGTTCGGTCTTGATGACGGCGGTTGCTGCGGTTGTAAGCATGAGGGTTGCGAGTATGGTAAGGATGTTCGCAAAGCGGTTCATCGGGAACTCCTGATTTTGGGTGCTTGAGAGACGGAATCAGTCCATGACGGGCGATGTGTATGGTTCGCTCAAGTTGAGCGTTGGTCCAGTCTACGGGTCTTCCTCACGCGTTCTACGCTATGCTCCAGAATGCTCCGCGTAGTCATCATCGGTGGAGGACCGGCCGGGAGCAGTGCCGCGATATCGCTCCTGCGTGCTGCACGCGCTCGGGCGATCAGCGTCACCATCGTCGAATCCAAGGCCTTTCCGCGTGCAAAGGTCTGTGGTGAGTTTGTCTCACCTTCTGCCACCGACATTCTCGAAGAGCTTCTCACACGACCGACGCTCCTGGGATGTGGCGCATCCAGCGTCGATCAACTCTTCCTCCACAGCGGCAACCGCACCTGGCATTGGAAGATGCCTACACCAGCGTGGACGCTCAGCCGGCGCGTGCTCGACAACGCACTCCTGAACACGGCTCGCGAGGCCGGCGCCGTCGTCCGACAGCCCTCGCACGTCTCCAGCATCCTGCTTCGCGATGATGGAGTGAGCATTGTGCTTACTTCAGGTGAATGCCTGAATGCCGATGTGGTGATTCACGCCGATGGCGCAGGTCGACACGATCCATCAGGGGCGATCGGCTTTCGCAGCAACGTCGTTGGCTTGAAGTGCGTTGTCCGCCCAGCCGTGCCTATTCGTGGAATTCGCATGCGCTCCGCACGCAGCCTCTACATCGGGGCCGTCGGGGTTGAGTGCGGACTTGCGACCTTGGCCATGGTCGCGCGAACACAGTTGGCGAATGCGAATGTTCGTGATGCCGATAGCCTGCTCGCGCGAGTCTGGCCTGAACTCGGGCCTCCGCACGCTCATCGCGTTGGCGACTGGCTGGCCTGTCCTGTCGGCCAATCTCGATACGTAAGGCCCGGCCATCCGCGCTCGTTCCGCATAGGAAACGCCGCCGCAGCGGTCGAACCCGTCGGCGGCGAGGGAATCGGGCTTGCCCTCTGGTCTGGCCAGTTGATCGGCCGAGTTTTGGCAGGGGTGTGCCACCTTGCTCCGCACGAGTTTGTCGCTGCACTTCCTGCGCTTCAGACGACCATGCGGCGGAGATATACCAGACGATTGCGGACTCGGATTCCCGCCTGTCGCTTGGCCGCCGCGGTGCTTATGCGGCCAGCATTGATCCGCGCACTCTCGCCGTTGTTGCGAGTTCCCGGCTCAATCATCGCACCGTGGTACGCACTGACGGGAAAGCCGATGGGTTTGCGACATCCCGTCGTTTACGAGTAGCTTCAACTGAAACGATCACGGCGCATTCGACTTGTGGGAATATTCATGCACACCGATGCCGCATCAGCCCTTTGTCGAACGCTTCTTTGTTGTCTTTCGCGGCTTGGCTTGAGTGGGTGCCACCAGCCTGCTCGCCAGTTTGGCCAGCTTGGTTTTTTTCTTCTTCGTACTCCTGATCGTCTGATGCGGATTCTGACCAAGCAAAGCCAGTTCATCAATGACCGATTGCACATGCCCCTTGATGCGCACCTTGTCCCATCGACGAGCGACCCGCCCATCAGGGCCGATCAGATAGGTGGTGCGCGAAATGCCCATGTAGGTCCGACCATACATGTTCTTCTCCTGCCACACGCCAAATGCCACAGCGACCGAGGGCACCCCTTTCGTATCCGGCTCATCGGCCAGAAGGATGTACGGCAGTTTGTATTTGGTGCTGAACTTGGCATGTGATGCCGCACTATCAGGGCTGATCCCGACCACGACCGCCCCACGCTTGGTCAACTCTGCATTCTGGTCGCGGAATCCGCAGGCCTCATCGGTACACGTCGGTGTATCGTCTTGCGGATAAAAGAAGAGAACGACCGGGCTTCCCTTGAACTCTTGAAGTGTCCGCGTTCGTCCCGACTGATCTTTCAGCTTGATGACCGGTGCGGGTTGCCTGGGTTCGATAAGGCTCATGCTGGGCTCCGTGAGGCGGCAGATTGAACTGCCAGTGGAGCCAACGATTCGTCATGATCCCGACTTCAGATTCTCCGGATCATTCCGCTTCAGGTTCAAGTCAGAACCCAGCCAGCAGCGGCAACCACCATGGCCACGGCAATGAGGACCGCCACGCCGAACCAGATGAGCAACGAATATGCCTCATGCTCTACTTCGCCACGAAGCTCACCCTTGAAACCTGAAGGGACCATCCGCAGCCTTGCTATCAGCACTTGGGAATGTTGATCCGTGGAATGTCGGGCATGGTCTTGAACGATCGCGATCACGAGGCTGATATCGAACGCTCGCAACCCCAACCTGCTTCCAATAACGTTCAACTGATCGCGAGCCTCGGGGGGCAGGATCGCAGCCTGACCGCCGCGGAGTTGCTCACCCACTCGTCGAGCCAGAAGCCAACGCGGGTCCTCCGCGGCTATTGAGATATGACCGACATCAATCACCGGTTGGCGAACCGTCAGTGTATGTCTGGAAGCACGGTCTACTTTGCCTGCACGTGGAGCCACGGCATCGCTGGTGTTGACCAGACGCAACGAAAATGACCGAAGATCTGCGGCGTGAGAGGACATCCGACGTACACCCCATATGGTCAGCGACCATTGACCCGAGTGCACATCCTGTGCCAGCAGAAGGCGACTTCCGTTCGCCACCGCGGGACCGACCCTCTATTAAGGTCGCCGCCCATCTCCCGGACCACTCTTTGGGAGCACACATTTGTTGGTCATGTGTGATACGCTCCGTCCCTCACCCGATCTGGGGCGGCAATAATCCGAACACGCAACGTACGAAACCCGTCATCGATCCAAACAAGAACTTCCCTTGGCCCATCATCCAAACTCATCCATTACCCTACCGGGCATTGAAACACGGCTCACAAGAGCTGAGATTCTCGCTCGACTGGAACAGGCAGCCCGACGAGGAAAGATGCCCGGCTGGACGGGCGAGTCATCCGCAAGCGGGCTCTTTGATGTTGCGGACTTTGGCCGGCCCTTCGAGTCAAACATGATTGCTGAAGTCGAGAGCGAAAGCCCAGGTTGCACGAAGCTGCGGTTCAGCCTGCATGCAAAGCCCGCTGTCCCGCTGATTTTTTTTCTTGGTCTGGTTCTTTCGGTATGGCCCGGTGTCTGGCTCACCGATTCAATGCTCCGTTCCTATTTCACGGGCTACGACTACAAGACGTGGATGTGGTATCTGCCCATGACCGTTCCATTCGTACCGTGGGGCATGTGGAGTGCCTGGAAAAAATCCCGAGCAAGTGCTTTCAACGAGGCGCTCGATATTCTTGATAAGATCAGTGCCATCGTCGATGGTCGGCTCGTCGAAGCACCCGCTCGAAGTGACTGACCATCGAGCATCGTGTGTGGCATCGCGGGTGCCACATTGACCTGCTCACTCGAATCAATCGCCACCATCTCCCGTGCCAGATCGCAACCCTTCTCGGAGACCAACGAATGCTTGGATTCATGAAACTGCAGGGTCGAAATCGGACGATCGCCACATTCCTCGGCGCGATCGCCTGCCTGATGACGAGTTGCGATAAACCCGCAGAGAAGGCCGCGGGGACTTCATCGGCTGGAACGACTGCTGGCCCGGTGATCAAGATCGGGCACTACGGATCGCTCACGGGCTCAAAGGCGACCTTCGGCAAGTCCACCGACAACGGCATCAAGCTGGCCGTGGAAGAAGTCAACGCCCTCGGCGGCGTCATGGTCGGGGGACAGAAGCACAAAATCGAACTGATCTCGGACGACACCGAAGGAAAGCCTGAAAAGGCGGGCACGGTCGTGACCAAGCTCATCACCAAGAACAAGGTCGTCGCGGTGCTCGGCGAAGTTGCCTCGAGCATTTCGCTCAACGGTGCGCCTGTCTGCCAGGAATACGGCGTGCCCATGATCACGCCCAGCTCGACCAACCCCGATGTTACCAAGGTTGGCGACATGATTTTCCGAGTCTGCTTCATCGATCCCTTCCAAGGGCTCGCGTGCGCGAGGTTCGCCAAAGACGATCTGAAGCTCACCAGGGTTGCCGTCCTCTTCGATCAATCTTCGGCTTACTCAGTGGGCCTCAAGGACGAGTTCAACAAAGCCTTTCGCGAGTTGAGCGGCGAGATCGTGAGCGAGCAGACCTACACCGAAGGCGCGAGCGACTTCAACGCCCAGCTTGCACGCATTCGCGAATCAAATCCTCAAGCTATTTTCATACCCGGCTACTACAGCGATATCGCCAAAATCGCCATTCAGGGACGCAAGCTCGGTAT
>JBBSBC010000136.1:0-10349 GCA_038251595.1 Phycisphaerales bacterium | reverse complement strand
TGCGGCCAGCGTTTCAATCCTTCATCCGCATCGAGTGCGGCCTTTCGCCCAACACGCTTGAAGCCTATGACCGTGATCTGCGAGATCTGCTGACCGACATGACCCGTCGCGGCCGCGTTACCGCATCCGACATTCAACCTCGGGATCTGACCGAGCACCTTGGCACGCTCCACCGCGATCAATCGCTCGCGCCAGCAAGCATCGTGCGTCACCTGGCCACCATCAAGGTCTTCTTCCGTTGGCTTGCCGCGACGCACCGCATCGATGGTGTCGCCAATCCCGCCGATTATCTTGATCGACCGACGCGATGGAAGAAGCTCCCCGGTGTGCTCACGCCGCGACAGGTCAAGCTGCTGCTCGCCGCGCCGCAGCCCGATGCAGATCCCGAGCCATCGCACAACCCGCTCTACCTGCGTGATCGCGCCCTGCTCGAACTTCTCTACTCAAGCGGCCTGCGCGCCAGCGAGGTCTGCACGGTCTCGCTCCGCGATCTGCACCCTACGCTTGGTGTGGTGATCGTGACGGGCAAGGGAGGCAAGCAACGCATCGTGCCCATCGGCAAGCCTGCGCAGCACGCGGTTCGTGAATATCTCGATCTTTGCAGGCCGCGTCTGGCTCGGTCGATCGACGGCGCCGATCTCTCGCTGAATCGCCTGTTGCTCTCACGCACCGGACGCCCGCTCGAGCGTGTTGCGATCTGGCAACTCGTCAAGAAGAACGCGTTGAAGGCAGGGCTCAAATCCGTTCACCCCCACATGCTCCGCCACTCGTTCGCCACGCATCTGCTGCAGGGTGGCGCCGATCTCCGTGTCGTACAAGAGTTGCTCGGCCACGCCGACATCGCAACGACGCAGGTCTACACCCACGTCGATTCCTCGCGCCTTCGCGATGCTCAGAAAAAATTTCATCCGCGGCCCTAACCAACATTCAGCCCAACGTTCAGGCCAACAGTCAGATCAATCGCCTGAAGTTCGCATCGGCAACGCCGCGCCCATTGCTGGTGTTGGCCGCGGAACTGGTCTCGCGTGCCAGCGAAGCCGCGAGTGCCGCCGCTTCATCGACCGCCTGCTCGACATTCATCATCGGCCGTTCCGCCTCCAGCCGAGCGGCAAGCACCGTGGCAATCGGTGCCGTGGGCACAGCCGGTTGCGAGGGCTCAGAAGCACCGATGGGCCGATTCATCACTCCCAGCGTTCGCGGGCCCGCCCGTGTGATTCCCCGCTTGGCGATGGTGCTCATCTCTTGTTCGATGGCCCGATCGAAGTGGTTGACACTCGTCGCGACCACCCCGCGCTCAACCCCCGCGCGATACCAGATGCAGACCAGGATCGACATCAGCGATGCAACAATCGGCATCACAATCCACTGGCCAAATGCCGCCGTGAGGCCGATCGACCCTGCCACACCATCGGCCGTGGCCGTCATCAGGTGATACGCCGCAAACACGCCGGGGATCTTGAGCCCCGGAAACGCGCTCGACCAGGGAAGGCTTAGCAAACCCAGCACCAGCGCCCAGAACCCGGCCGTCACAGCCTTCTCAACACCAGGAATACCGCCGCCACCCGCAATAACCACACCCAGCAGCGTCATGCCCGCAAGGCAAACACACGCAAACGACCCGAGCGAAGTGGTGGTATCGCTGATGCGTGCCATGACCCGATCAGCGCTCGACTTCACACGCACCGGCGCAACTTCCTTGCCGCGCTCGATCGCCTGCGCCCGAACACCACCGGCAACCGCGACTTCTCGCTCTTCCTTCTGTGCCGCGACCGGCTCATTCGGCGCGAGCACTTCGAGCTTGCGCTCTCCGAAGGGCGTCGTTCGCTGCACCACATCAAACCGAACATCGGTGTAGTTGACAAAGCCATACACCAGCATCTGCGTGATTGCACAAACGGCAATGACCACGCTCAGCAAAGTGATCCACCCGCGGAGGTGCTTCACGGCCGCGCTGACATGAGGTTGAACAGCCATCGTGATTCCCATCTCAAAGGAGGGTTATGGGCGTCTTCGCGCATGATCGATCCCACCAGGCAGGATCGGCCACCCGGCAACGCCACTCAACATCCTTCCTCTTAACCCAACCCCTTCCCACATCCCGAAGGTTCCCAAAGCACCCAGCCATCACGGTCGGTCTCAATCGAACAATCCGAAACACCACGCGGCACGAACTGCGCCATATACTTTCACAGTTTCCTGAAAGCTTGAATGCAAACATTAGGCTAACAATACCCCATGCCGCCGATCTTCCAACCTCTTCCCACCCGCGCCCATCTCAGCGGCGTTGACCCCGGTCTTCTGAATGCCGTCGCGAGCGGCGAAGCGCGTCTCACGCCCGCACAGGGCGCGCAAATCTTTCACCAGCTTCCGCTTCAAACACTCGGCAGATACGCCGATGCCCGCGCCCGCCTCCTTCACGGCAACCACATCCGCACCTACATCATCGATCGCAACATCAACTACACCAACATTTGCAATGCCCGCTGCACTTTCTGCGCTTTCCGCCGCGATGCCGACGATCACGATGCTTACACCCTCGAGCCCGAGGTCATTTACCACAAAATCTCTGAGCTGATTGCGATCGGTGGCACACAGATCCTCATGCAGGGAGGCATGAACCCCGCCCTCCCGCTTGAGTGGTACCTGAAGCTCCTCCGCGGCATCAAAGACCGCTTTCCCCGCCTGCACATCCACGCCTTCAGCCCGCCCGAGTTCATCGAGTTCGTTCACTTCTTCAACCCTCCAGGCTCAACCCTCGAAGAGAAGATCCGCTGGGTCATGGTTCGACTGCGCGATGCGGGGCTCGACTCACTCCCCGGTGGTGGTGGCGAGATTTTCGCCCACCACGTCCGGCGCAAGATCGGGCTCGGAAAGTGCGATGCCGACGCGTGGCTCACCTGCATGTACGTCGCGCACTCGCTCGGCATGTTCACAAGCGCAACAATGATGTTCGGTCACATCGAGGGCTACGCCGATCGGATTGACCATATGGATATGGTGCGCAAGTGGCAAGACCGCACGCTCAGCACAACCGACGCACAGACACCCACCGGTCACTACAAAGCCTTCATTTCCTGGCCATTTCAGCGTGAAAACACGCCCCTTGGCCGCGTGAAGGATTGGGGAACAAACCCCGCCGAGCTTGCCCCATCCGCCGAGTTTCCCGGCGATCTGGTCGCGACCTTCGATCCGGAAATGCCCACCGAAGAAGTCATCCGGCGCTGCCCGCAGTTTGGCCGGCGCGTGCGCATGTCGAGCGCGACCGACTACCTCCGCACGCAGGCTCTCAGCCGCTTGTACCTCGACAACTTCTATTCCATCGGCGCAAGCTGGGTGACCATGGGCCCGCATGTCGGCCAGGTTGCGCTCGCCTACGGCGCGACCGATATGGGCAGCGTGATGATGGAAGAGAACGTTGTCTCCAGTGCGGGCACAACCTATTGTCTTGATGAACCAGTGATCTGCCGCCTCATCCGCGAGGCCGGTTTCACACCCGCCCAGCGCAACAACACCTATGACCTCATCAAGGTGCATAGCGCAACATCCGACGCTCCCGATCTCGCCGTGACCGACTGGTCCAAGCATCGCGCCCGCCGCATGCACCAACAGGCACCCAAAGTCGCCCGCGCCAGCATCACCGTCGGCGCAACCAACTGACTCGCGCCGCTATTCCTGCTCGCCAGTTGTGGCCGGTTCGACCGTCGCCCGCAATCTGCGCCCCGGTAAACCCGCATCCACATCACCTTCCAACACCACACGCCCGAGCCAAGGCTCGTCGATCAACTGAATCAAGACCGGGTACTTCACCGCCAGCACCCCAATCCGCACCGCGCGTCCGGGTGTGCAGGTCACCATCGCCAACCCAAGCTCATCGGTAAACGCGCTCGAACTCACTGGCCCTGTCTCGCCCAGCAGCGTCGCCACCGAGAATGGATGATCGTGGCTCGCAACATCCGCAACCACCTTCGCACCCAGAATCGGCTCACCCGACGCCGCATCCACCACCCTCACCGAAATTGGTGCCGGTAGCGGCTGTGCGGCACACGCCGATACGAGCAAGACCCACACGCAGCAGAGCGTTCGCATCATCACCAAGCATACAGGCGATCTCGTTCCACATGTGCCGAGATTGACGCACTGACCATCCACGCCAGCCCACGCGGCCGTGCCTAGTATCCCATCCTCCCGAATTACCAACGGGTTCCGAACAGACCTCCAGACTTAGGTGAAACGATGAAGGCGATCGACCTCCGCCCGGGCTACGGCGTCAAGATGGATGGCAAACTCTGGGTTATTTCCGGATACGAGTTCCGTAACCCCGGCAATCTGCGCTCATTCGTCAACGTCAAGTTCAAGAACGTGCAGTCTGGCGGCCAGATCGAGAAGCGTTGCCAGCCGAGTGAGGATATCGAGGTCATTGACCTCGACCGCAACAACTGCGAGTACCTCTTCTCCGACGGCCATGGTGCCACCTTTATGGACACCGAAACCTACGATCAGTTCGTCATGCCCAAAGATGTTCTCGGCGACGCGTTGCTCTACCTGCGCCCGAACTCCCAGACCATCGTGCTCATGCACAACGGTAATCCGCTCACGCTCGAGCTTCCCGGTTCGGTTGAACTGAAGATCGTCGATTGTCCACCCGGCATCAAGGGCGCAACGGTCACGAATCAGACCAAAGATGCCGAGCTCGAAACCGGCCTCTCGGTTCGCGTCCCCGGCTTCATCGAGAATGGTGAGACCATCAAGGTCAACACCGCCGATGGTTCATACGCCGGCCGCGCCAAAGACTGATCGCTTCCACCCGCGCTCGCCCCAATCCCGACCTCCGAATCCCGACCCCCCCATGCCCACACCAAGCATCATCATGCTCATGGGCCTCCGTGCTTCGGGCAAGACCACCATCGGTCAACGTCTCGCTACGCAGCTCGGACGATTATTCATCGATCTCGATCTCCTCACGGCCGCGCAACTCGGCGAAACAACCGCGGGCGCGGCCCTGTTGCGCTATGGCGAGAAGGACTTCCGCCTCGCCGAGTTCGATGTTCTTTTCAACCTGCTCAAGCCTGTCTTCTTTCCCATAGTGATCGATCAACCCTTCGTTCTCGCCCTCGGCGGTGGAACCCCAACCGCCCCCGGCGCGGCCGATTTTCTCCGCTCCGCGCGCGAATCCGGCAAGGTCTTCATCATCTACCTCGCCACCGATGAGCCGACGCTCACCGCCCGCCTCACCGCCGACAGCACCCTTCGCCCCTCGCTTACCGGGCGCAGCACTACCGACGAAGTTGCTGCGCTTCTTATCGCGCGCAATCCGCTCTACCGCGACTTGGCCGATCTGGTGATCGATGCCGGTTCGGGCACTCCCGCCGAGATCGCCGAGCGGCTTCACACACAGATCCCGCGCTGATTCATTTCAGTACCAGCACCACGAACGGCTCAGCCAATCTCCAGATCAGCCTTCTGCACCGCGCGGCAGAAGGCTTCGATCATCGCGCGGTCCTTCTCGCCCGGTGCCTTCTCCACACCGCTCGAAACATCCACACCCCACGGCCTCACGATGCGGATCGCCTCTCCGACGTTCTCCGCCGTCAGTCCTCCGGCGAGGATCAAGGGCTTGGTGATCTTCCCCTTCACGCTCGCAAGGTCGCTCCACTCAAACGTCTGTCCCTCTCCACCCGCCGAGCCATCGACCAGAATCGCATCGACCTCATCGATCGCATCCCACTTCATCAGCTCATCACCGATCGTCGCCTTGTCGAACCGCACACCCTTGATGACCCCCGGCCCGCACTGCTTCACCAAGTCGGGCTTCTCGGTCCCGTGCAACTGGCTGAAGCTCGTTGGGCAGAGCTCCTCCATCGACATGAACTTCTCAACCTGCGCGTTCACAAACAGTCCGACGCTCGAAACAAACGGGGGCAGCATCCCCACCAGTTCCCACGCCTCATCCGGATCGATAAACCGCTTTGACTGCGGGTGAAACACAAACCCTACCGCGTCCGCCCCAGCATCCGCCGCCGCAAACAACGCCTCTTCATCGCGTATCCCACAGATCTTGATTCGTGTTCGAGACATGTCTGTCACCGTCAAAGTGGTTAACCCTGCAAGCCCGATCCAAAACACCCTTCACCCGAGGGCTTCAAGCTCCCTCACCGCCATGAGCCGCGATTCCTCATCCTTCAGCCCGACCAGCGCCTGAGTAAGCAAGACCTTCGCCCGAACCGGGTCGTTCAGGTAGCGTGCGTTCAGCCTGCCCAGCATCAACCGCACCGCCGGAGCCTCGTTGTCGGTCGGGTACCCCTCAAGAAACCGCTCATACACATACACCGCAGCGCGTTGGTCACCGTTCACGAAGTAGTGGTTCCCCAACTCGTACATGTGCCGCCGACTCAGCACCGTCGCTCCCACTTCCCCCCCCACCCCGCCCGCTCGCCCACCCATGGCCGAACTGTTGCTCTTCTCCTCGCGCCCCTCGGTCGCCCCATACCTCTCAGCCAGCACCTTGTACGCCGCCGCCGCCTGCGCGATCGACCCATTACCCATCAACCCCGAGATCTCCGCCCGCGCGACCGCGAGCGCATCAGCGCGGGCCGCCTCTTCCATCGCTCTCTTCCCGGTCGGCACCGCCGCGGCCTTCGCCGACCGCTGCGTATTCTGTCGCTCAAGCCCGACGACCGCGGCCTTCAACTGCTTGCGCCGATACGTCTGCCGCGCCATGCTGAAGACATCGTACGGCTCACGCGGCAGCACCTTGGCCCACAACAGGGCAAAGCTCACCGAGGTGCCAAACATGTACCCGCCCAGGTGGGCCAGATGGGCCACACCCTTCGACCCCGCGCTCTGCGAGACAATGTCCCACACGATCGAGAGCCCGATGAACCACCACGCCGGTACCTGCGCCACACCGATCACAAAGATCAGGCTGAAGACCTTGATCGTCGTCTTGGGGAACATGATCAGGTACGCGCCGGTACAGGCCGCGATCGCACCAGAGGCCCCGAGCGCGGGGTTCCGGTCAAACCCCGCGTGCAATCCGCCCGCCGCCGCCGCACCCGCCAGATAAAACACCAGGAAGCCCACCTTGCCGAAGCGGTCTTCGATGTTCGGCCCGAAAACCCACAAAAAGACCATGTTGCCCAGCAGGTGCCAGAGCCCCCCGTGCAGAAAGGCGTGGCTGAAGAGCGACCACCAGTGGAACTCCTGCCCCCAGACCATCAACTTCCGTTCGAGCGGCCTCCACCAGTCCGGTTCGATCTGCTGGCCATACACCTGAAGCAGGAACGCCGCGACATTCACCCCGATCAGGAGGTAGGTCACGATCGTTCCACGAGCGAGCGTGCGGTCTGTGCCGAGAGGTATCAACATCCGAACCGATCCTAGCCGAACCGCGCACGCTCAAGCGTTCCTCTCATGCAGAACTCTCACACCTCAGTCCGCATTTCATCAGGCAACCACCTATAGTGGAACCCAGTACCCCGAAAGCCCCGAAATGCCCGTTGCCACTCCTCCCACATCTTCCCCCATTCCCTCGAATATCCCCATGAGCACGTTCAGCAAGGGCCTTGAAGGCATCGTCGCCGCCGAAACCCGCATGTCCTTCATTGATGGTGAGAAGGGCATCCTCGAGTACGTCGGCATCCCGATCGATGCGCTTGCGCGGCAATCGACCTTTGAAGAGACCGTCTACCTGCTGTGGAACGGACGACTGCCCACTGCCTCAGAGCTTGCGGCCTTCACGCACGAGCTGCGCACCAACTACGCCCTGCCCGCGGGCTTTGTCGAGCGTGTCCAGTCGTGCCCCAAGACCGCTGCGCCCATGCACATGCTGCGCACCATGGTCTCGGCCCTTGCCATGTACGACAGCAACCCGGATGCGAACGACATCGCCAGCGCACGCAAGAAGGCGATGGCCATCCTCGGCCAGACCCCGACGATCATCGCCGCCTTCGACCGCCACCGCCGCGGCCTGCCCTTCGTCGCGCCGCGCACCGACCTCTCCTTCGCCGCCAACTTCCTCAACATGCTCAACGGCGCGGTCCCGACCGAGGCCGTCGCCCGTGCCTTCGACATCTGCATGATCCTGCACGCCGACCACGGCTTGAACAACTCGACCTTCACCGCCCGCGTCATCATCAGCACGCTCAGCGACATGTACTCGGCCATCACCGGCGCGATCGGCAGCCTCCGCGGCCCGCTGCACGGCGGGGCCAACGAAGAAGTGATGGAGATGCTCAACGCGATCGGATCTCTGGAGAACGTCGAGCCCTACATCATGGCCCGCCTGGCGAAAAAAGACCGCATCATGGGCTTCGGCCACCGCGTCTACAAGACCATCGACCCCCGCGCCACCTTCCTCAAGACCTTCACCAGGCAGATCGCCACCGACACCGGCAATCTCAAGCTCTACGAAATGTCCTCGAAGATCGAAGAGATCATGAAGCGCGAGGTCGGGTCGAAGGGGATCTACCCCAACGTCGATTTCTACTCCGCCACCACCTACCACTCGATCGGCCTCAAGCTCGACCTCTTTACCCCGATGTTCGCGATGAGCCGCATCAGCGGGTGGGCCGCGCACATCCTCGAGCAGCTCGATGGCAACCGCCTCTTCCGCCCCACGACCAATTACATCGGCCCGCACGATGCGCCCTACACCTCCATCGATCAGCGCTGAACCTCGCTGGCCCCCTCGCGCTTCTCAAGCACGATCGCCATCCCCTTCCACTTCGCACTGAACGCTGCAGCGGCCATCTTCGTGTACCCATTCAACGGGTCGCCGATCACCACGTTCTCGGCATCCGCCGACATCACCGGCACCATGTGCGAGATGAAGTAGCCCCAATCGAGTTGCACCATGCACGGCTTGGGCGCATCGATCAATCCCCGCACATCAAGATTCCGATAGCGCACCACAAGGCTTGTGCCTTTGAGCTTCTCTTCAAGTGCCCACATCGCGCGCGAGTCGGTCGCACCCCCGCCGACCTGCGTGAACGAGAGCCGCGCCATCTCCGCTTCTTCCGAGCCGATCCCGCGTGCCCTCAGCATCGTCACCATCGAGGCGGCAACGCACGTGTAGTCGGTGCTCTGGCGACAGATCTCCGACCCATCCGCCTGCAGGTTGGTCCGGGTCTTGCCGATCTCGCTTCCCGCACTCCCCACACCCACCGGCACGATCATCCACCAACCCGCTTTCACGAAGTACACCGCCGCGACCGCCGTCAACATCATCATCGCACGCCCATCCGACTTTCGCGGCACATGCCGTGCGGCAATAGCGAAAAACAAGACCGCCGGCACCGCCAGCAACGTCAGTTCGATGCACGCCACCACCCGCGCCCCCAGCAGTTCGATCGGCACCACCGGAAAGACCCGCATCAGCGGCCAGATCAGCAGCACCCCGAGTGCCACCGCACAGACACTCCCCCACACCACCCTCGGTGCCCGCGCAATCCGCGGCGCAACCGCAAACGCAACCACCGCCAGCAGAAACTGTGCAGCAAACGGCAACAGCAGGAATGGGAACGCGCTGGACACCATGATTGAACCCATCGAGCCGCTTCGCGGCACCCGATCGTACCCGCAGGCTCGATGATGGTGGCCGTGGTCTCGGCGAAAGCCGCGCTCGCCGGGCGGGAGGCCGGAATCGAGCAGCGGAGTTGGAAACCGCTCGGGTCAAATCAAGTTTCGCTCGCCGAACGACCATCAACACACACGCACCCGCCGCGCGCCAAGGCCACGACCACACGCGCGCTCACCTCCACCCGCGTTCCCCGCTCCACCATCCCGAGCTGGTCATGGGCAGCCGGCAAAGTACGCCGCGAGGAAGTCGAAGATGTCCTGGACGGTGATCACGCCGGAGCCGTTGAAGTCGGCGGGGCAACTCCACGTCACGCCAAGTCCGGCGGGGTCGCTGCGGGCTGTGCCGCAGGCGTTGCCGACGACACAGTCGAAGGCCGCCGCGTTGTCGGCCAGGGCCACGGGGTTGAGTGTGAGCGTGGGCGTGGCAGTGCCGGAGATGGGCCCGCCGTTGGCGAGGTTGACGCCGTCCTTCCGCCACTGGTACGTGATCGGTGGCGTGCCGGTCACGGCCACGGAGAAGGAGGCGCTCTGGCCGCTCAGGACCGCCGTGCGGGCGGGATGCTGGGTGATGATCACCGGGGCCGGCGTCGTGATCAGAAGCACCGAGACGTTGTTGCTGCCGATGTTCGCCACGGCCAGGTCGGGCCTGCCGTCGCCGTTGAAGTCGCCCACCGCGACAGATCGCGGGTTGCTGCCCGCAGCAAAGTTGAACGGTTCCTGGAACGTGCCCCCGGCGTTGCCCAGCAGGATGGAGACGCTGTCGCTGTCGAAGT
>JBBSBC010000135.1:0-10541 GCA_038251595.1 Phycisphaerales bacterium | reverse complement strand
GCATCATCACCGATGTGAACAAGCAGATGGAGGCGCTCACCGGGTCCACGCGCGACGAACTGATCGGCGCGCCGTTCAAGGACTACTTCACCGACCCGGAACGCGCCGAGGCGGGCATCAAGAAGGTGCTGGGCGAGGGCAAGGTCACCGACTACGAACTCACGGTCCGCGCCAGAGACGGCAAGGAAACCGTGGTCTCCTACAACGCCACCACGTTCCACGACCGCGAACGAAAGCTCCGCGGCGTGTTCGCCGCCGCCCGCGATGTGACCGAGCGCAAACGCTACGAAAAATCCCTGCAGGAGGCCGACCGACGCAAAAACGAGTTCCTGGCGATGCTGGCGCACGAACTCCGCAACCCCCTCGCGCCCATGCGCAACGCTCTGCACATCATGCGGCTGACGGCCAGCCGCGAGGTCCCGCGACCCGAGGATGAAGCCATCAGATCGGCGTCCGCCATGATGGAGCGTCAGGTCGGCCAGATGGTCCGGCTCGTCGACGACCTGCTCGATGTCAGCCGCATCAGCCGCGGAACAATCGAGCTCCGGAAAGCGCGGATCGAGCTGACCTCCGCCATTCACCACGCCGTCGAGGCCGCTCGACCGCAGTACGAGAGCATGAACCACACGTTGATCGTCGCGCTCCCGCGCGAGCACATGTTCCTCAACGCCGATCCGACCCGTCTGGCTCAGGTGCTCGGAAACCTACTTAGCAACGCCTGCAAATATACCCCCAAGGGGGGCCAGATGATGCTCACCGCAGAACGTGATGCATACCAAGTCGTCATTCGGCTGAAAGACAACGGCGTTGGCATCGCCACCGAAGAACTGCCGCGCATTATCGAGATGTTCGTGCAGATCGACACCTCGCTTGAGCGCTCGGTCAGCGGACTCGGCATCGGCCTGACCCTCGTCAAGAGTCTCGTTGAGATGCACCAAGGCACCGTGCAAGTCAATAGCGCCGGTCTCGGGCACGGCAGTGAGTTTGTCGTTCGCCTGCCGATCATGGTTGAACATCCACAGTCGCCACCACCAGTGTTGGCCGTCGGCAATCCAACCGGCACAGTCGGCCGCCGCATCCTCGTGGTTGATGACAATCAGGACTCGGCGTTGTCACTCGCAGCGTTGTTGAAGTTTACCGGCCATCAGACGCAAACCGCTTCCGACGGTCGGGAGGCAGTCGCCGCAACATTGACCTTCCTGCCCGAAGTCGTCCTGCTCGATATCGGTCTGCCAACACTGAACGGCTACGACGCCTGCCGACAGATCCGCGCACAGCCAGATGGCATGCGCATCTTGCTGATCGCCCTGACCGGATGGGGTCAGGATGAAGACCGCCGCAAGTCCAAAGAGGCCGGGTTCGATGCCCACCTCGTCAAACCCGTGGACCACGACCAACTCATGAAGCTCCTGGCCGAGTTCCAGCCGTCGCCAACCTGATGCGGATGGGCGCGATCTCCGACCAGGTCTCCCGCGCCCATTTCGGGCTCGATGGGGCGAAGAGGCATCAGCGGCGCACGACGTCACCTCACCATCTCCACGATCCACCCTTCCCAACCACCACGCTCCCCCCGGGAGCACTGCGCTTACATCACTTTTCATGCTTCTTCTTGGGTATGGGGAGGTGCGTGGGGGCGTGGGCGGTTCCCAGAGTTCGATTCGATTGCCCTCGCCGTCCGTGATCCTCCCCCAAGCGAACTTGCGGTATCCGCAGTCTGGGGGATGGGGGGCTTAGCGGCGAGGAGGGGGGGCGTGCCGCAGAACGACCACTCCTTTGCGGAACGGTCGATCTCGCTTCCCTCGCCCTCGCTCCACCCGCGCGGGTCGCGGTGGTCATGGATGAAGTGTCGTCAAGTGGCCCTTCGCGCAAAGTCGAGCCTACATGTTGCGATGTGGGCCGCATGAACGTGGCCCTCGCATCTACCAGCCAGGAACACACCGCCCCAAGATGGGCATGTCCGCCCCATTCAAATAGCCGAAGAGCTGGGGACTACGATGGCGCCAACCCTATGACGCCCGCCGCAGAACATGATCAGCATTTGGATCGACCACATCCTGCGCCAGCGGCGATGGCCCTGTTCGCGCTTCTCTGGTTTGTGGGGACGTTCTACTTATGGGGCAGGTTGGGGATCTGGGTAGACGATTGGTCGATCCAGCTTCGCGATCCCGAGACGGGTGGGGTTCGATGGGCGGAACTGCTGAGTGTGGACCCGTGGGGAACGGGGTTTTGGCGCCCGTTCCACTTGCACACGATCACATGGGTGAACACTTTGCTCTGGGAACACCAGCAAGTGATCCACCTGTTTCTTGCCTTGATGCACGGGTTGAACGCATGGCTGCTTTGGATGGTGTTGCGGACGATGTGCCGCACTCCACTCGCCGCAACAGCAGGAACGCTGCTCTTTCTGACGTACCCGGCCGGTCACGAGGCGATGTTCTGGCTCTCGACGATCGGGACGACCATCGGTACAGCGATTCTGTTGTTGTGCACGCTGGGGGCGCAGCGGCTGGCAAGAGGAAAGTTGCATCGCCTGTGGCTGGTGCTCGGGATCCCGATGCTGCTGACGATTGCGTGCTGGTATGAGCAGCCCGCCGCGTGTGCCCCGCTGATCGGGCTTGCCTATTTCGCGGCGGCACCGGCTCACCTTCCAATCAGAAGGCGGCTGGCTGGGATGATCATCATTGGGGCTCTGGCGATCGTGGGTTTGGTGGTGTATGCCGGAATGCTCATTGGAACCGCGCCGACGGGGAACCGGGGCGGAGCTTCAAGCTTTGTGACCGCGGCCCAAGCCTGGCCGCAGGCGAAGATGGTTCTCGGCCAGGTCAAGGAGCAACTCCTGCTGGAAAGATTTGGGTTTGGCGCGCTGCGAGAGGGGTGGCTCACCGTGATCGGGCGTCCCCGGCAGGCGGTGGTGGTCGGCGTTTTACTGGTACTGAGTGCAGCGGCCTTTGCGCGCTGGTGGCTGCGAACATCAACGCTGAGTGATTCTACCAGGGCGAGTTCAAACGCAAATAAGTTGGCTGGACGACTGCAGCAAGTAGCTTCTCTGGGGTTTGGTGTGGGTGTTACATTGGCAAGTGTGGCACCCGTCATGGCGATTCAAGCACAGTGGTATTCCAGTCGGCTCGCGTACGTGACGGTGTTAGGTTTCGCCCTGATCACTGGTCTTGTGACAGACTGGACGATGGTTCGGGCTCAGCGGCGCGATCGGGGCACTATCGGCCGCGTAGGCAGCGCGGCGGGATTGGCGGTACTCATCGGCATGAGTGTGACCGGAGTGCTGATGCTGGTTGGCGTGCAGTCGGCGTGGGTGAAGCGGCAGTTGATGGACCAGCGCGTATCCGCATCGTTGCGGGCCGCAGTGCCGAATCCGCCGCCGGATGCACTCTTTGTGCCGGTGCGGCTGAGCGACAGGTTGTCTCGCACCGGAAGCACAAGGTACGACAACTTCTGCGTTGGCCCCTTCGACATCATGTGCTCGCCGACATCGTTCGTGCAACACGCGTATCAGCGAAACGATATCTATGCCCTGGCGTCCAATCGCTGGGCCGAGGGTCCGGAATCAATTCAAGAGTGCCAGGGCGGTCTTGAAGAAGGTCTTGCGATCCGATGGAACAAGTGGCCTGCACCTGAGAGCTATCTTCGCAAGCAGTTCTATCGACTGGTCCCATGGTCAAAGGTAGTTGCTTTTGAAGTTCTCAAGAATGGGCGAGTGCGGTTGATCGACACAGTTTATGTCGAAGATGCCGAAAATACGGCGCTGGACAGGACGGTTCGCCTCTCAGCGGCAGGCCCAGCGACTGCCTATGGCGGGCGACCACTGGTCGTGAACGCTCGCACGACGAACAACCAGAGCGCGGCACCGACAATGTGGCGCATCTTGGATGCTGAAGGCGCGGAGATTGAGGATGAGGCCGAAGTGGTCCGGGCGATGGGACGCGCGCTGACCGCGTTCCGCCTGCACCCGCGCACCCCAGGGCTCACCGACCACGCGCGGCTGGCGGCGACCATGCCACCATCAGAGAGGTCGTACAAAATCACCTGGCGCGCGGCGATGCCTGACCACCTTTGGCGTGAAGGTGCCAGCGAGCCCCGAAGTGATGGCATCGGAGTATCGGTGGTGATCGACAGACGCGAAGTCGTGCTGATGAGGGAGGAACTCACACCGAAACTGCTGCGGCAAACGCGGCGCTGGGTGGTGATGAGCGCGGAAGTCCCTGCCTCAACGAGCGCGACGGTGATCGAACTGAGGGTTGATTCCGGGCCTTCATCGAATGTCAACTCAGACTGGTGTCTCATCACGCCGCCTGTCGTACAAGAGCCTTGAGCGATCGCGACACGTGTGCAAGAGAAAGACCCGGTGTACGCACCGGTCCCGTTGAACCGGTTGTTCTGATCGGCGGCGATCAGCCGAGCTTCGACCAACTTGAGCGTCGAGCATGCTCTCCGGCACTCGCGCGGTCGATGGCAGCATTACTCAACTGCATGCGCTGAAATATGCGGAAAGGAAGTCGAAGATGTCCTGCACGGTGATGCCGCCCTGACCATTGAAGTTGCCTTCAGGCTGGTTCCCGAAGTACGCGGCGAGAAAGTCGAAGATGTCCTGCACCGTGACGCCGCCCTGCCCGTTGATGTCGGCGGGGCAGACGTTGGCCATGAGGATGATGCGGTCGGCGATCTCGTCGGTGAGCGCGAGGTCGATATCACCATCGTTGTCAAAATCCATCGGGATGGCGCACGAGGGGTTGGCGGGCGCGGGGAAGGTCTCGAAGGGTGTGAAAAGGCCCGCACCGTTGTTCAGGTAGCTGAACCATGCACCGCCGCCGAAACTCGAGAGAATCCAATCCAAATCGCCATCACCATCGATATCCGCCAGATCGGTCGAGACGGTGTGCGCGCCGGTGGTGTATATTGTCGCGGCCTGAAGCGTGCCGTTTCCGTTGCCGAGCAGGATCGAGCCGTTATTTGAAAAACTGTTTGCCGCCGAGACATCCATATTCCGATCGTTGTCGAGGTCGCCGAGCATCAGCACCCAGTTATCACCGCCCAGCGAGCGCGACGATGACAGGGTGAAGGTGCCGTTGCCATTGCCCAGGACGATGGCTGCGGTCTGCGAATCGCGGCAGCCCGCGACCAGATCCAGGATGCCATCGTTGTTCATGTCGGCCGCGGCAAGGCCGTATTCGCCGGAGTTGCCCGCGAGTGAGAAGTTGGCGGCGGGAGCGAAGGTTCGCCCTCCGTCGTTGCGAATGTAAGAAATGTTGCTGCTGCCCGCGTTGGCTACGGTGATATCCAAATCGCCATCACCATCGGCATCAATGATGCCAAACCCGCGCGGCACCGAGCCGACATTGATGAGCAGCGGGGGGTTGACGAATGTGCCGTTGCCATTGCCGAAGCAGACGGCGATGCGGTCTTCGTTGTAGCTGCTGGTCACGATGTCGATGTTGCCATCAAAGTCAAAGTCGGCGACTTCGTTGGGGCTTGATTCAAACGGGATGGGCGTGTGCGGCGTGAGCATGGGCTGAAAGAGCCCCGTGCCATCGGCCCGGTTGAGGAAGACGCGCACGTCGGCGGAGACTTCGTTGATGGTCGTGATGTCGCTGTACCCATCGCCGTTAAGATCGCACGCGACACCCCCGTAGATTCGTGTCTGCGGGCCGCCGGGTCCGCCGGTTCGATTGGACATGCTGGCAATCTCACGGAACACGCGCTGGCCCGGCGCGGCCTGTGTGCAGAATGTCGAGGTGTATCCCGCGGCGCGGAGCAGCGTGTTGTCCGCGCCGCGCAGGTTGTGGGACATGACCACCAGCACAACCTCGTTAGGTTGAAACGTGCGCATCGGGGTCAGCGTCACGGTCCGGTTGGAGTTGCTGAACGTCACCGGGCCCGCGATAGGTCCGGTGATCTTGCCGAAGACGTAGAAGTTTGTGCTGGTGAACGTCGTGGTGTTGACAGGTCGATCAAACGTGACCGAAATCGAAGCGTTGCGCGGCACGTTCCCCGCGTTGAGCGCGGGCGAGATCGACGAGACGGCGAGCTGCGCAAAGACAGAAGTGGTCGAAAGCCCGACGATGGCCGCGGCGAAGAGACCATGTTGAATGGTGAAGGCGAACGATGACCGCATGAGGGGACTCCTGGTGTGGCTGCGCGAGAATCGTCCCCTGCCCCGTTTGCGTTGCCACTGAACCAATAGCCCGTGCAGCGCGGAATGCCAGACCGGAAATGAATGTTCCTTAAAATGGATGATCTGTCCACGCGTATCTGAGACAGCATGGGTAGGGTACATCAATGGTTAACGATTCTCAGTGCGCGCTCGTCAGAGTTCGGTTCGTTCTTGCGCTTCTACTGGCACCCGCCAAAGTACGCGGCCAGGTAGTCGAAGATATCCTGCACGCTGATGCTGCCTGAGTTGTCGAGGTCGGCCCGCAGGTCGCCAGCGAAATAGCCAGTCAGGAAGTCAAAGATATCCTGCGTCGTCGTCGCGCCATTGCGGTTGTAATCGCCGGGGCAACGGATCGGTGAGCGCACGGCATGCTCGGTTGCAGCGCGGATGAGGTAGAGCAGGTCGAGCAGGTTGCCAGAGGTCGAGAGGTCGGTGGCAAAGCAGCCAACCAAGCCGTCGTCAAAGTCGATCCAGCAGGAGAAGCCGCGAGCCCCGGCGGCGATGGCTCCGGTGAGCTGACCCGCCTCGTCACGCTGGTCGAGCCACACGCCCACACCGTAATCCGACGAGCCGGGCAGGGGTGTGTTGGCGATGGGCACACCGACGGGCGACTGGCGGGTGAACATCGCTTGCACCGCGCCGGTGGAGAGGATGCGGGTGCCGTTGGCGGCGAGTCCGCCCTGTCGCAGCATCTCCATGAACGAGACGAACTCGGCCGCAGTGCTCTCACACCCGCCGGCGATGCGCGGGTTGGTGGGGCTCGAGAGCACATAGCGTGTGTTGGCGAACCCGAGCGGCCCGGCCAGACTGGCCGCGAAGAGTGAGTTCCACGGAACGCCGGCGGCGACCTCGGCCACCGCCCCCGCCGCGTGCATCGATGTGCCGCCGTATGAGAAGGTCGAGCCCGGCGCAAACTGGAGGATGTCGTCGGCGATGTCGAGCGCGGCCTGCTGGAGCGTCAGCGTCGAACTGCCGACGACGTCGGACGATCTGAGCCCGGAGGTGTGCGAGAAGCACTGGCGGATAGTGATGTTCTGCTTCCCTCCGGAGAACTCTGGGATGTACTCGCTCAGGCGCGTGTCAAGCGAGAAGGGCTGCCCGGCGATGGGGGCATCGACCAGCGACATGATGACCGCGCCAGAGATGGTCTTGGTCGCGCTGTCCGCGGCGGCGATGCGCCCGATCGACCATTGACCAAAGGGCTGGTGGTAGACCCGCTTGCCATCCTTGAGGATCAACATCTCAAAGCCGCGGACGGGAAAGGTCACGTTGATACCCAGCACCGCCCCGCTGCACAGGGTGGTAATGCTTGAAAGGTCGTACGCTTCCTGGGCATGGGCGCCGGCGGGCAGGGCCGCGAGGGCCCAGAGCGCGGTGAGCATGATTGGTCGGTTTTTCATGCGGCACTCCGAGGGTTGTTTGATCGATCGGCGATGCACACTGTACACCCTCCCGATCAGCTCTTGCCAATGTGTTCGTGCCAGTCCAACGCACCAGACGGCCGCCAATTGCTGCGGATGAAATGGATAATCGTGAAGACTTCACCAGTCCAGCCCGGTGCCCCATCGCTCCTACCATTCAACACTTCACCACAGGCACGGAGTTCCGCCCCCATGACGACCCTTTCCCCCCCGCCTCAGACTCTCCCAACCGCCAAGACCACCGACCCGCTTCAGTTGATCGATGTCGATCATGTGCGGTTTTACGTCGGAAACGCCAAGCAGGCCGCGTTCTTTTACGCCAACTGCTTTGGGTTCACCATCGAACAGGTGGCCGATCTGACGACCGGCTCGCGCGATGCGGCCCACTACCTGATCACGCAGGGGAACATCCGTATCCTGCTCACCACCGGCCTGAGCGCTGAACATCCGGCCAACCTTGAGTGTGCTCTTTATGGTGATGGTGTCAAGGATGTGGCCTTCACCGTCTTTGATGCGGCCAAGTCGTGGGAGCGGGCGATCAAGAACGGGGCAACCAGTGCCGCCGAACCCCGCACGATCACCGATGCGCATGGCAGCATCACCACCGCCAGCATCAAGACCTACGGACGGGCCGTTCACTCCTTCGTCAGCCGCACGGGTCAATACGATCTGGTCAACGTCAAGCAGGGCGGTCCGTTCGCGCCCAAGTTCCGCAAGCTTGAGAATCTCGCGGTCAACGAGTTCAACAGGAAGAACCCCTGCGGGCTCAAGTATGTCGATCACCTTGTCGGCAACGTCGAACTCGGCAAGATGAACCACTGGGTCTCATGGTACGAAAACGTGCTTGAGTTCAAGCTCTTCAAGACCTTCGATGACAAGGACATTTCGACCGAATACTCGGCCCTGATGTCGAAGGTCATGGCCAGCGGCTCGGGCCTCATCAAGATGCCGATCAACGAGCCCGCCAAGGGGAAGAAGAAGTCGCAGATCGAGGAATATCTCGACTGGCACCACAACACGCCGGGTGTGCAGCACCTCGCCCTCCGCACCGATGATGAGCTGCACTCGATCACCTCGCTGCGCCAGCGCGGCGTCGATTTCCTCGCCATTCCCGAGGCGTACTACAACATCGTCTGGGACCGGGTGAACACCATGCTCAAGGCCAACGGGCACGAGGTCGTCCGCGAAGACCACACACGCGTGAAGGATCTCGGAATCCTCGTCGATGCCGATGATGAGGGATACCTGCTCCAGCTTTTCACCAAGCCATTGCAAGATCGCCCGACCTTGTTCTTTGAGATCATCTGCCGGCGCGGCTCACAAAGTTTCGGCAAAGGCAACTTCAAGGCGCTCTTCCAGGCCCTTGAGTTGGAACAGGAACGGCGCGGGAACTTGTAAGTCTGGGTCGGCTGACCTGCACCGCCAAGATGCGAAGTCTAAAAATGAAAGACGGCGTCCCGTGAACAGGTACGCCGCCTGCTTGGATCTCAATAGTACGAGCCAATCTAACTTACGCGGCCATTCGCATATCGCCATTGTTCAGGGTGTTGCATGTCAGCGTCTGGCTGAACCCTCCACCTCCGCCCGCGCCGCCCATGGTGATCTGCAACGGGCCGGCAAATCCGGAGTGCAGCAGGCCGCGGCGAGCCTGAATCCGGTAGCTGGCGTTGCCGTTGCACGCGATGAAGGTCGGGTCGATACAGGTCTTCTCAAATGTTGCACCCACGAGCGTGAAGGCGGTCTCGATGCCCCGACAGCGCGAAACCTCGAAGATGATGCCGGAGCTCGGTCCGCTGCGATCAGACTTCCAGACCAGCGAGAGGATGCCCGAGGCATCGAGCGTGCCGGCAAGGTCGGTGGGTGTCGATGGTGCGGGCACCGGGCTAGGGGGCGAGGGTGGCGAGATGTCGCTCAGGTCATAGACCGCCACGTTGCCGGTCGTCTCGGCAAAGGCCTTGATGGTGGCGATCAGGTCGCGGCCGAGTGCGTTCATCTCTCTGGTGGCATCGTAGTAGACAGCGGTCTTGCTCTTGGATTTGATGCGCACCTCGTTCGCATCGTTGAGCGCGTTGCGAGCCTCGGTCGCGAGGTTCTTGATGCTCGCGGCCTGAACGGGTGTGATCCCGATGAGCACCGCGTTGGTGATCCATGAGGCCGCACGAGCCTCAAAGAAACTGATCTTCTCTTCACGAGTATCTGGAAGCACCGGCATGGGCGTGATCCTTATGTAGGCATCTGAGCACGATTCACACAAAGGACCGGCCACACGACCGATCTGACTTGAAGTTTCGATGCACCATGCGATGGGCATGAGGGCGAGTTGAAGAACATGCTCAAAAAGTTCGCGACACCCACAAGCCCAGATGGAATCTGGGTGAGGGGATGAGGGTGGGGCGCCTGAACAGGTGTCAGTGCCGAACAAGATCAAGGTGGTTTGTTGAGGTCCACGCGGGTACGAGCGCATTCGTAGCCATCTTTGAAGGCAATGGCTCGCGGTGGGCTCATCCATCAGCCGTGCTTGAGCACACATCGTCGGAGCTTCAGGTCACTGGCTTCAAGGAGCCACCAAAAATTCCTTACGAACAGTGGTTTGTGCAGCCCGCAAGCTTCGATGCGCAGCGTAGAAGCGCGCGGGCTGCTCGCGGGCTGGGATCGAATACACTATCTCGCAGAAGTTTCGGTACACGTTGTACGTTGCGGGCTGCTCGCGGGCTGGGATCGAATACACTTGACCGCGCTCTCGGGTGGAAGCCTGGGCAGTTGCGGGCTGCTCGCGGGCTGGGATCGAATACACTTCCAGCGTGGCTTGTCCGAGCGCCGCCCCCGTTGCGGGCTGCTCGCGGGCTGGGATCGAATACACTGCAACTTCAACAGGCGCACGAGGCGGTGAAGTTGCGGGCTGCTCGCGGGCTGGGATCGAATACACTAGGGCTCGGGATGGATAGCGGAGAAGG
>JBBSBC010000134.1:0-10707 GCA_038251595.1 Phycisphaerales bacterium | reverse complement strand
TTGGCCGCGGCGGCGGGGGTGTCTTCATCGCCGAAGTGCGCGGAGGCGGTGGGGTGCGTGAGGAAGGCGACGGCGAGGCCCGCGGTTCGCGCTGCGGGCTGCGCGTTGGCCCACTTCTCCCAGGCCTTCTTGGCAAGACCGCCGAAGGCAACGACGGCTTCGAGCTTTCGGGGTGTGCCCGAGACATCGAAGATGGCATCAAACCATTGGTTGCGGTAGGCGGTGATCGCGGGATCGTTGATCGAAGAACTGCCGGGGTTGCCGGGCGCAACGCTGAAGAGGTAGGTGTTGACCATCACATAGCTTCGCGCAATGCCGAGCTTGGCCAGGAAGCCCTGCACGCGTTGTCCGGCCGCGCCGACCAGGATGCGGCGTGTGATGCCCTCGTGCTGGGCGGGGTCTTGCCCGATGATGAGCACGCGGGCCGAGCCATCGAGCCGGCCGCGATGAAAGATCGGCCCCCACTCTGAGCGGAACTTGGCGCGCGGGTAGACCGATTCGCCGGGATAGTTGCGGACAAGCTCGCGGAAGGGTGAGGCGCTGTAGCCTTCGCAGAAATCAACGGGCATGAAAGATCCTCCCACGCGGAAGCGGAGTCCGCAAGCCACCACCGAGCACCCTGACCGTACAGATTACCAGAGCGGAAAGGGCGCGCGGGTGAGACGCGGGAAGATTGTGTGGGATTGACAGGATCTTGATGTTGGGGTTGTTACGCACGTTTCATTGCGCACGGAGTGACATTTCACGCTGGCTTCATTCGGTGTGCCCATATTGGGCGAGGGGTGACACTTCAGGGGCACGACCATGAACTCGCTTGCACGCCTCATCCTTGTGATCTTTCTTGTGCTTCTCATCATCGGCATGTTGCCGATGTGGCCATACTCGACCAACTGGGGGCTGGGGTGGTATCCGAGTGGTGGGTTGGGGGTGCTTGTGATCATCATCGTTGTTTTGGCGGTGCTTTCGGGCGGGAATGATCGCTCGTTGCCGAAGGGTTGAGCGCGGTGTTTGTCGGAGAAGGCGGAAGGCAAATCGGCTGGAAAGCCGATTCCACGAAAAAACCCGCCTTGGACGGCGGGTTTTTGAAGTTGAGATGGTGAAGGGTTCTTAGCGGTCGGCGCGGGGCTTGCCGCGGAAACCTGTGCCGGGTTGTTCGCGGCGTGACTGGGCGCGATCGGCGGGTGAAGTGGCGGCGGCGGCTCGTGCAGCGCGGGGGCCTCCCTTGTCGCCACCCTTACCGGCTGGGGAAGGCCCCTTGCGGTGAGATGAGGGGCGCGGCGCGGCATGTTCTGCCTTAGGATGAGCAGGCTTCGCATGAGCCGTCTTGGCATGAGCCGTCTTGGCATGAGCAGGCTTGGCGTGTGAGGGCTTCTCGCCTGAGGGCTTTTCGTAGGCGGGCTTGGCGTGTGCGGGCTTGTCAATGGAAGACTTTTCGTAGGCGGGCTTGGCTGCGTGCGGTGCGGCCTGTGCGGGGCGTGAGCCGTTGGCGCGTGGCTCGTAGGGGCGGTCGGTGTTGGTGCGTTCGGGGCGTGCATCGCGTGAGTCGCTGAAGGGGCGACCGGACGAGCGCTGTCCGCCCGAAGAGCCAGAGCCGGAAGAGCCAGAGCCCGAAGAGCCAGAGCCGGAAGAGCCAGAGCCCGAAGAGGCGTAACTGGAAGAACCGTAACTGGAAGAGCCGCGACTGTTGCTTGAATCGTCGCGGTTGTAACTGGAACGGCCAGAACTGTTCCGGTCTGAACTGCTTCTGTCTGAACCATTGCGGTCTGAACCGGAGCGGGGGCCGTAGTTGCCGCCCCCGCCGGCGCGTGGGGCGCGGTTGTCGTACTCACGCCGTGCAGGGCGATCGGAGTAGGCACGGTCACCGGAACCGCGGCCATTTTCGCGTGCCGCGCCGGGGGCGGGTGGAGGATCGCGCTTGATGGCGGGCGTGACGACGACCTCGATGGGACGCTTGACCAGGCGCTCGATGGCGCGGAGGAAGGAGCGTTCATCGTGGTCGCAGAAGGACATGGCGATGCCGGTCATGCCCGCGCGACCGGTGCGGCCGATGCGGTGAACGTAGGTCTCGGGCTCGTTGGGGAGTTCGTAGTTGATGACGTGGGAGACATCATCGACATCGATGCCGCGTGCGGCGATATCGGTGGCGATGAGGACGGGCGTGCGCCCGGACTTGAAGTTGGCGAGAGTGCGCTGGCGCACGTTCTGCCGCTTATTGCCGTGGATGGCCTCGGCGGTGATTCCATCGCGGAGGAGTCGCTCGACGACCTTGTCGGCCCCGTGCTTGGTGCGGGTGAAGACGAGGGCGCGGCTCACGGCGGTGGTCTTGAGGACGGTCGTGAGGAGGGCGGCCTTGTCGGCGCGATGGACGTGGAAGACCGAGTGGGCGATGAGGGTGGGGAGGGAAGAGGCCGGGGCGACATCGACAGCGACGGGGTCGGTGAGGAGGGTGTCGGCAAGGCGGCGGATCTCTTTGGCCATGGTGGCGGAGAAGAGAAGGGTCTGGCGCTTCTTGGGCACGGCGGCGGCGATTCGGCGGATAGGCTCGATGAAGCCCATGTCGAGCATGCGGTCGGCCTCATCAAGGACGAAGATCTCGACGTGGCGAAGATCGACGTAGCCCTGCTCCATGAGGTCTTCGAGACGGCCGGGGGTTGCGACGACGATATCGACACCATCGCGGAGGGCGCGGACCTGCGCGCTCTGGCTGACACCGCCGAAGATCACGACGTGGCGGAGGTGGGAGTTTTTGGCGTAGATGCTGAGGTTTTCGGCGATCTGGAGGGTGAGTTCGCGCGTGGGGCTGAGGATGAGGGCGCGGATGTTGCGGCGCGGGCCGTTGTCGCGACCGGCGGGAGCGCGGTGCGAAGAGCGTGCGCTGTGGCCGGAGTTTCGCTGATCATCGTTGCGTGGGCGGCGCGATTCACCGGGCTTGTCAAAGGAGTGATCGACCGGCGCATCGGGCGATGGGGGCGTGGGGGGCGTCATAAGACGCTGGGCCATGGGGAGGCAGAAGGCGGCGGTTTTGCCGGTGCCGGTCTGCGCACAGCCGAGCATATCTTTGCCCGCGAGAATGTGGGGAATGGATTTGAACTGGATGGGTGTGGGAACGTCGTAGCCCGCGCTGGTGATGGCGCGCAGGATGGGCTCGCAGAGCCCGAGGTCGGTAAACTTCATATGATCAAATGTCTCGAAACGCCGGCCAAAGTATGTATGTGGGCGGACCGGCAGTCATCCCCGAACGGTTGTGGATGGTTCCCGCACGGGAAGCAGCATCCTCACAGCCATCGTTCGAAGGGCGTTTCGGCCGATGGTTCGGTCGAGACTGTTCAGCGAGAACCTTGCGGGTTTCAACTGAGATCTTCGTGTTGGCAGGAATCCAATGGCCATTCGTCCATGGGATGAACCCAACTATAGGCTCGATCGTGATGCCGAACCAGTAACGAGCTTGGTTCTGGAAGGAATCGCGGGAATCGCGGGTCAGGGTGATCGGGGAGGAGTCCGATAAGGCGAGGCGTTTGGTGCGTGTCGGAGTTTCGCACCATCTGGAATGAACGGTCAGCCGGGGCTGTTGTCGCCGAGCGCGCTCCAGACCCGGCTACTGAATGTGCGGATCTTCTGGCTGAAGAGTGATGTCGAGGATCATCGGCGGCAGAGTTAGGAGATGAACCAGATGACAAAGGCGGCTGCGCCGGTGGTTGTGAGGAGCAAGAGGGTGAGGCTGAGGGCGCGGAGCGCATCGATGGGGGCGATGATGGAGACGTGGGTGATGGGGCGGAGGCAACGTTTGCGGCGGGCCTTGGTGGAGGCGGCGCGGTCATCGCGGTGGATGTTGCGCTTGGCGTTGTAGCGAGTGCCACACTCGGGGCAGCGACCGAGGTAGGGGAGGCCCATGAGGCTGTACCAGCAGGCGGCACAATGAACATCGGCACGGACGGTTTCGTGCGGCTTGGGTCGGGTGACCGGGGGTCGTGTGAGCGACCTGATGGGCGGGGGCAGCGAAGGTGGTGCGATGGTCATGGGCACCTCGGGGTTGCGGATGCTTTCGGTCGGAAGGCTGTACGAGGCGGAGAGAGCGGAGGATGCGGGAGCGGTGCAGATTGGTTGATCGGCGAGGGTGAGGAGGAAGCGGTACACTGCAAGGATGGTGGGCGTTCGTGCGGATTGGCCGCGCGGAGCTTCGAGGCAAACCCTTCGAGTTTGAAACGGGAACGATGAAACTCTACGCGATACTCCCCATGATGGTGCTTGCAGGGTGCTCGTCGGTATCGTCGCCCAAGCTCACGGTGACGAGTGCGGCGCCGATGGGGAGGTCGGATGAAGGTGTGGCGTTGGCGTTCATGGTTGATGCGGAGAACCCCAACGAGAGTGCGCTGCCGCTGCGGACGATTGAGTACACGGTGATGCTGGATGGTCGGCCGGTCTTCGCGGGGACGCGCTCGCCCGAGGCGACGCTGCGCCGGCTGGGCACGCAGCAGATCGTGCTGCCGGCGGTGGTGAGGTTGGCGGATCATCCCTGGCTCGCGGCGGGGTTGGCCAGCGCGGGGAAGGTGCCGTTTCGCATTGAGGGTCGGCTGACGTATGTCGCGCCGGGGCAGATCGCGGAGATTCTGTTCGACTCGGGCGTGAGTGTGCCGACATCGACGTTCAGCGGTGCGGGCGAGATTGATTTCGGGATTTGATCCGGGGTGTTGAGCGTGATGGCGCGATGCTGAAGTTTTCATGAAGAGATGATCGTGAGCGGATCACGATCGGCCGCGCTGACGAGGCAGGTGAGCCCGGGTTCGGTGCATTCGGTGGTGAGTCTGGCGGCGAGTCGTGGGAGGTAGCCGCGCTCGGTGGGCGTGTGACCACCGAGGACGACCGAGATGCCGCGTGCGAGGAGGGCGTTGACCTCGTGGTGCTTCATCTCACCGGTAAGGAAGACCTGGCACTCGTTGGCGGCGGCCTCGTCGGCGAGCGCGGCACCTGCGCCGGGAACCACGCCGATGCGGTGGATCATCTGGTCGAGATCGCCCGCGACCTGCACGGCCGCGACACCGATGTGGTGTTTGATTCGGCTGGCGAGCTCTTTGAGCGAGCATGGGTGGTCGAGGGTGATGCGCCGACCGGCTCCGACAGCGCGCTCGGGGAGTGGCGAGAGTTCGTAGACATCGATCGCGGGTTCCTGATAAGGATGGAAGCCGCGCAGGGTGGTGAGGGCGAGGGCGAGGGCGCGTCGAGAACAGACCATCTCAAGGCGTTGTTCGAGGGCCTGCTCGAAGACACCGGCCTTGCCGATGGCGGGATTGGTGCCGGGCTTGCCGCGGAAAGTGCCGTTGCCGGGCGAGTTGTGCGAGCAGAGCTCGTAGTCGCCGATGATGCCTGCACCCGCGCTGGCGAGTGCCGAGCGGACGGGCTCGACGTGCTGGTTGGGGATGAAGGTGACGATCTTGAAATCCTGGCCGCGAGCGGAGAGGGCGGGGCGAAGGGCGCGAACATCTCCGCCGGGCGCGGGGCGATCGGTCGGGGTCGGATGCGTGCGTGGGAAGCAACCTTCGGCGAGCCAGTCGGTGAGGCCGCCCTCGCAGGCATCGAGCGCGGTGTGTGGTGAATAGACGGCGAGGCCGGCGCGGGCGGCACGATAGATGACGCGCTCACCAGAGGCGGCGCGCTCGCCGCCGATGATGCGTTTGATGGGCTGGAAGATCGGCGGGTGGTAGGCGATGATGGCCCCGGCGCTCGCGCGTTCCGCTTCGTCGAGGACGGCCTCGGTGAGGTCGATGGTGAGGAGGACGGGGCCGCGGAGCGTCTCGTCGGGCTGGCCGACGAGAAGGCCGATGTTGTCCCAGGGTTCGGCGAGTCGGGTGGGGGCGATTCGCTCCATCGTTTCGATGAGGTGCTGGATGGTCATGGGTGGTTGTTGACCGCGCCGAGTGCGAACAGGTGATTGGGGTGTTGGGTAGGGACAACATTCACTTACCATCATCTACTATCATCGAGGATATGACCGAGGCCCAACCATTGCCGCCTGATCGTCGAGGGGCGTCGGTGTGTATTCCGGCGTACGCGAAGTTGAACCTTGCGCTCGCGGTGGGGGCGGCTGAACCGCCACGGAACTTTCATCCGATCTGCTCGTGGTTTGTGCCGATCAGCTTGTGCGATGACCTTACGCTGACGACGTTGCCAACGGGCACCGAATCGGTGTACAAGGTCGAGTGGGCGGAGGATGCGCCGAAGCGGACGGAGATCGACTGGGATTCGCGGCATGATCTGGCGGGGCGCGCGCACCGGTTGATGGAGGAGCGCGTTGGTCGATCGCTGCCGGTGCGGATTCATATCCGCAAGCGAACGCCGGTTGGTGGTGGGTTGGGCGGGGGCTCGTCTGACGCGGCGGCGGCGCTGCGCGGGTTGAACCTGCTGTTTGCGCTTGGGCTTGGTCGTGGTGAGTTGGTCGCGATGGGCGAGAGGCTTGGGTCGGATGTGGCGTTCTTTATTGATGATGTGAACGTGGGCGATGTTGCGGCGGCGATGGTGCCGCCGCGAGCGGCGATCGTGTCGGGGTATGGGGAAAGGGTGGAGCGGGTGGAGGGTGTGCGTGCGAGAGCGGTGCTGATTATTCCGCCGTTTGGATGTCCGACGGCGGATGTGTATCGGGCGTTTGATGGGGGTGCGAAGCTGGCGATGGAAGGTGGCGGGGATGGAGGGCTCCGGTCGGATGATGTGCGCAGGGCGCACGCGCTGTCGGTGGAGCGGAGGGAGATTGACTGCGGGGTGTTGTTCAACGATCTGATGCCCGCGGCGGCGGCAGGGCAGCCGCTCATGGTGGCGTTTGTTGGGCGGGTGTTGGAGAAGTCGGGGCTTGCACGATCGAAGCTGCACATGTCGGGGAGTGGGAGCACACTGTTTGTTGTCGGGAATGACGCGGATGCGGACGCGATGGGCAGGCTGATGCTCGATGCGAACGGCATGACGATGTTGAGTGTGGAAGTGGTGTAGGATGGCGGCTGGATCACCCTCCCGTTGGATTCGGGTTCAATCGACCAACCGTAATAGCCGATCAAACGATACATCATGCCTACACCCACCAAACGACGTGCCGTCCGCTCGAGCAAGCCGATCATCGGGATTGACCTCGGAGGGACCAACATCAACGTCGGGATTGTGCCGTTTGCGGGCGCGGCCGACCATGTGCTGCCGATATCGCGTGTGAACAAGAAGACTCAGGCGATCCTGGGTGTGGCGACGGTGATCGATCGGATTGCCGATGCGGTGCGCGAATCGTGCGAGAGCGCGGGCTTCACGCTGAAGCAGATGGGGAGCGTGGGGATCGGCGCGCCCGGCGCGCTCGACCCGAACACCGGGGTGGTGTTGAAGGCTCCGAACCTGGGGTTTGTGAACATTGCCCTGGCCGAGAGGCTCAGCAAGAAGCTGGGGTTGAAGGTCTATCTTGAGAACGATGTGAACGCGGCTGCGTATGGCGAGTGGAAGCTGGGCGCGGCGGTGGGCGCGACGGATATGCTGGCCGTCTGGCTGGGCACCGGTGTGGGTGGCGGGCTGATACTGGGTGGCAAGCTGTATGCGGGCGGCATGTTGACGGCGGGGGAGATCGGGCACATGACGCTGCTGCCGGGTGCGCCGCTGGGTCGGCGGAGTGTCGAGCAGTTCTGCTCGCGCACGGCGGTGGCTGAGCGGCTGGTGTATCTGGTCGGCTCGGGCAACGCTTCGATGCTGAAGAAGTCGATTGAAGAGGAGCGCAAGCGCGCCAAGGACAAGGGCGACTTTGACGCGTCGAAGCTGATCCGTTCGCGCCACATTGCCGAGGCGTTCATGAAGAAGGATGATCTGACGGTGCGTGTGATTCAGGAGACTGCGGACTTGCTGGGAATCGCCATCGCGGGTGTGGTGACGCTTCTTTCGCTGGCGCATGTGGTGCTCGGCGGGGGGCTGACCGAAGCGCTGGGCGAGCCGTGGGTGCGGATGGTGCGGATAGCCGTGCGCAACCGCGTCTTTCCGCCCGAACTTCGCAGAGTCGAGGTCGTGGGGACCGCGCTCAAAGAGAACGCCGGGATTGTGGGCGCGGCCCTTTTGGCCCGCGAGAATCTGTAGCGGGCTGGGAGTTGGAAGAACTTGGCGCGCGTCATCGGGGCGGGTCGGAGTGATGCGGCGCGGGTATCGTCGGAGAAGCCGATCGCTTCTACACTCTGGCCATGCACTTTGCGATCGAAAAAGCTCAGGCCCTGATCGAAGCTCACCGCTACATACGGTCGTTCCGCGACAAGGTTGTGGTGGTGAAGGTTGGAGGTTCGATCCAGGATGACGATGAGCGGATGAAGGCGTTGCTCACCGATGTCTCGTTCATGTCGGCGGTGGGTATGCGGCCGGTGATTGTTCACGGCGGTGGCAAGTCGATCACGCGGGCGATGACTGATGCGGGCTTGCAGGCTCGGTTCATTCAAGGGCGGCGGTATACGGATCGTGAGACGCTGGAGATCGCCGAGCGTGTGCTGGTTCACGAGGTGAACAAGGGGATTGTGGATCGCCTCAACGCCGCGGGTTCGCATGCGCTAGGGCTGCACTCGCTCGGCTCGTGCGTGCTCTTTGCGCAGCGCATGTTTCTCAACGGGCCTGGGGGTGAGAAGGTCGATCTCGGCTTTGTCGGCGATGTGACGGATGTGAATACGGTGCTGCTCGAAGCTCTGACCGAAGATGGGTTTATTCCCGTGATTGCGCCCGTCGCGATGGCGAGCGAGGCGGCGCTGAGTGCCGCGAACGATGGTGCGCGTGATGGTGCGGGTGCGGCGTGGAAGTTCAACGTGAATGCGGACACGGCCGCGGGACGAGTGGCGGCGGCGTTGAAGGCGGACAAACTTGTGGTGCTGTCGGACACGAACGGGATTCGGATCAACCCGGATGATGCGGAGAGCTATGCGAGCACGTTGACGCGGGCAGAGATTGATGAGCTGGTGCGGAAGGGCGTGATTGGTGAGTGGATGTTGCCGAAGGTTGAGGCGTGCCTGCTCGCGCTGGCGGGTGGGGTGAACAAGGCCCATATCATTGACGGGCGCATCACGCACTCGCTGCTGCTTGAGATTTATACGGATGCTGGTGTGGGGACGCAGATCACGATCGAGTAGGGCACGGTCGAGTAGGGGCTGAAAGGCGGGGAGGGCGGGGTGGGCGGGGTTGGGGAGGTGGCGAAACCGGTCGCACCCAAACACTTCCCTTGTGCTGGCGTATTTGCGTTGGAGGTCGCAACCTCGGGGGCCTGAGGACTTACCATTGAGACCTATGAAGACACTTGCTTACCGCGTATCGGTCACGACCGTTTCAACCATGTTGATGCTTGCGCCGCTGTGCGCAGCGCAGCAGGCACCGGCGCCCGCACCGGCGCCCGCACCGGCGGTGGCGCCGGCCGTGCAGCCCCCGGCCGCGCAGCCTCCGGTTGTGCCGAAGCCTGCGGTGGTGAGTCCTCCGCCGCGTCCGGTGGCGATTGCCAACCCGCCGTTCAGCATGTTCAAGATGCCGCTGCCGATGATTCAGCGATCGGTGCTGAACAACGTTGAGGGGCGCATTGACCGCATGGTGGTTGATCTGGTGAGCAACCGGCTGTTTGTCGCGGCCAAGGGGAACAACACGGTTGAGATGCTGGAGATTGCGACGAGCAAGCAGCTCCCGCCGATCCGCGATGTGATCGAGCCGACCGGGCTGTTGCTTGTGAACGACCTGCGCAAGCTGGTGCTCTCGTGCAGCGGCGACAACACGGTGCGTACGTTCGCGCTCTCGGCCACGGGCGACCCGACGGCCGAGAAGACGGTGAAGTTTGAAGGCGAGGTTGATCGCATCGGGTACGATGCGCCGGGCAAGCGGGTGTTTGTTGCTCACGGCAAGAAGCTCGGGTCGTTTGATATTGCCACGGGCGAGCGCGGCCCGTCGCTGGAGTTGCCGGCGACTCCGGAGGGATTCAGCATCTCGCCGTCGGATGATCGCATCTTCGTCAATGTGCAATCGACCGGCACGGTCGCGGTGGTGAAGCGGACATCCGGGACGGGTGAGTTGAAGCTGGACGCGACGTGGACGATCAAGGATGCGAAGGGCAACTACGCCAGCGCGCTCGACCCGGTGGCGGGTCATCTGTTTGTGGTCTGCCGCAACCCGGCCAAGCTGGTGGTGCTTGACACCAAGTCGGGCGAGCAGGTGGCGGTTCTTGACTGTGTGGATGACACCGACGATGCGTGGTGGGACGTGGTGAACAAGCGGCTCTATGTCTCGGGCGGTGGCTCGGGTGGTCGGGTCGATATCTTTCAGCAGACGGCCGCGACCGAGGCGGGCAAGTCTCCGACGTACACGATCTTTCACAAAGAAACAACGAACGTTGGCGCGCGGGCGAGTGTGCTGGTGGGCGAACAACGGAGGCTGATTGTGGCCGCGCCGAAGATCGGGATTGATCCGACGTTTTTGTACATCTATCTGATTGGACCGTGAACCGATTTGACCGCGAAGCGGGGGCGCGAAGTGGCGAGTTTGCCCCAGTTGCCGATGGGCAAAGAGAAGGATCAGATCGGCGGACTCGAATCTTCGTTCGGCCACTTGCCGCTCGCCACTCAGCCACTTTCTCTCGCCCCCCGGCGTGTCAATGATGATGGTGTATGGAATCCATCAGCGTCTTCGACATTTTCAAGATCGGCGTCGGGCCGTCAAGCTCGCACACGATGGGTCCGTGGCGGGCGG
>JBBSBC010000133.1:0-10711 GCA_038251595.1 Phycisphaerales bacterium | reverse complement strand
GCCGCAAGCACCACGAAACTTGCAACTGATTTTCGTGCAGATCCGACGTGCGTCTGCTCACATCGCGGCGAGATAGCCGTCAAGAATCTCCACGACATCCTCATGAAACTCCTTACTCTTGCCGTCCGCGCCAGCAGGAATCTCGTTCACCAGAATGCTGTAGGCCAACCTGCGTCCGCTCGACTTGTGGGTGACATAGCCTGAGAGGGCCCGCACTTCGCGGATGTACCCGCTCTTCCCCCGCACCTCGCACATGCCCGACAGCTTCGCCTTGGCGAACCGCTTCTTCAGCGTCCCTTCGCCGATCTCGGCGAGCGATTGCACGAACATATCACCGAGTGCGGGGTCGCTCGCAAGGCTTGCCAGCCAGCGTGTCACAACACCCGGTGTCACACGGTTGTTCCGTGAGAGTCCTGATCCATCCGCAAGAATGACCTGCTGCGCATACACCGAACCCAGTCGCTGCTGGATCTGCATCCGTACCACCGCCGTCCCGTTCGACCACGACCCCGGCTGACCCGTGGCGTGGTGGCCCGCCAGTTTGCACAGGCTCTCGGCGTAGAGATTGTCCGAATCAACATTACACCGTTCAAGCGTCACCGCGATCGGGGTCCGCACCGTTGTCAGCGTCTTGACATTCGGCCCGTCAATGACGGGTTCCTCGGGCCTGATCAGCCTGACCTCCATGCTCGATGCGGTCACACCCGGCGCGCCAAGGCCATCCCTCACCACACGATCAGCGATCAGCTTCCCCAGAAACATGCTCGCCTCATGGACAGTGACCTGCACCGGATAATCCGGAGCATGTCGAACAGTTCCCGAGAGTTTGAACGTGTAGGGGGCGTTCTGATCACGATCGAGCCGCAGCTTTGTGTCCCCTTCCTTCACCGCACGTGTCGCACGCTTGATCACCAGCCACGGTGCCTCCGGCTGACTCCGCGCCGGGCTTACGTACACATTCAAAAGGTTGCCATGAAAGTTCAGGCCGCTCACCTCGGCACAATACGTCTGGTGCAACTGCTCTCGCGGCCAGTCCGGATGAACATACTCGCGATCAAACACGCGATCATCCAGCACGATCTCACGTATCCCCTTCCCGCCCGCTTCTTTGCACAGCCCGACCAGCCGGTCCAGAATCGTGTCAAGACCCGTGTTCATCTTTTCGAGAAGCTCGGGGTCGGCCAACCCGGGATCACCCGTGCCGCGGATGATGAGCCGCTCGCCATCCTGCAAAAACGTGGTGCGCAGTTCATAGTCTTTGCCCAACGCACAAAGGGCCGCGCCACTCGTCAGCAGTTTCAGGTTTGAGGCCGGGATGAACCCCTTTTCCCCCGAGCGACCGCCCGTCTCGATCGAGACAAGCTCCGTCCTGCTCTCGACATCAAAGACGCTCACACCGACATGCGCACTCCCCAGTCGTGCCTGGCTAAGCGCGTTCTGAATCTTCCGCTCAAGGCTCTGGCCAAACGATGGAGCCGACAGAGCCAGCGCGGCCAAAAGACCGCACACCAGCCAGCGCACGCGCTTGTCGCGAGCAACAACCATCTATGACCTCCTCGCACAAATCCAACCGAACCCACACAAGTGCACGTTTCGCACCCCAACAGTGATATCGGCACGAGCTTCGCTCAGGCTGCAACGCTTGCCATCCCACATCAGGCCTCGATCGTCAATGCCTCGCTCGGCGCGATCACCAACCGATGCTTCCGCTTCACCAGTTCACTCAGATCCTCGATCGCCTGCTCAGTCGGAACATCCCACGTCGGCCACGAGACCCCCGCCATGGTCCTCGCGTAAACAATTGTATCGCGAACCACTTTCTTGAACCGCCGCATGGGCATCGCCGCCACCTGCGCACGGATCAGCGGCACGCACACCTGCAACCGAGCAGGGTCGGGGATGATGTACGCAAATGCCCGGGGCGTACCACCTTGTGTGCCGGCGATCTCAGCCGCCTGGTGGTAAACCATCGTCCATCGCCAAGGCACACCATGCCAAACGACCGACTCGGTGACACCATCGAGTTCCAGAAACTGCCCACGGGCCGATTCAAAGACCGCATGAAGCGACTTTGCATACCCATCCCGCAGCAACCCCACCGAAGGTGTGGCGGCTTGGAACTTGTTGGTCCAAACAATTTTCGGTGTTCCTTGCGCAGACATGGTCAGTCAGTTCCTCTGGCTGAAAGCTCAACCGCCTCATTGGGGGATACTCCCCAAGCGTGCTGTCGCTGAGAGTCGGCGCCGTGGGCGACCGCGACCGATGCCTACTGGCAGATGCGAGTGGTGCACACCGGAACGGGCCGATTGGGCTCGAAGTTCGGCTATACCCCGCATCAACCACCTGATACCATAGCCCCACATCAGCGACCACGACTACTGAATCGTCCATTTGTCGCCCTCCAAGGGCCAGCCGTTGCAGGGGTTTATGGAACATCTGCCCGCCATTCGACGCTCCCTCTCGCTCCACCCCGATGCCGGCTCCGAGGCGGGCGGGTTTCCTGAAGCATCTTCGCTCCTCATTGTCGATGACAACCTCCAGAATCTTGAGCTGATGCAAGCGTATCTCGAAGAGCTCGAATGCCCGATCCGAACCGCCCGCGATGGTCTGGAAGCCATCGAAGCGATCGAACGCGAGCAGCCCGATGTCATTCTCCTGGATGTGATGATGCCGCGAATGAGTGGGTTCCAGGTCTGCATCAAGCTCAAATCCGCGCCCACGACACGAGATATCCCGATCATCATGGTGACCGCGCTGAACGAACTTGGTGATGTTGAGAAGGCGATGGAATCCGGTGCTGATGATTTTGTCACCAAACCTGTGAACAAGACCGAACTGGTTCTTCGCGTTAAGTCGTTGCTACAACTACGGTTACTGCGTCGAAAGATGCGGGGCTTGGGCGGAGGCGTCGGCTAACGCCGGCGAGTTCGCCCATGCACATCCGCGATATTTTCGAGCAACACCGAACAACGTTTTCTTTCGAGTTCTTTCCGCCCAAAACCGCCGAATCGGCCGAATCGCTCTACGCGGCTATGCAGGAACTCGAATCACTCAAGCCAACCTTTGTCTCGGTGACCTACGGCGCGGGCGGGTCAACGCGCGATCTGACGCACGAGCTTGTGCTTCGGGTCAAGGCCCGAGGCTCCCTAGATCCGATTCCTCACCTGACCTGTGTCTGCCACCAGGAGCGCGAGATACGTGAGATTCTCGAACGCTACGCGGCCGCGGGCATCTCAAACATCATTGCTCTCGGAGGCGATCTGCCCCACACCCTGGCCGGTCATGATCGTGGCAAAGACGCCTTTCGCTACGCGACCGATCTCGTCCGCTTCATCACCAAAGTGAACAGCGAAGCCGGTCATTCTGACAAACGCGGGTTCGGAATCGGGGTTGCCGGATATCCGGAGGGTCACCCGGCGACACCCAATCGCGTCAAGGAAATGGATCATCTCAAGGCCAAGGTCGATGCAGGTGCTGATTACATCTGCACACAGCTGTTCTTCGACAACCGCGATTTTTACGATTTCCGTGACCGATGCACGCTCGCGGGCATCAAGGTTCCCGTCATCGCGGGCATCATGCCCATCACTTCAATCGCGGGCATGAACCGCATGGCCGACATGGCCCAGGGAACGCGCTTTCCCGCCCCACTCGCTCGCGCCATCAACCGTACCGGCGGCGAGGCAGAGGGTGTCCGCCGAGTTGGCATCCACTGGGCCACCGAGCAATGCCGCGATCTGCTGGACCACGATGTGCGTGGCATTCATTTCTACACCTTGAATCGCTCATCCGCCACACGCGAGATCTACCTCAACCTTGGGGTAAAGGACTCGCTCGGGCTTGCCTCACCGACGATCGGAAGGCGGCGTGAAGATCAGGCGTAATGACCATTCGTGAAAGTTGCGAGACGAGTGATGTCAAGCGTTCAACCGCCGCAACGCTCATGAAACTCTCGCACGCATAATCGTGGACGATACCCCCGTGCGCGAACCGATACTGTGATCGAGAACGCGCACGTACGATCGATATCAACCTCGGGCACGGATGCCTGGGTCATCAAGGCGGAGCCATGAAGATCAGTCGATACATCCCGAGCATGTTCCAGCGGCGCCTGCTGCTGCTGGGCGCGCTCGGACTCTTCGGCGTCGTGGCCCCAACACTCCAGATGCTGCGTCTGACAGTGGCCAAGGGTGACGATCATCTCGCCGAGGCCGAACGCCGTCTTGTCAATGAGCAGTGGCTGGAGACCATCCGCGGGCGTGTGCTTGACCGCAAGGGAAGGGTGCTCGCGCTCGACGAAGCCTCTTCGGATATCGCCGCCGACTACCCCATCATCACCGGCCGCTGGGCGTATGCGCAGGCCGCACGCAAGGCAAGAAAGCAACCGGGCACGAAGTGGTCACAGCTCAGCCCCGATCAGCGCGAAGATCTCATTCAGCAGTTCAGCCCAGAGTTTGATGAGCGGCTTGATGCCATGTGGGACCGCCTGTGCGCTATTGCGGGGGTCAGTCGAACCGAGCTCGATGACCGGCGCGAACGCGTGAAGGCGGAAGTGCAGTCACTCGCGGCCACCGTTACCGAACGCTTCCGCCAACGTCGCGAAGACCAGCTCCGTCGTGGCGAAGAGCTTACAGAGGAAGTCCGAACCGCCGATGTTAAACGGCCGATCCGCGAGCAGAGCGCGGCCCACGTTCTCCTGAAGAACGTGCCGGAAGCGGTCGCCTTTGCGCTCAGGCCCCTCACGGATTGGGAAGGTCCGTCGACCGATCTGCGCGAGGGAGGGACCGAGGCCACGCCGATGATCGGGCTGCACGTCATCGATTCGACCCGCCGCACATACCCGCTCGACACGGTAGAACTCGATGTCGATCAATCGACATTTCCCGCGCCTCTCCGGTCAGACCGCAAGACCACCATACGCGTCGAAGGGGTTGCCACCCATGCACTTGGCTGGATGCGTGCCAAGCTCTACGACGAAGATCACCTCCGCCGGCCTCGTCTAAAGCCCGATGGCTCAGTTGACCGTGGCCACTATCGTGTCGGCGATGCGGTTGGACAGGGCGGGGTCGAACAGGCCGCTGAAGATCGCCTTCGCGGGCTGCGCGGCGTGCGCACCGTCCACCGCGACACCGAGCAGATCGATCGGCTTGAGCCGACTGCGGGCAGCAATATCCAGCTCACGCTCGACACCTGGTTGCAAGCACGAGTGCAGGCCCTTTTCGATCCCACACTCGGCCTCGCAATCGTTCAGCCCTGGCACCGGACCAAGCAACCCGATCCACCAGACCCACTCAAGCCGCGTCCGAAGGAACTCCCCCTTGCCACGCCGCTGAATGGATCCGTGGTCGTGATCGATATTGCCACGGGCGATCTGCTCGCCATGGTTTCAATCCCTTCATTCTCACACGGACTTATTGAGACCGATCCCAAAGTGGTCTTCGGTGATACCGACCGCCAACCCTACATCAATCGTGCTATTGATGTTCCCTACCCACCCGGTTCGATCGTTAAGCCGTTGATCCTGACCGCGGCAATCAGCGCGGCCAAGCTCGGCGTTGGCGAGCGCATCAGTTGCACCGGACACTTCTTTCCAGATAAGCCCCTTCTCTACCGATGCTGGATCTACAAGCAGTTCCACACCACCCACAACGATCAACTCGGAGAGGCTCCTGACGGCAAGGAAGCAATACAGGTCTCGTGCAACATCTTTTTCTTTGAGGTCGCCCGCAGACTCGGTGTGCAGGGCGTTCACGATTGGTACACGCGTTTCGGTGTCGGCAAGACGGCCGATCCGTGGAACCTATACGCACTGACCCCATTTGCCGAGCGTGCCGCCAGCGAGACCGATGCCGCGTGGCGAGCACGACGGGAATCGGAACTCTCGCGCCGCGCGCTCATTCACGAGTTCGGCGGCGCACTACCCGACACGACCAAGGCCACGCTTCCCGAAGCCATCCTGATGGGCATCGGTCAGGGTCCGATCTCGTGGACCCCACTGCACGCGGCCGATGCATACGCCACCATCGCTCGCGGCGGCGTTCGACTCTCGCCGCGATTGATCGCCGATGCGCCGCAGACGCGCACCGACCTTGGCCTGAGCCGCAGCGCGATCTGGCTCGCGCTGGCGGGCCTTCGCGCTTCGGCGTCAGAGTCCCACGGCACAACTTATGAAGCAACCTACCTGATGCCCGATGGAACATCGAAGAGAGATCGGATCTTCAACGTGCAGGGTCGTGCTGGTAGCGACATCACCATCTGGGCCAAGTCGGGCACCGCCGATGCCAACCCCTTCGAGGCCGACTACTCCGACTTCGGCGAGAAAGAGATGTTTGATGCCGACCATGCCTGGTGCGTCTTTCTTGTGGGTGTCGGCGATCAACCCCGTTACGCCGTATCGGTGGTTGTTGAGCACGGCGGTTCGGGCGGGCGCGTGGCCGGCCCTATTGCCAATCAGGTGGTCTATGCGCTGATTGCCGAGGGTTACCTTCCAAAGCCCGATGCGCAACCCCCGCTCACTCTTCAAGCGGAGAACACTTCGCGATGAGCCTCTCGCTCGCACGCAAGGTGATCGGTTCGGAGTTCAGCCTCATCAACGGCGCATGGCTCTGTGTCATCTCCGCGCTTGCACTCTCGGTGCTCGGTCTCTACGCGATAGATCTGGGTGTGCCCGAGCGCGTTGGCGATGCTGATGGTCCGATCGCGCTCACCGGTATTGTCGCGCGACAGGCGGTGTTCATAGCCGTGGGGCTGTTGGCGGCCGCAATGGTCGCACTTCCGCACTACCGCTTTGTGCGTTGGGTGGCGTGGCCGTTGATGGTGCTGGTGATCGGCCTATTGATCTTTCTTCTGCTGCCCTTTGTTCCCGCCTCGATCGTCACACCGCGCAACGGTGCGCGTGCGTGGATCAACTTCGGGCCCATCGACTTTCAACCCGCCGAGCTCGCCAAAATTGCGTACGTTCTCGTTGTCGCCGACTACCTCCGCCTCAGGCAGAACCACCGGACACTCCTCGGCCTGCTCCCGCCCGCGCTCATCACTTTTGTGCCCATTGCCCTGATCATGTTGCAGCCTGATCTTGGCACGGCCATGCTCTTTGCGCCGGCGATCTTTGCGATGCTGGTTGGCGCGGGCGCAAAGCTCAAGCATCTGATGGCGGTGGTCCTGGTCGCAACGCTCGCCGCGCCGGCAGTCTTCCCGCTATTGAAGACGCACCAGAAAGACCGCATCATTGGCCTGTTCAAGATGATGAAGGACCCGCAGCAGGGCGCCGACGACATCAACTACCAATCCGTCACCGCGCAAAGACTGGCGGGCGCGGGTGGTGTGTGGGGCATCAGCGAGAACAAGAGTCGTGCCCTGATCCGCTTCAACCGTCTGCCCGAGCGGCACAACGACATGATCCTTGCGATCATCCTTAACCGATTCGGCCTCTTCGGCGGCCTCGGCCTCATCGTGCTCTACATCGTCTGGTTCACAGGCTGCTACCTCACCGCGGCCATGAGCCGCGATGGATTTGGCCGCCTCATCATCATCGGTCTTGCCTCGATCATGGCGGCCCAGACCTTTGTCAACATCGGCATGACGCTCGGCATATTGCCGATCATCGGCGTCACGCTGCCGTTTGTCTCATATGGCGGGTCGAGCATGCTCACCGGATGGACGATTACGGGCCTGATCATGGGCGTTGCGCTCAGACGCAACCAGCGATTTGCACGTCAAACCTTCGAGTTCGACGACCAGCCCTATGACCCCGCTCGCGTCAGCACTGCACATCGGGCCGCGCCCGCGCTCAGCCCGCGCTCGCGATAGGTACACTCATTCCATGGCCAAGACCCTTCTACCCGATGCGCGCCGCTCGCCACGATTCTCGGGCCTCTGCACGTTTGCCCGATATCCGCGGATCGAAGATGTCAGCAAGGACAATCACCCGATCGACTGGGCCATTTATGGAGCTCCCTTTGATGGAGGCGTGACCTATCGCCCGGGCGCGAGGTTTGGCCCGCGCGCCATCCGTGAAGAGTCTCAATACCTCAAACGCTTTTCGATCGAGCACGATGTGGATGTCTGCCATGTGCTCAGCATGGCGGATGCTGGCGATGCACCGGTCTCGCCCTACTCCTGCGAGCAGAACACCAAGGCTCAGTTCGAGTATGCGCATCAACTCGGCGATCTTAAGCACACACGCCTCTTCGCACTTGGCGGCGACCACACCATCGCCTACGCCAATATTGCTGCAACCTGGGAACGCAACGGCAAGCCGAAGAAGGGCCTGCCACTCATCCACTTCGACAGTCATCTCGATACCGTTGATATGGTGTGGGGCGAAAGATGGGGTCACGCATCGGTCTTTCGCCGCGCGATCGAGGATGGTCTTGTCGATCCTCGACAGATGCTCTCGATCGGCATCAAGGGTCCGCTCAACAGCAGAGACGACCTCACTTTTGCGCGAGATCACAAGGTCACCGTGCTGACCTGCGAAGAGTTTCGCGCCCGTGGCCCGGCGCAGGTCGCCTCGTTCAGCAAGCGGCTGAAACAGGAACCTTGCTACCTCACCTTTGATATCGACTGCATCGACCCCGCATTCGCACCGGGCACCGGCACACCCAGCATCGGCGGCCTCACCTCTGCCGAGGCGTTGCGTGCTCTGCGATCGCTGAAAGGTCTCAACATCGTGGGGGCCGATGTTGTCGAGGTGCTGCCCGACCGCGATGTCTCAGGAATCACATCGTTACTCGCGGCCCATGTGGTCTTTGAGGTATTGGCCATCGACGCGGCCCGCCGCGACGTGAAGACAAGCCCCCGCACCAAGACCCGCAAGCAAACTATTGCCGCAGCGCGATGATCAGTCCGACCTTTCCGGTATGTTGCCCGAGTTTGCGGGCAATCTCAAGCGGCGACAACCCAGTGTCGGCGAGTCGATAGATCTCAAGCGTGATCGGGTCTTCGTGAATCGTTACGGTCGCCTGCTCGTTCTGCCCCCCACCGCCACTCCCCACGCCTCCGCCATCTCTTCCGGTTACAGGCGCCCTTGCGCCGCCGCGCACAGAGGCCCCTTCGCCCCCGCGCTCTCTCCTCACACGTTCATCACCGTCAGCGCTCTCGGCACCTGGGCCCGCAAGCCGCGCCAAGCGAATATCCGCTTCGTGAATGAGCGATTCAAGCCGCGCGGCTTTCGCATCCAGTTCCCCCGCAATCTCTTCGGCCATCTGGTCCGCCTGGGCCATCACCGAGCGCAGTTCGTCCGCATCCAACCCATGGCGTGTCGAACCTCGCGCTGCGCCAAGCCCGAAGACCGCGCGCCATCCGCCCGGGCCACGGTACGCCACCGCGCACGCCGCACCGATCGCCCCCAGCGCCAGCACCAGCAGGGCAATCGCCCCAACTTGCAGCGCATCGATGCTGGCGAGCAGCGAACTGGTTCCGGGATGGTCAAATACGTCGATCTTCCGCACCGTTGGTGGCTCCGCCGCCGAGGGCATGGGTCATGGAATGGGTTTAGACGGCACCAGAGTGTAGCGAGAGCCGAGGTACACACGCCCGACCAACTTCTGTTGCGCCATCATACAGTTGCTTGTGCCGCCAACCGATCAACCCCCCAAACTTGAATCAGCACCCCAAGCCCTCGGACCCAGCGGGCGGGAGGGGGCGGTGGGGGTCAGGAGTCTCTCACGCCGAGATCCTGCCGTCGCTTCAATCATCCGGGCGTGGCGCGAGCTGACCGATCACCTCCCACCCTCGCGCCCGCGACGCACCCTGATCGCCTGCTCGGGCGGGGCCGATTCCTGTGCCCTTGCCCTGGCACTCGCCAGCTCAACTTCGCCCGATCTGATCATCGCCCACATCGTGCACGATCTTCGCCCGCGGGCCGAGGCGGATGCCGACCGTGATGCCGCCGCCGCGCTCGCTGCGGCGCTGAGTGCTCCGTTCGTCGAGGCGGCCATCAAAGTCAAAGTCGGTCGCGGCACTGTTGAGGCCCGTGCCCGGCGCGAGCGTTATGCGGCGCTACGCACGCTGGCCCTTTCCCACGGGTGCCCGTTCGTGGCCACCGCTCATCATGCCGATGACCAGCTTGAAACCATGCTCATGGCCCTGCTTCGCGGTGCCGGCCCGCGTGGCCTTCGGGGCATCGCCCGCGTGCGTCGCCTCGGTCGGCCCGCTGAGCCCACCATTCAGATCATCCGCCCCATGCTCGGCACCATCGACGGGCGTGCCCGCGCTGTTGGCCATGCCGAGTGTGAGCGCATCTGCCAACGTGCGGGCTGGGTGTGGCGAGAAGATCAGACCAATCGTGATATCTCGCTCTTGCGCAACGCGCTGCGCATCGACGTCATCCCAAAGCTCAAACGCCTCCGTCCCAGAGCCGCCGAGCAGGCCGTTGCTGCCGCTGCGATTCAGCACGAACTCGCCGCGCTTGCCGGCCGCGAGGCCGACGCGATCGCGAAGTTGAGCAGCGAACATGGGACAGGCTGGGCACGTGAAGCGCTCCGCGATCACCCGCCGGTGGTCATTGGCGAGGCACTCACGAGCTCCATCATGGGTGCAACCAACGGGCGAGCTCGCGACCACCTCGGGCATCGCACCCTCGGCCCGATCGTGCGCGCCATCCGCGACCACTCCACCGAACCGCGCCGCTTTATTCTCTCCGGAGGGGTTGTTGTCGAAGTGACGGCCCACCATATCCACATCCTTGCCCCTTCAAGCACGGTAAACT
>JBBSBC010000132.1:0-10713 GCA_038251595.1 Phycisphaerales bacterium | reverse complement strand
GTCCTCGCGCCAGCTTCGCCCGATCCGATTCAAGAGCCGATTCCGCCTGGTCAAGCTCCGCCACCGAAACGGCCTTCGCCTCCATGGCCTGCGTCAACCGTCGAACACTCGCCTCGGCCAGTTTCACATCCGCCTCGGTCACGCGCGCATCGGCCTCGGCCACCCGCTCGCTCGCTTCCGCGGCCCGCAACTCCGCCTCTTCGGTCGCGCTGTCGATCGTCAGCAGCACATGCCCCGCCTCAACCACCGCGCCCGATTCAAACATCACACCGTTCACGGTCCCCGCAACTTCGTTGCTCAGTGTGACCGATTGCAACGCGACCACCGTGCCCGACAGCTCGGCCGTCGGCCGCCACATCGCCGTCTTTGCCTCAACAACCTGCACGGCCTCCGCGGGCTCAAAGCCACCTCCCGCTGCGCCAGCAGCCGGCGAACGTCCGAACTTCCAATAGGCAAGCCCGCCGCCCACCAACAGCAGCGCGCCGATCACCAGCGATGCGCCGATCGCTTTTTTATGCTGATTCTTCACGACTTCTTCTCACCTTTGCGCGTGATCGCGCTCAAGCTTCCCCGCCCCACCTTCTTCTTCGCTCCGCGCCCCGCACGCAGAGCACGCCCTGCACCTGCACTTTTCTTGGCCCCTCCACTTCCCTTGCCAACTCCGCCAACACGGCCCCCAATGCGCCCCCCAATGCGCCCGAGATCGGTTTCAACAAAACCATTCAACGTCTTGCGAATGGCCGCCAACCGCGCGGGAGAGACTTCCTTCAGCCCAAAGATGAACTCGAACCACAGCCCGTTCAGCGCGAGCACCACGATCTCGCCGATGGCCGCGGATTGCCGATCAACATCGATCAACTTGAACAGCCCCCCGTACACCTCGCGCAGCGGCTTGATCAGCTTCGGGTTGTTCGCCAGCACCGCCACCAGCACCACGCTCGACTGGCGCAAAGTCTCCGTCCATTTTTCCGGGGTGCTGATGCACATGTTCATCAGTCCACGCGACCCGCGTCCCGGGCCTTCCGGCACGCTCCCGATCGCCTCGGTGTAATCCGCACGCCATCCGTTGCAGATGCGCAGCACCAGAGCCTCAATCAGCGCATCCTTGTTCGGGAAGTGGTAGAGCAGCCCACCCTTGCTCACCTTGGCCCGCTTTGCCACCGCGTCGAGCGTCAGACTCCCGATCCCCGTCTTTACCACCACGCGCTCGGCGGCATCCAGCAGGTGGTCGCGGCATGTCGTTCGTGGAGTGGGCACGCCTCACTGTACCGTCCAGACGGTTTAGTGTCCACACTCTCCATCATCCATCCCGATTCCTGACCATCGTGCCCGTTTCTTCGCCCGTACATGGCTTATTGCCCTGTACCGAGTTCGGCAAAGGGTTCACAGCTCCTCTTCATCGGTCAAGATCCGCTCGGACCAGCGACATCGATACCATCAACCACCATGCCGCCCAACTCTGCCGAACCCCAACCCCTCTCGCTCGACGAAGTCCGCAAGGTCGCCCACCTGGCACGCCTCGCCCTCACCGACGATCAACTCGAGCAGTACCGCCATCAACTCGGCGGAATCCTCGGGCACATCCGCCAACTCGGCACCCTCAACCTGGCCGAGGTCGAGCCGATGTCCTCACCCATCGAGACGCAAAACCGTCTCGCGCCCGATGAGCCCGGACCCATGCTCACCAACGAACAGCTCATGGCCATCGCGCCCGCCCGCGCCGCCGAGCAACCCTTCATCGCCGTCCCCAAGGTCATCGGCGGCGGCGATGGTGCCTGATCTGCTCGCGCTTCAACGCGGCAGCTCCGTGACTGCCCAGGTCTCATTGCACTCCGGACACCGCCGCTTCGGCAACCCACTGATGTTGTACCCGCACCCCGGGCACAGCCCCTTGCCAAGCGCCTTGCGCCGGCGAAGCCGCTCGCGTTCCTCAGGGTCCAGCGCGGATTTGCTGATCGGTTCAAGCACCTTCGCCGCGATCGGAGCAAGCCACAGGAGCGATCGCAGCAACAGCGGCACGATCATGATGGAAGCCATAACCTGCGCCAGCCATCGCACCTTGAAGCCCAGCGTGTTGATCTCGTTGCCACCTTTGATCTGTCCCGCGACACGCTCCCAATAGCGCTCCGGTCGCTTGGCCAGAAAGTCGATGTACAACCCTCGCGCCGTATCCATCTCATCCGGCCGAACATCTCCGGTGATGATGACCCCGGACATCTCAAACTCCGGCCGCAACCGATACGCATACCACGCCATGCCAACAATCCGGTCCGTGACCATGTCCGCAGATGTCCGCGTTGCTCCATCGACACCCGTCAGCACACCATCGTTCCTGATGATGTACATCAGCGGAATCGCCACTGATCTTCCCGCGGCGGATTTTGTTGTCGGTGCTCCGGGCGGATCAGACGAATATGTGTTCGGCAAGGTCCGCACGCACCAAACCAACAACCCAATCCACAGCACGGTCGCCACCGGCTGCTTCGACCAATACGCCCAGAGCGTTCGCCGCCGCGCTCTTTCATCATGCTTGATTGGCACTTCAATCTCGCGCCGTTTGTGGTTCATGCAGGCCGCCAAATACCCAGCCCGTTACCCCGTCTCATATCCAGCATACCGCCCCACGCGATCCCGGATTCTCCCTGACCCTTCCCACCAAGGCCACCTACCCTCTGCTCCGTGGCATTCCACACCTCATCACTCTCGGCCATTCGCGAGTCCATCCGCGCCCGCGAAGTCTCGATCACCGAGATCACCCGCCAGACCATCGCGCACATCGAGCGCATCAACCCAAGCATCAACGCCTTCACCCAGGTCTTTGCCGAGCAGGCTCTTCATCGCGCGGCCAAGCTCGACGCAATCATCGCCGACAACCCTGCATCGCCGCTCCCCCTGCTCGGCATCCCCATCGCGATCAAAGACAACATCTGCCTCTCGCCCGCCGATGGTGGCGACCGCACCACCTGCGCCTCTCGCTATCTCGAAACCTACCGCTCGCCATTTTCCGCCACGGTTGCCCACAAGCTACTCGATGCCGGCGCCATCATCATCGGCAAGACCAACCTCGATGAGTTCGCCATGGGCTCATCCACCGAGCACTCGATCTTCGGCCCAACCAGAAATCCCTGGGATCTTCAGCGGGTTCCCGGCGGCAGCTCGGGTGGCTCGGCCGCGGCCGTCGCCTCCAAGCTCGTTTCCGGGGCGCTCGGCTCCGACACCGGCGGCTCCATCCGCCAACCCGCGGGCTGGTGCAACCTCTTTGGTCTGAAGCCCACGTATGGGCGCATCTCACGCTACGGCCTGGTTGCCTACGCCTCAAGCCTCGACCAGATCGGCACGTTTGCACGCACCGTCACCGACACCGCGCTGCTCACCTCCATCATCAGCGGGCACGATCCGCACGACTCCACCAGTGCCGAGCTTCCCGCCGCGGACATGCTCCTCGAGCTTGATCGCCCGATCGATAAGCTCGTGCTTGGCGTTCCCGCTCAGGCCCGCTCCGCCGCCAACGACCCCGCAGTCACTGCCGCGCTGAACAACGCGATTCATCACTTCACGCACATGGGTGGCGTTGTGGTCGATATCAACCTCCCGCACGCCGAATACGGCATCGCCGCGTACTACATCATCGCGCCCGCCGAGGCGAGCTCCAACCTCGCGAGGTTTGATGGTGTTCGCTACGGTCGCCGCGCGGCGCTCAACAGCGCCACCGACGACCTCTTTGCCCTCTACGCCAAGTCGCGGGCCGAGGGGTTTGGTCACGAGGTTCAGCGGCGCATTATGCTGGGCACGCACGTCCTCTCAAGCGGCTACTACGACGCCTACTACACCACCGCGCTCAAAGCCCGTCGCCTCATCAAGCGCGACTTCGACAACGCATTCGAGGGTTTGGCCAACACGCCCTGCCATGCCATCCTCATGCCCTCCTCGCCCGGGCCCGCCTTCAAGTTTGGTGAGCACGCCGCCGATCCCATGTCGATGTACCTCGAAGATGTCTATACGGTCGGGGTCAACCTCGCCGGTCTGCCCGCGATCACCATGCCCGGCGGCTTCGCCCCTTCAGCACGCGGCGATCTGCCCATCGGCCTCCAGCTCATCGGCCCCGCGCTCGGCGAATCAACCATCCTCCGCATCGCGCGCATGTTCGAGCAGGTCACCGATTATTCATCGCACTCCGCGCCGCACACCTGACCGCGCCGCACATCTGGCCGCGCCGCACATCTGGCCGCGCCGCACATCTGGCCGCGCCGCACACCTGGCCGCGCCTCTCACCCGCCCACGCGCTCAATCCGCCCCAGCACCTTCGCCTCGTCAAACGGTGACAGCTCGTACACCACGATCTCGCCCATCACACGCCGATGCACGCGCAGCGATCCATCCGCGGGCGCGACAATCGATCGATCAAACTCCACACGATCGGCCACCACCACCACTCGCCTGCCCGCATATTCCGCCAACAGCACGTGCGCGTAGTTCGAGTTCAAAAGCCGGTCGGTATACGTCCACCCCACCAGCGTGAGTGCGGGCGCAGACTCCACACGCCACTCCTGCCCCAGACTCTCGCGTGTGTACTTCGCAAACTCCGCCGCATCTTTGCACACCCACTTGGGCGCAAACCCCGCAACCTCAAGCGCACGTACACACGCAGCCGCATCGCCGCGCACAACCCGTGGCCCATCTTGCCCCGATCCGCCCGACACCAGACCGGAAAGCAAACCCGACTGCACACCCACAGCAACCATCACCACCGCCGCGGCCGCGACAACGCCCCACGTCATCCACACCCGACCGCCTCTCGCGCCCGCTCGAACCGGAACACTCCCAATCCGGCCCAGTACCTCTCGTGTCCCCGGCCCCATCGCGTTCGGCGGCAAAAGCGCCCCGCGCAACCACCCATCAATCTCACCCGACAGCCGCACATCCGCCGCGAGTCGCTTCTCCTCCGCAACCCTCTTCTCGAAGTTCACGCGTGCATCACCTTCCAGCGCACCATCCAGATAGGCTTCAAGCAGCAGGTCGTCCTTCATTTCTTCACGGTTCATTCGTCCCCCCTTCCCCCGCCCAAACCCCCCCACACCCCCCCAAACCCCGAGTGCTCGGCAAGGCTCTCCCTCAGGTGCGTTCGCATGGTCACCCGCGCCCGATGCACGTGGCTTGCCGCCGTCCCCTCCGGAACATCCAGCGCAAGCCCGATGTTCTTGTACGTCATGTCCAACACCACACGCATCAGCAGACACGCCCGCGCGGTCTCATCCAACTTCTCCAGCGCCCCCATCATCGTGTCATCAAACTCCGCCTGGTCTTCTCGAACCTGCCCAAGCCCCGTGATCGGCCCCGCCCTGCCCGCACCCTTCACATCGCTCACCGATCCGTCCAGGCTCATCGGATCTGTCGAACTCGTCCTCCTTCGAGCTCCGCGGCGTGCCTCGTTCATCGCAAGGTTCTTGACAATCCGCACCATCCACGAAACAAAGTTTGTCCCCGACTCAAAGTCCCCCAGATGCTCCAGCCCCACCACCGCGGCCTGCTGAACCAGATCCTCCGCCAGACTCCGGTCACGCACCGCCGCCGCCGCCGCGCACCACAAAATCCGCCAGCACCGCTCATACTGCTCAACAAACTGCTGCGGCGTAAGGCGCGCCGCCACTTCCGCGTCCATCGCCGCGGCCCGCCAACGCATCGGGGCCGACCCCATGCCTTCGGTCGTGCCCCCGCCCATTTCCGTTCCTTGCTTCACGTGGTTCTACCGCTCATTTCATGTCTCAAACCACCCGAACTCTTGCATCATTCCTCCACCTACCCACTTTCATCTCCTTCCAACTTGAGACCCATTCTCACCACTCTACCCAAATCCACCGTCTAGCGTCTCTCCCAATGACCACGCTCTCCACCCCATCCTCCGCTCCTCAGCACACCGCACCCCGCCTCTCCCTCGGTGCCGCCACCACGCCGGGGCTCTGGGCCGCCCTCACCTCCCCTCGCGGCGAGCTCTTCGCCGGAATCCTTGCCGGCCTCCTCCTCCTTCTCGGTGTCGTTCTTCCCCGCCTTGGCCTCCAACCCTTCGGGTCCGCGCTCGTCTGGTCCAGCCTCGCCATCGGCATGTTCCACGGCGGCCGCGCCGCGTGGGAAGCCCTCCGTCAACTCAAGTTCGATATCGATGTGCTGATGGTCGTCGGCGCCGCCTCCGCCGCGCTGATGCAAAAGCCCGCCGAAGGCGCACTCCTCCTCTTCCTCTTCGTTCTCTCCGGCGCACTCGAAGCCCTCGCCACCGCGCGCACCACCCGTGCGGTCGAAGCCTTGCACAAGCTCATGCCCACCCGCGCCCTCAAGCTCGCCCCTGACACCACCGACACCTGGTCCGAAGTCACCCCCGAATCACTCCTCCCCGACGACCTTATCAAAATCCTCCCCGGCGAATCCATCCCCGCCGATGCCCTCATCACCGATGGAACTTCCTCCATCAACCAGGCCAGCCTCACCGGCGAGAGCATGCCCCGAAACGTCGCACGCGGCGACACCCTCTTCGCCGGCACCATCAACGTCGGCAATCCTCTCCAGGCCCGCGTCACCAAGCCCGCCCGCGAATCCAGCCTTCAGCGCGTTCTTGATCTCGTCATCAAAGCCCAGCAGCAACGCGAGCCCGTGCAGCGTCTCATCGATCGCATCAGCCAGCCCTACGCGATCGGCGTCTTGGCCTTCAGCATCGCCATCCTGCTCATCTGGTGGCTCGCCTTTGGCGATGCGTTCAAGGACAGCGCGTTCACCGCCATGACCCTTCTTATCGTCGCTTCCCCCTGCGCTGTCATCATCGCCACTCCCACCGCCACGCTCGCCGCCATCACCCGTGCCGCCCGCGCCGGTGTTCTCTTCAAAGGCGGCCAATCCATCGAGCGCCTCGCACGACTCGGCGCCGTCTGCTTTGACAAAACCGGCACCCTCACCGTCGGTCGCCCGCGCGTTCAACAACTCCACCCCATCGGCTGGTCCGATGAGAACCGCCTGCTCGAAGCCGCCGCCGCCGTCGAGCAAAACTCCACCCACCCCATCGCCCTCGCCGTGCGCGATGCCGCGACCGAACGCAACCTCGCCCCGCTCATCGCCACCAATCCGCAGTTCACCGTCGGTCGCGGCATGAGCGCCGATATCGACGGCAAGCCCGCCCGGATCGGCAACCTCATCTTCACCGAAGAGATCATCCCTGTCTGCCTCCGCGCCCGCGTCCGCGAAGTCCTCACCTCCGTCCAATCGCACGGCAGCATCGGCACCGTCATCGCGTGGGATCAGCAGGCCGGTGTCATCATCCTCGCCGATTCGGTTCGCCCCGGCGCTGCGCAGCTTGTCGAGGAACTCCACACCCTCGGTGTCCGTCCCGTCGTCATGCTCACCGGCGATAACCACGCCACCGCCAAGGCTGTCGCCGATTCCCTCGGCCTCGACCGCTTCTTCGCCGAGCTGATGCCGCAGGACAAAGTCGATGCCGTCGCTCGCCTCAAAGCCGAGCTTGCCAACACCCCATCCGCCAGGTACCGCGCCGTCGGCGTGATCGGCGATGGTGTCAACGATGCCCCCGCCCTCACCATGGCCGATGTCTCCATCGCCATCGGCTCAATCGGCTCCGATGCCGCGCTCGAATCCGCCGACATCGTGCTTCTCTCCGATGATCTCTCCGTCCTCCCGTGGGTCGTCCGGCTCGCCCGCCGCGCCCGCCGCACCATCCTCATCAACCTCTCCCTCGCACTCACCGCCATCGTGATCATGGTCATCGCCGTCATCGTCGGATCACGCATCGGTCATCCCCTCCCGCTCTGGATGGGTGTGCTCGGGCACGAGGGCGGCACACTCTTCGTCGTCGCCAACTCCCTCATACTCCTCGCCGCCCGTTCTCGAACACCAATACCATCCACTTGAGAGTTCCTTCCTCTCCGTTTCTTCCCGAGAGATAAATTCTCCGCGCTTTCCGCCACTGAACTCGGATATACACGTATACAAACCACAGGTAATCATCCTCCCATGTTCCTCCCCGCGGAGACCCCCGAGTGTTTTCACAGACCACCGAATACGCCCTCCGCGCCATGGCCTGGCTTGCCCTCTCGCCCGGCCTGCTCGTCCCCACAACGCAGTTGGCCGAGAAGACCCACGTCCCGCCCCACTACCTCGCCAAGGTGCTTCAGCAGTTGAGCGCCGCGAAACTCATTCGCGGCCGTCGCGGCGTCAGCGGCGGCTACCAGCTCGCCAGGACCGCGCGCGAGATCTCGCTCCTCGACGTTGTTCGGTCCGTCACACAGGTTGAGCGCATCACCAAGTGCCCGCTCGGCATCGCCAGCCACACCTCAACCCTGTGCCCCCTTCACCGCCACCTCGACCTCGCCGCCAAGGCCATCATCGAGACCTACTCCACCATCACGCTTCACGATCTGGTGACCGATCCCTCCAAGGTCACGCCCCTCTGCGAAAACGGTGACACCGCCGCCCAGCTCACCGTCTCCGCCAAGTCCGCCAAACGATAATCTGATTCGGTATGTCGGGCGTCCCGACCGACACGCCCCAAGCTCACCCCACCCCCCCACCACCCCACCACCCCACCACCCCACCCTCACACCCACCCCCTCACACCTCACTTCCCCCCACTCCCCACGCACTTCCCCATCAGCATCTTCTGCTGATCCTGCGTCATCATCTCAAAGAAAAACTTCTCGAACGGCTCGCTCGCGCTCCGCGCCACCTGATCAGCCGTCAGCCCCAGCTCGCCCCCGACCGTCTTCACCTTCTCCGCCCCACACTTCATCAGCCGATCCAACGCGGCAAACGCATCGCGCGTGCCATTCACAAAGCTGCTCTTCGCCACCGCGCCCACGATCTTCGGCAGGTCCGTGCCCGTCTCCCCGCGAATCTCATCCCCCAACTGCTTCTCATACTCCTTCACCATCTGATCGACACGGCTTCGCTCCATCGCGTTGATCGCCCCATCACGCATCAGCCGATCCGCCAGCCGCTCGATCTGCAGCGGCGCGGCCACCTGCTTGATCCGATCAAACTCATTGAAGTCCTTCGTCTGGTCCAGCGTCGCCAGCGTCTTTCGCGCTTCCAGCACCTTCTCAAACTTCTCGATCACCATCCGCTCAACATCCGCGTTCCGCACCACTTCGGCCGCGGCGATCTTCTTCCGCGTCTCGCCATCAAACTCATACATCTCGATCGCCGCCCGCTCAGCCCCCTGCGCATACCGCTTCAGCTTGCCATCCGCACCCTTCACCCCCAGCACCGGCAACGGCTTCTCCGGCTCGGCAGGCTTCGGCGGCGCAGGCGGTGCCAACGGCTCGGGCGGCACATACGCCGGCGCAGGCGCACTCGCAGGCGGCACCTTCCCAATCAACTGGCCCGCGGCCAATCCCTGCACGCCCACCACCACCGCCAACCCAACACCCAAACGTGCCGCCACACCAGAGTTCATGCGATGCTCCTGAAGAAGTCCACCATCGTAGCTCAAGCCCCACGCCCCGCCGGGGTGTTCAGGAGCGTGCTCCTACATCTTCTGCACATGCTGCTCATCAAGAATCTCTTGCACGCTGATGAGCTTGATCACCCGCTTGGACTTCTTGTAGAACGCCGCTGCCTCTGCCTCGGCGTCGGCTGAGTACGAGAACGCGATCATGAAGCCGCGCTGGCGGTCTTCGCGGTGCATCACGGCCTCGAACGAGTCCACATCGGGGCGACCCACCTTGTCTATCTGCTTGACCTGAACGGGGAACCAGTCGCCCGCGAACATGTTGTTCTGGTCGTCGGGCCTGGTGCCGACGGGGAAGATGCGGCCGTCGATGCCCATGTCACCGACCTGCACCTTGTTGGGCACACCGCCGAGAGCGATGACGGCCCAGTTCTCGAACTCGAACGGCGGGATGGCCCGGAGCTTGTCGATGCTCCACGGCAGATCGCGGACGATGTAGGCGTTGGTGTCGTGGGCGCGGTGGCCGGGCTCGCTCTCTCGCATCTTGCAGACATCGCGGAGGCGCTTGGCCATGACGCGACAGGCGGTGGGCGAGATGTCGATGCCGATCCACTGCCTTCCGAGTTGCTGCGCCGCGACCAAGGCCGTGCCGCAGCCGCAGAAGGCGTCGAGGACGATGTCGTTGGGGTTGCTGCTGGCGTTGATGATGCGTTCGAGGAGGGCGAGGGGCTTCTGCGTGGGGTAGCCGAGGCGCTCGGAGTGGGACCCCGAGAGCGACTTAATGTCATTCCAAACGCTCTGTACCGGCACACCTTTTGAGTCATCGAGGTATGTCTTCTGGCTGGCGTACCCCGTCTTGGAGTAGTGGATGCGGCCTTCCTTTTCCATCTTTGCGATTGTCTCCTTGGAGAATCGCCACGCACGCGTATGTCCCTTCCAGTCGAAAACAGGATTCCCTTTGGCTTCTCCTCCAGGCCCCGTCATAGGCGAGACACGGAATCGCCGACCCGTACCTTCCTCAACGTGCCTGTAGGTCGACTCCACATAATCCGCGTCGAGCGGCATGAACAGTTGGTTCCACGTGTAGTCCTCGCTGCCACCGGAGTAGAAGAAGAGCGTATCGTGCGCACGCCCATAGTGCTTCGATCCTTGGCCAACGTCGTTGTGCGCGCCGTAGCGCTTCCACACGATCTCGTTCTGAAAGTTGCCCTCCCCGAACATCTGATCCAGCATCACCTTGACGTAGTGCGCCGCGTGCCAGTCGCAGT
>JBBSBC010000131.1:0-10748 GCA_038251595.1 Phycisphaerales bacterium | reverse complement strand
TCGTTCTCGCGGTCCTCATCATCGGTGAGGATGACCATCTTGCCGGCGCGGAGGTCGGCGAGGATCTCGGGGATGGGTGAGAGGGGAGGGGTGGGGGGTGGGGGCATGAACAGGAAGGGTAGTGGTCAGGGGGATGCTGGGCGCACGAGCGATCGGGCGGGGTCTGAACAGAATCTTGATGCAATCTGGGCATTCGGGGCGTTGTGGTGGGGGGCGATGCCTTTTACGCTGGGTGTTGTTGGAGAGCGTGACCTGTGAAGTCTCCACCCGGAGTTTATCCGGCGTGGAAGAAAGGTCGCTCTGTGCGCTCAGTTCAACATGCCGTTCAACACAACGTCGATGGCCAGTGCAGCTCAACCATCAGGTGCTGGTTGCGGGGGCTGGGGGTGGTGGTTTTGGGCGCGTTGATTGCGAGTATCGGATCGGGAAGTTTGAGGTGACGACCGCGCAGTGGGTCGAGTTCATGAGTGCGGCCTTCGACCGGCCGCGAAGCGAATGGATTCCCGGTGTGGAAGCGCCCGGCATCTGGGGCGGGGTTCAGGTGGCGCCCAACACACCGGGGGGTGCGAGATTCGGCTTCAGCCCCGCCGCGGCGATGCGGGGTGTGGGCGATATCACCTGGCGCACGGCGGCGGTCTATTGCAACTGGCTGCACAACGGCAAGTCGTTGAACCGCGAGGCCTTTCTGAGCGGGGCGTACGACGTGAGCAGCTTCGTGACGATCCCGGGGAGCATCTACACCGACCAGCGGGTGCGCTCGCCGGGGGCGCGGTACTTCATACCTACGTGGAATGAATGGTTGAAGGCGGTCCATTACGATCCGGATAAGGATGGCGCAGGTCAGGGTGGGTGGTGGACGCAGCCGAACGGGAGCGATGCGCCGTTGGCGTATGGCCCGCCGGGCGTGCATGTGCTGGCGGGAGGTGTGGATGTGATTCCTGGCCCGGACCCCAATGGCCCGCTGGCGCAGGCCAACTCGGGGTGGGGCAACCGGACATTCCCAGGACTGAACCCATATGCCGTGCGGCTTGGTGCTTATCCCGATGTGCAGACGCCGTGGGGGTTGCTCGATGCGGCGGGGGGGACGATCGGAGTGGCTGGAGGATGTCTCGGGAATCGTGACGGCAGGATTTAGATTTAGGCTCCAGGACGGCAGCCCTAGGGGTCCACCAGCAGGACTTTCGATCGTTGATCTCATCGGCATCAACGGCGGCCAAACGCCCACAGGCTCAGCGTCCTATTCCGGGCTTCGAATTGCGGCAGCGATCCCTGTGCCAGTGTCGGCGCTGCCTGTTGTCATGATGATGCTTTACACAACCCATCGTCGTGAAAGGAGAGGCATATGTTGAACATAGAGTGCCTCGCTGGATTTTCAGCAGATGTCAACCTGACCGGAACGCTCAGCGTGCAGGACATCTTCGATTTTCTGGGGTTCTATTTTGCCGGATGTCCATAACAGTTTGGAAGCCAAGCCACCTTTGCTGAATAGCGAGTGTGCAGTGTTGCTTGCTCAAGCCATCATTCGGCCGCGCCTTATTGCACATACACACCCGTGGCATTGACGACCAGCGCCTTTCCATCGGCCTTGATGGCCTTGCCGACGACGATGACTTCGGAAAGTTCTTTCAGTCCGGCGCGGCCTTTGAGGCCGAGTTTGATGGGCATTCCGGTCGGATCGGAGACCTGGATGGTGGCAGCGCACGCGAGGATATCGGCGCGGGTGTCGCAGCAGTAGTCCCATGGGGTTACGCACTTGTCGTCGGGGTTGGCGTTGCAGGGCTTGAGCTCCATGTCGATGAGTGTGAACATGGCGCGGCCATCGACAAAGGGCTTGGTGCTGCCGCCGATGCGGCCGCGGAGCGTGACTTCATCGCCGGGCTTGATGGTGGGCTTGGCGGCCTTGATGGCACTGGCGTTGGCGGGCGCGGCGGGAAGGAAGAAGCCTTCGGGCAGCGAGAGCGGGCCGTCTTTGATGTAGATGCCGGTGGCGTTGATCACGAGCGATGCCTTGCCATCGGCCTGATCGACCACGCCGACGATGATGACTTCGCCACCGGGCTTCAGGCCACCGACACCCGCGAGCGCGACGGGCGCGACGCGGCCATTTTCATCGGTCACCTGGATGGTTGCGGAGTTGGCGGCGATGGTTTGGGCGGAGTGGGTGCAGAAGTCCCAAGGAGTTCTGCAGTCGGTGCCATCGGGGTTCTTGAGCGAGAGCGCAAGGCTCGTATCAACAAGGGTGAAGGCGGCCCGCTTGGGTGTGAAGGGGTCTTTGCTGCCGCCGATCTGGCCGCGAAGAACGATGGGGTCGCCCTTCTTGGCGGTGGGCTTGGCAGCGAGGATGCCTTTGGCATCGGAAGGGGCGATGTTGAGTATGAGGGATTGAGGCAAGCCTTTGGGGAGCACGGCGGAGTCTTTGGTTGTTGTTGACTGAGCGTGCGCTGCTGAGCCATTGCAAGGTGTGAGCAGTGTGCAGAGTGCGAGGCAGGGCGCAACAAGATGGGCGAAGGATCGCGGGTTCATGGAAAGCTCCGAGGGTGAAAGGGGCGAGTGGATCAGAAGGCTTTGAGCGCGGTGGGAATGGCCAGACGGAGGCAACGCCACGCGGGTGGGAGCGCGCCGAGAAGGCCGAGGGCGAGCCCGGCGGCAAGCCCGAGGCCGAGAACGAAGGGATCGATGACGAGTCCGAAGACACCCATCGAGAATCGGACGGCGAGACCATCGAGAAGAAGAACGGCCGCGAGGCAGGCGATGAGTGAACCGCTGGCGGTGGCGAGGATTGATTCCTGAACAAGGCTGAGGACGATGGCGAGGCGGCGAAAGCCGAGCGATTGCAGCGTGCCCAGCTCGCGCACGCGCGAAGCGAAGGCGGCGTACATGGTGTTGAGGCCGCCGAAAAGCCCGCCGAGGCCGATCAGGCCCGCGGTGATCCAGACCACCGCGCGGATGGGCGCAAAGAAGGTGGAGAGCTTGGCGTAGTACTCAGCCTCGGGCATGGCCGAGAGTTCGAGATCGAGCCGCATCTGCGTGAACGCGGCGACATCGGCAAACTCGACCTCTTCAGGATCGACGGTGATGACCACGCACGAGAGCGTTGTGCGCTTGGTGGCGGTCATCAGGTCGCCGAGGTTGGTCCAGACTTCGGACTCGGTGACCGAGCCCGGCGCGACAAAGTGTCCGACGATCTTCCATGGGCGATTGTCGATGAGGACGGATTTGCCGATGGTCAGTTCAGTCTCGGCGATGCCCATCTTGGTCGCTACGGCGGCACCGATCATCACTTCATCGCGTCCGGCGGTCGGAAGATGGCCGTCGATGATCTGCACGTGCGCGTACACGAGCGTGGCCGCGGGGGTTATGCCGCGAACCGTGATGAGCGGGGCACGGGTCTGAGCGGCGGAGACTTTGAGCGGAAGTTGAACGTGGACCTCGGGCGAGACGTAGGCCATGCCCGCACTGGTGCGGATTCCGGGGATGCTGGCGGCGACGATGCTGCCCACACCGGCATCGATCTCGCTGCGTTCGATGGATTCTTCACTGCCCGCGCCGGCGAGGATGATGTTGTCAACGCGGCCGGTGGAACGAAGGGAGGAATCCATGCCGCGAACAAACGCGCCCGCCGCCATGACCAGGAGAACCACGAGCGCGCTCCCGAGCACGCTGAGCAGCAGGCGCGAGCGCGAGCGGCCAAGGTTTCGTACGGCGTAGCTGGAGGGGAGGAGTTTCATGGATGGTTCTCGGGTTAGACCGCACGGAAGCATTGGGCGATCTCTCGCCGACCGGCCTGCAGCGCGGGGACAAGACCCGCAAGAATGCCCACGGCGGCGGAGATGGCGAGGCCGAGCGCGACGATGCGCCAGTTGCCCGAGACATTGACACTGAGGCCTTCGGTCGAGAGGCTGAACTGCCCGTACATCACGACGAGCAAGGCGACGATCGTGCCGAGCGCGCCGCCGATGAAGCCGATCACGATGCCCTCGGCCATGATGAGGCGTGCGATGAGCCCGGAGCGAAAGCCGAGGGTCTGAAGGACGGCGTGCTCCTTGATGCGGTCCTGCACACTGAGGACGATGGCGTTGGCCACGAGCGCGAGCACCGTGGCGAGGCATCCCCAGCCGAGGTAGCGGGTGAATCCGACGATCTCGACGATATCCGCGCCTGCCTGCGCGACAAAGGCTTTTTCGGGGCGAGTCTGCGTGGGGTCGGCATCGGTGCGGAACTCGTCATCGATCGCCTTGGCGGTCGATTCGAGCATGGTGTGGTCGGCGACCTTGACGATGAACTGCGTCACGATTCCGGCGCCGCCCTTGTCTGAAGCGCGTTGCAGGAAATCGAGGTGAACGTACGCGACGTTCTGATCTTGCGCTTCGGGTGAACGGATGATGCCCGCAACGGTGACGGTGATTCCCGAAGAATCGAACGATTGACCGACACGAAAGCCGCGGCGTGCGGCGAGTCGTTCGCCGACGAGGGCCGAATCGGATCGTGACTTCCACTCGTCGAGAGAGCCGGTGAGCAGTTGCCATTTGGCGGCGGCGGGGGCGATGTTGTCTGCGGAGAGACCGCGGAACGTGATGACATCGAGGCTGGCGCGGCAGTTGTTGACGACGATCTTCATGGGGATGGCGCTGGTCACACCGGGGATTTTGGCGATGCGCTGCTGATAAAACTCGGGCAGTCGGCTGGTGGCGGGGCAGAAGCGGTTCTCGCGGTAGACGATGAGCGTGGTGTCGGCGGCGGTGGTCTCTGTGGCCTCGGTCACGCCGCGTTGAAGCGTTTGAACGGCGACGAACAGGAACATCGCCACCGCGACACCGGCGATTGTGAGCAGGCTGCGTGTGCGGTGTCGCCAGACCTGCTTGAGCACGAGGGGAATGTGACGAGGGGCGATCATGGGAACTCCGATGGAATCATCGCGTGCTCGCGACGATGTGCGTGGCGTGCAGATTCTTTGATGAATCGAGTGGTTGGCGGGCAAGCGTCGCGGGCTCGACGAGTCGGCCCTTTTCGAGGTAAAGCGTGCGGCGGGCGTAGGCTCCGCACTTGGCATCGTGCGTGACCATGAGGAGTGTTTTGCCAAGCTCGCTGTTCAGTCGGGAGAGTAGTTGCATGATCGATGTTGCCGAGTCGGCATCGAGATCGCCGGTCGGTTCATCGGCAACGATGATGCGCGGGTCGGTCACGATGGCGCGGGCAATGGCGACGCGTTGTTCCTGGCCGCCCGAGAGCTGACGCGGGTAGTGGTCGTGGCGATCGGCGACGCCCACAAGCCCGAGCGCGGCGGCGACACGGTCGTGCCGCTCACGGCGCGACATGGGGTGCAGCAGCAGGGGAAGCTCAATATTCTCGTAGGCCGTGAGGACGGGCACGAGGTTGTAGAGCTGGAAGATGTATCCGACGTTTGTGGATCGCCAGTCGGCAAGACGGCTGCGCGAGAGCGAAGCGATGTCCACACCGTCGATGCTCAACCTTCCGCCGGTGGGCGTATCAATGCCCGCGATGAGGTTGAGCAGCGTGGTCTTGCCGCTGCCCGATGGACCCATGAGCGCGACAAAGTCGCCGGATGCGACATCGAGATCCAACTCGTGCAGGGGCGTGATGGTGCCGCCACCCTTCTTGTACGATTTCGTGAGCGTGCGACACTCGATCAACGGTGTGTGCGAAGTGGGTGGCATCAAGGATTCTCCGTCGTGGGTTGGTTGTTGGATCGCTCACCGAGCACGTGCAAGCGCGCGCCGGGCTTGAGCGTGGATGGTGCATCGACGATCAACCGATCGCCTGCACGCAGCCCGGAAATGATGACGATGTATCCATCGGCGTCGGCGATGGTTCCTTCGATGATGGTCAGGTCGCGCAGCGCGGCCACCGGCCCGCGAGAACCTGCGAGCTGATCGACGATCCAGGCTTGTGACTTGTTGCCGCTGACGGGCTTCAGTGCGCTCGCGGGTGCGAGGATGAGTGTGTCACCTTCATCCGTGCTGGCATGGCCACTCTCGCCAGCACCCGTGGGCGGGCTGTGTGAAGTGCCGCGGAAGCGGACTCGTGTCAGCATCTCGGGCTTGAGCGTGGGCACAGGATCTTTGATCGAGACCTTCACCTGCACGGTGTTTCGTTGGATGTTGGCTTCCTGCATGATGCGCGTGACCGCACCCTTGAAGGTTGTGCCGGGTAACGCTTCGGTCACGATCTCGGCCATGGTGCCCACGCCGATCTTTGAAGCATCGGCGAGTGGGACATCGACGCGCACCTGAAGAGTGGAAGGTTCGTAGAGCCGGACGATGCCCCCGGCCATCGCCTCGCCTGAACGGTCATTCATGGATATGCGTGTGCCCGGTTCGACAAGCCGCACCATCACGACACCACTGGTGGGTGAACGTATCTCGGTGCGGTCGAGCGCGAGCCGCGCTTCTTCGCACAGCACCTCGTGGGTATGAATCGCCGCTTGTGCCGCGGCCACGCCGGCGATGGCCGAATCGCTCTCGCTCATCACGGCCCGCAGGCGATGCTCAAGCCGGGAGAACTCACCGGCAGAGACGGCACCGGCCTCGACCAGTCCGCGCTTGCGCGACACATCATCGCGAACTTCTTCAGTGCGTGCGGCGGCGGCGCTGGCATCGGCGCGGGCGCGGGCGGCGGCGGCCTGGCGTTCGGCCAGCTCGGCTTCGGCGCGGCGCAGGGCGAGCTTCGCATCCAGATCCACCATTCGGGCGACCACGCTGTCGGCCTCGACCCGCTCGCCTTCGAGCACGAGCACCTCCTTGACCACACCATCTGTCAAGGCCGCGACCGTGATGGGGTAGGGGCTGGCCTCGATCCATCCCGGAGCCTGGCTCAAGACCGCGCCGGGGCGGGTATCGGTGATGGGCGGAGGTGTACCTTCATCGCCGCCAGCACGCGTATCGGCATCGGGCGTTGTCGGCGCACCGCCCTCGGCTTTGACCACAACCGGAGTTACCCAGACATCAATCGCTGGCCACAACGCCGACCGTGCGCCATAGGCACCAAGGCCCAGTGTCGTCGCAAGAATGGCGAGTGGGAGCAGCACCCGCGATTTCCATCGCGTGGGAGGTCGCGGCACAAACAGACCGGGTTGCGAAGGCGAAGTTGTATTCGACCGCTGGCGCGAGAGCGCGGACAGATCGCTTGTGGCGGTAAGCATGGGCATCGACCCCGAAGATGATGTTGTGGAGTGAAGTTGTCGATCAATCGGTGTCCGGTGAAGTTGGACAATCGATTGAACATGCGGTGGCGGCGAACGCGTGCGCGCTGCGGCCACTCAACCGGGGCGAATCAGATGATGAGCGCGCACTGCCTGCGCAGCACGGCGCGGCCGCCAATATCCGATGATCGGGGCGGACCAGTCCAACGACGCGCTCGGGGCGCATCGATCTCGGCTGGGGTGTTGGGCAGCTCGATGATGAAGCCATCGAGCGCGAGCGTATCGAAAGCGGGGAGGGAAATGCGCTGATCGGTGCCGGACACCGTCATGGCCGTGCCGCTGCACGCCGGGCAATCGTCGCACGGGTCGCGCTGCGGCGACTGGCTCGGTCCGGATTGTTCCGCGGGCGGCGATGCCCGCTCTTTGTTGCGGCACCGTTCGCAGCAGCCATGAGCCTCTTCGGTCGCCGCTGACGCGGGGTTCGAGTTCGACAAAAGCGATGCGAGAGTTGTGGTGGCGAAAAGTTCGGCCTGACAACAACAGAGCGGCGCCCACAGGCCGACAAGCAGAGCCAAGAAGATGTGAAAGCAGCGGGAAGTCATGGCAGGATGGGGAACAGGTGATTATACCGGAACCGGATGGACAGGCCGCAGATCCGCCCGCGATGGGCGAACTCGCGAGCCAAACGCACAGTTATGGGCAACCGGCAAACCATGCCCCCAGAAAGTCGAAGAGGTCTTGCAGCGTGACGCCGCCGACGCCGTTGAAGTCGGCATCGGGCGTGTTTGAGAACCAGGCGGTCAGGTAATCGAAAATATCCTGAAGAGTCACGCCCCCGAACTGGTTGAAGTTGGCGGGGCAGCAGGCGATGGGGTTTCCGGCCTCACCGCAGAGGGTGCTGGCCCCGCGCCAATCGCCAGGAAGATTGCTGCACACGGCTTGTTCGACCACGGTGCAGCCGGTGGCTGTGCAGCACGCACCGGTCGGTTGTTCGCAGGTGTTGGGTGTGCAGACACCTGAGAAGAACCACTGACCGCCGGGGCATCCGGTATCGGCGGTGATCGAGCAGACGCCGCTCGGCAGGCAGCACGAGCCCTGCGTGGGTGAGAGGTTGAGAATCACGTTCGCCGTGCCGGTGATGTTGGCCGTTGTTGAGCCGACCTGAAAGGTGTAGTTGGCGTTGGCGGTCACCGCGAGGTTGAACGATGCGTTGAAATCGTCGCATCGGAAGGCGTTGCCCGTGGGCGGGCAACCCGCGCTGGCGCGATAGACCGCAACCCTTGTTGAGAACCCGACGGCGGCGCTATCGGTTGAGACCACCAGGTTGCCGCTCGCGGGAGCGGTCCACGTAAACCACACGTCGTTCTCGATGAAGCCGGGAGCCGGGCAGCCTGTGCCGGCGAAGCTCTGTGAAGAGCTGCGCGTAGCGCTGATGTTGCTGAACGGGCGCAGGCCCGTCAGGTTGCCCCAGCTCATCGCGCCGGCACATTCATCGTTGATCGGCGGGCCGGGTGGTGCGCCGACGGTGAAGACCGCAGCGCCCGATCCGCTCGCGCCCTGACCATCGGCGTTGGTGATGTTGACGGTGCGAGTGCCCGGAAGCGCGCCCGCGGCCACTACGAACGAGAGCCCGCTGATCTGTGTGCCGAGTGTATTGACGACCGGTGTACCGATGACCGACACGCCGCCACCCGCGGTGGTCACAGTGACCTGCGAGGCCGCGACAACGCCCCTGAAGTTCGTGCCGATAATCGTGACGGGGACCGAGGTTCCGGGTGTCCCGCTCGGTGGTGAGATGCTCGTCACCGCGGTCGTCGCGCCAAAGACCGTGACGTTGATCGTGTCGGTCGCGGTTGTGCCGTTTGAGTCGGTCAGGCGCAGGGTGACCGGGTACACACCGTTGCTCGGGTAGATGGTCGAGGGCGCGGCGGTGTCATCGACATCGATGGCCCCATCGCCATCCAGATCCCAGTCGTATCCAGAAACGGGGAGCGTCGCGCCCGTTTCGGTCGCGCGCGAGTTGACCGAACCGTTGAACCAGGCGTTCGTCCCCGCGCGGACGCGCTTGTTGAGGCCGGCGATCGCATCAGGGGGAGCCTTGGCCGTGCCGATGCGGATGAGCAGGTCATAGTTCTGCAGCACCTGATTGGCCACGGGGTTTGGGCCGCCATCACGCACATAAAGGATGTATGTCCCCGCTCCGAGCGCGGGCACGTTGAGCGTCTCGGGTGAGCCCGCGGGCTGAGTGTTGGCGCTGAAGATCAGCACGTTCGACGCGTCGCGCAGCTCGAAGCGCAGGTTGCCCGCGGTGAGTGAATCAACCGTCACCTCGGTGCCGCTGCATGAGCCGATCTGCTGACCCTGCAGGCTCGACTCGCCCACCGGCGTGACGGTGATGTTCACACTCTGCGGGGTGTCGATGGTGAAGCGGTAAAAATCCTCGCTCGTGAACCCGAAGCCTGTTGAGCCATTGGTCGAGAGGTCGCGGACCAGAACCGATCGCACGATGGGCGAGGTCAGGTTGCCGAAGTCCTTGGCGTTGGCTGCCGACTGATTGCCCGCGAATCGATCGCCGTAGTTCCGCTGCGCAGCACGAATCTCATCGCGCTGCAGCATGTTGAAATCGGTCGTGATCGTGGGCTCCATCAGCTTCGTGCGGTCGCACGGGATGGAGTGGATGCACGCAAGCCCGTGCCCGTGCTCGTGCGCCACGGTGTTCCTGAAATAGCGGTAGTCCGCGACGTTGCTCTGAAAGGTCGAGGGGATGAAGTACGATGTGTTGATCGCCATGTCGCCACCGGCAACCGACGAGGCACCCATCGCGGTCGGAAACCCGTTGTACGCGAGCGTGCCGTTGGGCACATCACTCGACAGGAACGGAAAGCCACCGATGCGGATATCGCCGCGTGTGGCCACGCGCGCCGATTCGCCGGTCATCGGCGTGTTGTCGTCGGAAACCTCGGTGTAACTGATGCCGCAGGCACGCTTCCAGCTCGCGAGCCCTGCACGCATGTACTCACGTCCACGATCAACATCCGTGAACGTCGTCGTCAGTCGAGCATTGATGTTGTTCGGCGCGACTCGCGAGGTCGATGAAAGCCCCCAGTTCACACCGTCATCGGGGAATGAATACGTCAGGCTGGCGCGCTGGGCACGGTTTGAGGGGCCGATGCTCAGATCTCCGACCCAGATGAAGCTGTCCGTGTAGAATCGTGTCGAGATTCCCCCCGCATCAAGCGTGGGCGGCAGAAGATCCGTCTCGGCGATCAACCGTTCGAGATCCGCTTGCGAGAGATCCGAGGCGTAGCACATCGGGCTGGTCCGAAGCCGCCAGAGCAATGTGCCGCGCCGGGCATCAGGGTCATCCGAGCGCGCCGCCACCTCATCAACCGCGGCGAGAATGTCGCCCGGCGGAGTGAAGCGCTGCCGATCGCGAATGGGCGAGCCACTCCCCATCGCCGCGCCCGCAAGCACAAGCACCGACACCACACTGATGCTCATCACACCTGACCGGCCCAGTTGATGCATGGAATCGACCTCGTCTACCTAAACTTCACCACCAAAGCGCGGGCGGGGGGGGGTGGGACGC
>JBBSBC010000130.1:0-10809 GCA_038251595.1 Phycisphaerales bacterium | reverse complement strand
GTGATAAGCGCGGCCACCACACCAAACGAGAGCTGGTAGCCGAGCGACCAGAGATCCATGGGCTTGAGCACAAGCAGGATAATGGCCACCCAGCCGAGCAGGGTGAGCCGGTCGTAGCGCCGACCGCAAGCCTCGGCGAGCATGAAGACCAGCAGACCAAGGCCCGCGCGGCGGATGGAGGACTCGCCGGGTAGCACCACAAGGTAGATGATGATGACCAGGCCGCAGATCAAAGGCTCGATCGGGCCGCGATCGCCGGTTATGCGGATGGCGACAAGCACGAGCCACGCAAGAACGGCAAGGTTGAAACCGCTGATGGCGACAACGTGAACAAGACCGACGCGGCGAAAGGCCGACTCAGCCTCCGTGAGCGCGCCGCCGGAATCGCGCTCGCCGAGCAGCATGGCGGCGACGAGCGCCCGACCTGGCGAGGGTGAAGCATCGGGCGCGATGGTTTGACGCACCGAGGAACGCAGTCGTTCGACGGAGTGGATCAGACCACCTCGCGCGCGGTCGATCATGTTTGCGGGTTCGGCGGAGGTGATGAGGCGCGGCTCGACAATCGCGAATGACCCGATGATCCCGGCCTGCGCGCTGAGGAACTCGCGCGGAGGTTCGCTGGGGTTCATGGGGCGCGCGTTCGGCCTGAGATAGCCGAGGGTCTGGATGGTGGACCCGGCTCGGACATGGGGCGGCAGTTGCGCAAGGTTGGCATCGATGCGGGCGCGCAGATGGCCCGATGCTTCGGTCCACTGACCGGCGATCTCGACCGCCCGCACATCCAACTCAAAGGCGACTGCGGGCGGAAGGGGTGCGGCGTAGATCGAGGTTTGTGGCAGGAGTTGCTTGGGAGACTCGAGGATTTGGCCGCGAACTCGGATGAGGGGCGGAGGTGCGAGCGGATCGGGCGCGATGAAGCGTGCCAGCGAGTTGGATGGCCGCTCATTGATGCGGGCCTGGAACCAACCAGCCGCAAGAGCCATGATGGCGAGCGCAAGGAAAGTTCGGGTTGACCACCCTCCCGAAACGAGTGCGATCAGCAGCGAGGCCGCGGCGGCGGAGAACCAGAGTGTGGAAGCGACTTGCGGGGCCGAGCGCGCGAGGGTGAAGGCGATCGCGATGAAGATGAAGACCCAGATCGAGCGGCGCGCTCGGGGAGCGCGGCCGGTGTCGAGGTCGGCCGCGAGCGGGTCAGGGGATTGATCGAGCCACCCGAGCATGTCGGGTGGGAACGATCACAGATTTTGGACGTTTCGTCAAGTTGAGAAGTTCGGTCACGACACAACTTAGACAATGGCGCACGGGCTGACGAACGCGTGCTCATTGAGCCGTATCAAGGAAGTCATCGAACGCGCCGCCGATGATGCGATCTTCGTTGGCGGTATAGACGAGGCCGCCGGTGGCGGCAGCGCGCTTGCCGCCAGACTCAGCGCGGCCAAGGTAGACACCGTTGATACCTGCGGAGTGAAGGACGATGGGCGCACGCGCGGCGGCTGGCGTGGCATTGTTGGTATCGGGGTTGGGGAAGGCCGGGTTGCCGAGGAGTGCGCCGAGCGCGTTTTCTGACTGAACCGGATTCATGGACAGAAGGCTGCCGGAATCGGGATCGGGCTGGCGAATGCCGAGCTTGCCGAGCGATGTGGCTTGGAGGAAGGTGCGGTTGGAGGCGAGGTAGAAGCGGGCCCGCGTTGACGAATCAGCCTTGCCGAAGGTGTTGTTGCTGGGAGGAACTTCATCCTGCGACCACGCGAGGATGGGCGAGCCCCAGGCATCGACCAGCACGGGCATCGCGGCCCGCTTGGCTTGGTTCACCACACGCTGGCCGGGGAGGCACTGACGCACAAAGAACTTGGCATCGGGCTTGAAGTAGCCCTTGGCAAGAATTCCCTTGGCATCTTGTCCGGTCGCGCCGATGCGGCCGATCTCAACGTGCACTGCCGGGGCGTTGCCACCTTGCAGCGAGACGACCTGCGGACCATTGATCACATCACAGACATCGGCACCGCCGCTCTCGGCCGCGGTGGTGATGCCGCCGGCGAGGTCGAGCATGATGTTTTCCATCGCGGAGAGATCGTTGTTGTTGTCGCCCAGCTCGCGCGCGGTGAAGTAGCCGGGGAGGCGGGCCTGGTCCATCTTGAACTGGCCGATGGAGGTGGTGACCGCGGCCATGACGCCCTGCGTCGATGACTTCTTGGCGGCGTTGCGCGCACTGCCGAGGGCGGGAATGACGATCGACATCACGATGATGAGGATGCCGAGCACGACGAGGATCTCAAGGAGTGAGAACGCGCGGCGGATCATCGGAATATTCGTGCGGATGGGGTTCGTCATGGCTTGAAAATCCTTGTCGGCCGTGCGTGCCGGTTCCTGCTGAGCGAACTGAATGCGGAAAACACAAGAGTCTGTTCGTACATCTGTTCGTTGGGGCGGGGCGGATTGATCCTTACCAGCCGGATGAGGCGAGAAGATCGCGACCTTTGACACCTCACGAACACCTGATCGGTCGTTCGATCAAGTGTACCCCAGACTACGAGCGCGGCGGGCCAGCATGGCTGGATTGGTGACCGACGAGCGGGTTGAGGTGGGGCAGGGTGCTTTGGCCGCGAAGGTTGGGGGTGGGAGCGCCAGCGATGATGGGGCAACGGTTGGTGATGAGGGGTTTGGTGGTGAGGGGCTTGGTGCTGAGAGCTTTGGCGCTGAAGGGTTTGGCGGACACGCCAACTGGTGAACGGGCGGGTGAACGGGCGGGTGCATTGGGCGCACGCGGCAGAAACCGAGCGGCCAAGTTGAGCAGTTGCGAGGCGGCGAGGCGGGCCAGGTTGGGGTTGGTGGGTGAACCATCGGCCTTGGGCGCGATGGCGGCCTTCATCACGGATCGAAGGACTTCGATCGCTTCAAGGGCCGCGCGGCGAAGAGTGGCAAGGGTGGGATCATCGGCAGCGATCGTCATTGGGGAACCTCCTGATAGGAATGTGATTGGTATATTAATGTCAGGATTTCGTTTGGCAAGTAGAATTACGGAATACTTGACGAAATGGGTCCGTAGGAAATGGCCTGCACGTTCGGGCGGACAGCATGGGTGGACAGGCTCCGCGGCTGGCTGGGCCAGCCACTGAAGCCTGAACCGATGATGGGAGGGCTTTGGCAACGCCCGCAATTGGGTGGCCGCGAATCGAACGCCTTGATGGAAACATAACAAAATCACCTGGTCAGTCGCGCCGCTTTCTGGTACTCATGAGTTGTGATATCGGACTCTTACCATCATCCTGCAAAGCGTGTGCGGTGCGTCGAGGCGCTCATTGTTCTCGCGGCCATTTTTCTGCATTCTCTCGCCGGGTGTACGGCCTTTGAAGGTTCCAATCGCCCGGTTCCCAAAGAGGTGATGATCTCGATGGAGACTGGCGAGTGGACGCTGGTGTACGAGAAGGATGCGACTAAACTGCCCACGTGGGTTCCGGTCGTGACCGACACCCCATCAGGCCTGCGTGAAGGGTTGATTCTGATCCCGGGTACGCCTGGCTACGCAGCTGTTCTTCCTTACGGACGGCGAGCGTCTCCTGGCATGTCATCGATTCGGTTTCCAACCTTGATCTCGCCACGAGGGACTGGCTGGGAGATCTCCTTTGCCGAGCTTGGCATTACTGGCGAAACACTTTCGCAAAGCGAATCAGAACCGCTTGCAATCGCGGTACCCATAGACCCACCCGGTTTGGCCGAGCCCGGCCCAACGCCAAACGTGAAAGGTGTTGGTTATCCAAGGTGACTTATGAACATCATCGCACTATGAAAATTATTGTTTGTGTCTTCCCTTACCCTTCAATCGGCCACAGCCAACGCCCAGTCGCCTGCACCGAGCATCACGAAGTTGCCGGTCTCTGTGACGGTTGCGGCTGACGGGAGGGTTACGCTGGACTTGCGTGAGACTGCCCCAACGAGCATCGCGCTGCTTCCGTCCCTGCTCCCGGAGACTTTGGCGGTGCGGTCTACCAATTCCGAGGGCTCTTGTATAGATGGTGTCGAGTGTAGAAACACTTCAAACCGGGTATGGCATCGCCCAACAGCTCGGTATCCAGGGCTTGTGGTGCTGCTTCCAACTGGCGAGTGGATCGTTGATGAGGTGATGTTCTCGATCGAATGCGGCGGGCTTCTGCCGGGAGAATCGCGATTGATTCCCGGTTGAAAGGATGTCCGACTGGCGATCGCGATCGACACCGCAGGCGAATTGCTTGTACCTCTTCACAGAGTAGTTGCTCTTAGAAATCCGGTACTGAACTTTAACTGTATCCATGCAGGAGCTCCACCGGGTGTGCAAAGCGCAGACGTATTCGCGGCCATCACTCGCGCAATCGATCAGTATTCGAACTTGTTGGTAGATGAAGCGTTCGCCGTCACATTCGAGTTTCGATGGGTCATTTTTACAGATAACTCTCTCGCTCGAGCGCTGACCGCCGGGCGCGATGATCGAGCATGATCGGGACTCAATGGCGTTCGGGCAAACATGGATTTTTATCTGTTTGGACCTGACAGCGATGCCGCCGAATTTAATGTGTACGAGAATTTACCGCCAGATGGCGAGGAGATCGACTATGCGTGGCCCGGCGGGACAGCAAGCACGAACCGAATATGTCTTTCGGTGCCGCTGCTCGCAAAGTGGTATGGCGCCACTTCCGGCGACCCCATGATTATCGAGATGAACCCCAATAGAACTTGGGACTTTGATGGGCGAACTGGGACGCCAGGGATTGATGCAAATGCAATCGATTTTGAAGGAACGATCGTTCATGAACTTGGCCATCACTTTGGATTCGTTTCTGAAACTGAGAACCTCGTTGATTTTTTCTATGACTTTGTTTCAAATTGGGACATCTTCCGCTTTCCGGCAAGCGTCGGACCGACAATTAGTGCTCTTGAAATGTCGTCAGCAACACGCGGAACAGAGCGCGGGGTTCCGGCCATTGCGGCAACGTCCATCAACGACCCGGCCCGCGTGTATTCCCTTGCTACAGGCGTTACTGGATTACCCGATGGACAAGCGTCACATTGGTTGGATTTCAATCCAGTTGATCCGCAATACATCGGTATTATGGATGTTGCCGGGTCTGCGCCGGGAACGTCAGACGTTGTGAACGGCGCATTCTTGCAGTCAGCCGACATTCAAGCCTTTGACCTGATGGGCTATGAGATCGATGAGGATGGCATCCCGGGTCCGGTTGGTCCACCCGCCCCGCGTTTCCCAGTTGCGGGTTCTACAGTGTCAGGTAGTGGCGGTATCACGTTTCAGTGAGATGCGGGCGTTCAAGCGGATCGCTACACCTTTGCGATGGAAGATATCGGTGTTGACGGAACCGGCCCAGCGGTGCAGTTGTTTGTGCAACGTAACATTACATCTACTGAAGTTGCTGTGCCGTCGGGAGTCATCCCGCCCGGAAGGCAGTTCCGTTGGTACGTGGCAAGTGAAAACTGGCGGGGGTATGTGCGAGTTGAGAGCACATTTACTTCGTCGGGCACTTCATGTGTCGCCGACTTCAATGGCACCGACGGTGTGACGTTGCAAGATCTGTTCGATTTCTTGACCGCATGGTTTGCGAATGACCTCAGTGCCGACGTTAATAGGGTTGATGGCGTGACGCTACAGGACTTGTTTGATTTCCTGGGCCTTTGGTTCGCCGGTTGCTGAACATCATCACTTGAGCCGAAAGATGTCGCGAGCAACTTCAACACGTTCGGCCTTCACGTTGGTTGAGGTCCTTGTGGTCATTGCGGTGGTCGCACTGCTTGTGGCCATCATTTTGCCTGCGTTTCGGGGCGCGCGTCAATCTGCCCGTGCAACCGTTTGCCTCGGCAATCTCCGCCAACTGACGGGTTGCTGGGCAGCGTACACCGACGACTATCGTGCCTTTCCGCTGAGCTCTCAGCCGCGTCCATGGAACTTGTTGCGATTTGGTTGGGGGGGCGTGCATTGGTTCGGGGAAGATGAGAATCCGCATCAGTCTGTTCCGCGCGAGCGGCCCCTGAACTCGTATGTTCAGGATGGTGGCGACTTGATTGAGAATCGGGCTCTGGTCTTCAGGTGCCCGAGCGATGTCGGTGGCTATGGCTATCGCACACGCTCGTGGGCATACAGCAACCGCGGTGCGCCCGATGCAGACCCGGCCGATCTCGGCACCTGCTACGCCATTTTTGGAACCAGTTACGAACCGAATGCTTGGATGTATTGTCAGCCGAACGATCGCGGCTTTGGGTGGGCTGGTGTTGGCATCCCCTACCCGCGCTTTCGGCCTCGCAACAACGAGTCGAACGTGGTGGTCTCGCCATCTCGATTTTGTTGTGCTCGGTGATACGGGCCAGATCGTCGGTGGTCGTTATCCGAAAGCGGAGCGCTACGCGCGCGACATGTGGACCGGGTTCTGGCACGGCGAGGAGAAAGGTCTACTCGCGTTTCTCGACGGCTCGGCCCGTCTCGACACGATGGGGACGCCCGTGACGGCCACCTATTCACTGTTTATGGACCAATCCAAGCACTCGAGCGCGAGCTATAAGTCGCCGTATGTGCCATGAGTATCGTGCGTAGCCGGGTGGCATTCGCCCAAAGCTGCGGGCAAAGGCTCGGGGCATCGGTTGTGAAAATTGGACAGTTGGTGCCGCCTATCGCGGCTGCGCGGCGGGTTGGGTGTAGGGATCATCGGGGATCGTTTCGGGCATGATGAGGATCTCGGCCCGCTGGTTGGATTGATGGTCGCTTGCGCTGCGGGCCCTTGGCGTAACCGGGGCGTGATCGCCGGAAGAGACCAGGCGGATCTGCTCCCAGCGGACACCCTGCACGAAGAGTTCGTTGGCCGCGGCCCATGCGCGGTCGAAGGAGAGTTGGCGGGCCTTCTTGACATCTCCCCAACTTTCGAGCTTGCTGCTGTGGCCGCGAACCTCGACCATCCATCGGGTTCCCGCGGCCTGTTTGGCCATGTCGCCCACGATCTTCTTGGCGGCTTCGGAGAGTTCGCTGCCGTGGTCGGGAAACTCGACATAGCCGGCCTTGCCGCTCCAGTCGGTGGGGCGGACGGTCTGGACGTTCTGCTTGTCGCCTTCGGGGCCGGGGCGCGTGGTCTCGCCGACCTTTGATCGCTCGCGCAGGCGGCGGATCAGCGGCTGGTCTTCATCCATCATGGAATCGAGCGAGACGGGGTTGTGAAACGCTTCGCGGACGGCGATGGCGAAGTCAAGCATCTGTTCGCTGGGCTGCTGTCCGGCCGAGACGCCCGGCTCACCCTCGGTTTCGGGGCCGGTGGCCTTGGGGCCCATGTTCATGGCGAGCAGAATCACGAAGAAGCCCATCATCAGCAGCACGTTGTCGGCGAACGAGACGATCCAGCCTTCTTCGTGCTCTTCGTGGGGCGCGTGATTTGGATGGTGGTGCTTTTTCTTGTGCCCGCCGCGGGCTTGCTTGCCATGGCCATCGCCGTGGGCTGGGGCGTCGTGCTTGTCGTGGTTTTCGGCCATGGGTGAGTTCTCGCGGCGCGTGGGTGCTGATCAGGCGGCGGCTTTGAGCTTGGACCGCTGCGGGAGGGGGAGGAACGATGCCATGCGTTCGAGCGTGGCCCGGGGATTGTCTCCGGCCTGAATGGAGAGGACGCCCTGGAGCATCATCTCGCGCGTCAGGATCTCTTCAGACGAGCGGAACGCGAGCTTATCGCCGATGGGGCCGGCGATGCAGTTGGCCATGACGGTTCCGTACATGGTGGCGACGACGGCCACCGCGAGCATGTACCCCATGACGGCGATGTCACCACCGAGGCTCTTGAACATGCCGATCTGGCCAACGAGCGTTGCGACCAGTCCGAGGCCGGGGCCATAGACCTTGATGACATCGAAGAACTTCTTGCCCGAGCGGTGCCGATCCTGCATGGCCATGATCTCCATGCGGAGCGTGGCCTCAATGGCGTCGGGGTCGGTGCCATCGACGGCCATCTTGAGCCCGGCGGCGAGGAAGGGGTCTTTGATGGTGGCGATGCGGCTCTCGAGCGAGAGAATACCGTCGCGGCGTGCCTGCTCGCCCAGTTCGTACACGAGCTTGACCAGGTCCATGACCGGGATGGCCTTGTGGAACATGAACCGCTTGATGTAGCCGCCGACGCAGACGATGCGATTCATCGGCATCGCCATCAGCAGCGCGGCGATGGTGCCGATGAACACCATGATGAAGCCCTTCTCGGACCATAGCGACATGAGGTCGCCGTGGGTGGCCATCCAAAAGACCAGGCCGAGGGCGCCGAACATCAGGGCTGAACCGATAACGCTGGCTTTGTCCATGTGCGGGCTCCGGTCGCGATCGCGGAAGCGGTCGCGCCTGAGCAGTATCGGAGGGCGCGCCGGCATTCTTGATGCCGCGGGCGAGCTATCGGTGCGGCGCAGACGGCACAGGCCGCAGAGCCGTCCGGCCGGGCGATGCAAGGTGCGAGAACCAGAGCGCTTTCAGGCGTTGCGAATTGTATGAGCGCGGTGGCGGAAGTGGTTGGTGGTGGTGGTGCCCGAATGGTGTGGGCAGGGTCAATCGCGGCTAAGACAGCGTCCGTGCGAAACTGCAAAGACCAAGTTAACGCGGACATGCGACCCCCGATCTTCTCACAACGCGCTCGGGGCAGCGGGCTTGTGGTGGGGGCTTGTGGGTGATTGTCACGATCGCTCCCGATCCGTATGATCTCGCTTGGCACCGCGGCTGCGGGCAGGGCGGCCACGGCGGCTGGAAAGCCGACGCTGGGGTTCTCTGGTCGAGTCTGGCGGGGCGAGGGTGATGGAGAATGATGAGCACAAAGGCCCAGATCAGCGCGTGTGTGCATGTCCTGTCATCGGGCGGGGCGGTGGTTGCGCCGGTGGAGGGCGTGTATGCGCTGGTGGTGGGTGCGGCGAGCGATCAGGCGCGACGCTTGCAAAGCCCGACGTGGTTGTGTGCGGATGGTGAGCAGATGGCGGGCGGATTGCCGCCCCATTCAAACCCGGTGCATCGGCGGTTGGTGCGAAGGCTTGCGCCCGGGCCGGCGATCTTTGTCGCGCCGGAGTTCTGGCGTGTGCCGGGGTTGAAGGAGGTTCGACTGGCGCGTGCGACGAGCCATCCGGCAACCGGCGGCGCGGGAATCGCGGGTGGGGCCGGGGGATTGACCGCGGCGGTGACGGGGGCGTTGGTGTGCGTCGAGTTGGGTGAAGAGTTGGACGAATCACTGGCGGCGGCGCGGCGGATGGGCTTCGAGGTTGGGTCGGGGTCGGTGATCAGCGATGCGCCGCTGGGGCGGGTTTTGGCGACGGTGGTTGAGCTGAGTGGGAATGTGGGGGAAGGGAAGACACCGCCTGGAAAGGCGGTGCCACTGGGGGCATTCAAGATTGTGCGGTCGGGAGGATATGAAGAGCGGTTTATTCGCAAGCAACTGGGGATGACGGTTTTGTTTGTTTGCACGGGGAATACGTGCCGCAGCCCCATGGCGGAGGCGATTGCGACGGGACTGGCGGCGAAGCTGGAAGGGGCGGGCGCGGGGGGTGTGGAGATTCGGTTTGGGTCGGCGGGAACGGCGGCGGGGATGGGCGCGCCGGCGAGTGAGGGGGCGGTTGAGGCGGTGCGGCGGCTGGGGGTGGGCGGGAGTGGCCTGAGCGGGCACCGATCGCGTCCACTGTCGAGAAGATTGATCGCCGAGGCGGATGTCATCTATACGATGGGCAGGTCGCACCTGCACGCGATTCTGGATCTGGAACCCGATGCGGAGCGGAAGGTGCAGATGCTTGATCCGGAAGCGAACGATGTTCAAGACCCGGTGGGCATGTCGCAGGATGTGTATTCGCAGACGGCGGGGCGCATCATGAAGTTGATTGAACGTCGGCTGAAGGAGCTTGGCCTATGAAACTGGCGTTAAGCACGGACCACCGCGGCGTTGGGGCAAGCCGGCAGCTTGCGGATCGGTTGCGCTCGATGAACCATGAGGTCATGGTGGTGGGCAACCTTTCGGGCGAGACGTGCGACTATCCGGACCCGGCGTATTTGGTGGGCGAGCTGGTGCGCAAGGGGGAAGTGGACCTGGGGATTCTGCTCTGCGGATCGGGGATCGGGATGAGTATCGCAGCGAACAAGGTGAAGGGTGTGCGGGCCGCGTTGGTGCATGATGAACTGACGGCGGAGATGAGCCGCTCGCACAACGATGCGAATGTGCTGTGTCTTTCGGCGGATTTGCTGGGTCAGCGGTTGATCGAGAAGATCGTGGATATCTGGCTGGGGACGAGCTTCATGGGCGGGCGGCACGAGCGACGGGTGAAGAAGATCAGCGCGATTGAGGAGGGGAAGGACCCCACGGCTTCTTAATGGTTGGGGCGTGGTGGGTGGTGCGGGTTGTGGTAAACTCTTTGAGATCGGGTCCGGACTGGGATGGGGCGTACATCCAGCGATTCCTCGGAACAACGGATGATCACACGTTCGCCACGCCGGGGGACTATTCATTTGCGCCCGGTCCGTTCCGTCAGGTTGATCTGGGTGGCGACGGGCTGAGCGACATCTACAACCGTGATGAGCGCGAGGTGCTTCGAGCCATCTCCGACGATGTTCTGACGCTGCCCACGATCGCGGGGCTGACGATTATGGCGAACGACCCATTGACAGCGCGGCGGCGGTTGGTGGCAACGGGCGTGAGCGACGATACGGGCGTAACGAATGTCAACTTCTTCCACGACAGCAATAGCGACGGTGTGCTGGGCGAGCAGGACACGTTTATTGGGAACGATAGCGTTGACGATGGGGGTGGCGTGTTCAGCCGGGGGCTGCAAGGCGACCTCACGTAC
>JBBSBC010000129.1:0-10905 GCA_038251595.1 Phycisphaerales bacterium | reverse complement strand
TGCGGGCGCTGCGGAGGTTGGTGCGAGGATCGCGCTTCACCGCATGGTTCAGGTCCGGAAACTTGAGCGGGTCGCGCAGGAAAAATACCGGCGTGTTGTTGCCGACTACATCCCAATTGCCTTCTTCGGTATAAAACTTCACGGCAAAGCCGCGCACATCGCGCTCGGCATCGGCCGCCCCGCGCTCGCCCGCGACCGTTGAGAACCGGATGAATGTTTCGGTCTTCTTGCCGATCTTCTCAAGAAACCTCGCCCGCGTGAAGCGCGATACATCGCCGGTTGCGGTAAATGTTCCGAACGCGCCCGAACCCTTGGCGTGAACAACCCGCTCGGGGATGCGCTCGCGGTTGAAGTGCTGCATCTGCTCGAGCAGCGCGACATCCTGCATAAGCAGCGGCCCGCGTGGCCCGGCGGTGAGCGCCTGCTGCACGGCGATGGGCGCACCGTTGGCGGTGGTGAGTGCGGGATCGTTCGAGGCGTGGTTCTGATGGGTGCCGTTGCCGTTGGTGCTCATGGGCGCATCCTTGTGTGTGTGCGTTGAATCGTCAGCAGTACCGTTAACGATATCGCACTAACCCCATAGCCGTCCACCGCCAAATCACCTTCCAACCTATAGTTTATACCTATGGAACTGCACCAGCTCCGCTACTTCGTCGCGATCGCCGAGGCCGGCTCTGTCAGCCGGGCCGCCAAACGCTGCCACGTCGCGCAACCCTCGCTCAGCCTCCAGATCCGCAAGCTCGAAGATGCGCTCGGTGTGCGCCTCTTCGACCGGCTCGGGCGGGGCATGGCCCTCACCGATGCGGGCCAGGCCCTGCTTCCCCGTGCGCGCGCCATCCTCTCCGCTGTACACGATGCCGCCGCAAACCTCGGGAGCGATGTCGATCATGGGCGCGGGCGGGCCGCCATCGGGGCCATCCCCACCATGGCCCCCTACCTGCTCCCTCCGGCCATTCGTGTGCTTCGGCGCGAGCTGCCCGAGTGCCAGCTCGTCATCCGCGAAGATCTCACCGACAACCTTATCGAGAACCTGCTCGACAATCAGATCGACTGCGCCATCATGAGCACCCCCCCGCAGCCAGGCCATGAACACATCGAGCACGAGACGATTGGTGAAGATGAACTTGTGGTCCTTGTGCCCGCCACCTCGTCCATCATTGCCGAGCATCGTGTCGGCCTGGCCGACCTGCGCGACCAGCCCATCATCACCCTGCTCGACATGCACTGCCTCGGTCGGCAGATCCAGGTGTTCTGTTCCACCAGAGGTCTGGCCCCCAAGGTCGTCTGCCAGACCGCCCAGATCCAGACCATCATCGAGATGGTTGCGCTCGGGCTTGGTGTCTCCATCATTCCCGAGATGGCCGTTGTCGGTCGGCCACGCGGCAAGACCAGTTGGGCGCGCCTGCGCACCGGCAGACCGACGCGCGCCATCACGGCCGTCTGGCGTCGTGGGCGCCAACGTGCCGCCGCGGCCACGCGCCTCGTCGAACTTGTGCGTCAGAACCTCGCGCGGGGTGCTCATACCCTCGGCCCAGATGCCGCGCGATCAAGATCGTGATCACGCCGTCGCCGCCTTCCACCCGAAGGTCATGTATTCGTGCTTGAACGAACCGTCGGCCATGAGATCGACAACACCATACCCCTCATCGCACCGGTCGCCGCGCCCTTTCCACCAGGAACCGCTCACCGCGCCATCGCAGATGTAGGTCACACCGTCCATTTCGATCCGATCGCGCCGGTGAATATGACCGCTCAGGCAGAGCTTCACATTGCCCGACTTGGCAAAGAGCCGGTGCAGCTTCGCCGCGTCGATATGCATGATGCCGCCCTCGATGAAGTAGTCGTTCCCCTTCACCTGCTTGGGCTCGACCAGATGCGTGATGGTCATGATGGGAATGTGGCTCACCACGGCCACCGGTGTCTTCGGATCAACGCGCGACAGATCGCTCTCAAGCCAGGACATCTGCGCCTCATCGAGCTTGGCGATGTACCCATCCGAGTTGTCCGGATCGGGATGCGTGCTGTCAAGCACCACGATGTGCCATCCGTTTCGGTCAACGCTGTGGTATGGGGTGCTCAAGCCCAGAACATCAAGAGCCCACTTCTTGCCCCACGACGGTTCAATACCGCTGGTCTTGCTCCTGCCTTTGTTCCAACCCCAGATATCGTGGTTGCCGAGCGTGTACATGATCGGCACGCCACACTCATCCTTCACGATTCCGTTGAACATCTCCCACAAGAGCTTCGTGCGTGCGGCCTCCTGACCGAAACTGTCCATGATCATGTCGCCACCGGTCACCACCAATCCCGGCCTGCGTTCGAGTGCCATCACATGCTTCAGGCACACACCCAGCCCTCTGTTGGCCAATAGCTCGGGTTGCACATGAATGTCGGAGAGGTGGGCCACTCGCAGCGCGACCAACGGTTCCGCGTCTGATGCGACAATCGTGCGCGAGGCGTGCTGCGATTTTGGCGCCCCCGTGGCGCACCCCATGTTGTTTCCCGCCACCCAAACTCCTGCGGCTCCCAGAACTCCCGCCTTCAGGGCCTGTCGTCTGTCCAGCATTCCATGGCTCATGTTCATTCGCCTTTCATCTGCGCAGCGTATTAGAAAGAGGATAAGTCTAACACAGACAGCCTCGGGCTGTCATACGCAAAATTGTCGGCGGTGTAAACGATGCGTTAAACCCTCGTGCCACAGGGTGTTGTGCCGATGCCCCCGAGCCATTGCAGCGGCCAGCCCAATGCATGGTCTTGTAATCGATTCGCCCTCGTGTTAGTCTCGCCAGCCATTGCCCGGAGCTTGTTGCCTCATGCGAAACATAGAATCACGCCTTCGCCCGACATCATCCGTCACTGCGCCGGCCATGATCGAGTCGCTCGAGCCCCGCGTCTTGCTCGCGGCCGATGCGATCACCGACAACCACCCGCTCTGGACAGCCACTCGTTCCGGGCCGGTCGTGATCGACGGCCGGCTCGATGAGCCGGATTGGGCCTTGGCCGCGCCCGTTCAGCGCACGCTCGCCTCGTTACCCAACTGCGGCGTGACCTTGCGGATGCTTTACAACGACACGGGCCTGAAGATCGGGGCGGTCATCCGCGACCCATACCTTTATGCCGATGGCAACGGCGGCGGCGCGGGCAAGCGATGGGAGTTCTTCAACGACGATGCCCTTGCCCTCTACTTTGATGTTCAGAAGCGGCGGAGCGCCTCCGCCTTTCCCGCTTCGGGCCGCGTGCTCGGTCTCAATCCCGCTTCCATGCAAGCCCCGATCAACGCCTCCGGCCCGGTGCAGCGCTGGGACTTTCTCCGTGGCGATCCCGCCGCGGCGGACGGTGTTGCATCCGCCACCATCAACGGGGAACTTCCTGCGGGCCTGGCGTGGAAGGCGCGCATCCAGGGCAACCTGCGCAAGACGACCAACATCGATACGGGATGGACCGTCGAGATCAACATTCCCTGGTCCGCGCTCGGTCTTGCCGGAGGACGCGCCCCCGCCAACGGGCGCACCATGGGCATGAACTTCCAGGTCTTCTTCGACAACACCGGCGGGGTGACCGATCCCTACGACGAAGTTCCTGCATTTGCGCCCAACGAGCGATACGACCGCAAGCTCACCGCGGCCCACGAGAGCGGCGCGCTCGACAAGCGCACCGGCTGGCCTCTTCCGGTCGGGTACGCCGAGCTTCAGTTTGTTGATCGGGGCGCGAGCGATTCGCCCACCGACATCAGTGACCTCAGCGTGATTGTGACCGGAGCACATGGTGCCAGGCTCGAGTTCACCGCGCCCGCCGCCACGCACGCGCGCGGCCGCCTTGCCAAGGGAAACGTTGGGGCGTATCAGATCCGCATCGCCAACGCACCGATTGTCAACGAGACCGACTGGCAACAGGCCGTTCTCATCGACAACGCCTTTGTTCCCGCGCTCATGGGTCAGGCCGAATCGCTCAGGATCGGCACGCTCTCCCCCAGCACAACCTACTCAATCTCCATCCGCGCTGTTGATCATGCTGGCCGCCTCGGTGATCTCGGCCCCAGCGTCTTGTTCACCACGCAGACAGCTCAGCAGGATCCGAGCAACGGCGACCGCATCATCGTCTCACCAAACGGTGGCTTGCTCGCCACCGAAACCGGTGAAGCATTCCCCATCATCGGCGGCACGGCGGGTGTTCACAATCTTTATCTGCGCGAACTGTACAACGGTAAGCTCTGGACCGGCAACCCCCCCGCTCTCCAAGTGCTCACCCCGCGCGAGGGTTCAGCCGCTCAGTATCTGCAAGCACTCGCGGGCACCGGTGTCAACACGCTTCGACTTCAGTTGGAATGGCTGGTACCACCGACAAATGTCAGCGCGAGCAGGCTGAACAACAACTATCCCGACGGACTGCGCTGGCTTGAGTGGCGTGCGCCGGGCTCAGAGATGACCGATTTCAACGACAACATGCGGGTTTTCCTGCTGGATGTCATGCGTGATGCACGCGCCGCGGGCATCCGCATCATTCTGCAGACCTTTAACAACTTCAACTATGGCCGCAACTTCGACCTCACGCCCTACGCCTCATCGCGCAATGGTCCGATCGATTCACTCAGCGAGTTCTTCGAGAGCGACGAAGTTCTTGCAATGGCCAAGCGCCGGCTTTCCACACTTGCCGACTGGGTGAACCAAAGTGAGCACCCTGAAACCATGATCGGTTTCGAGCTCTACAACGAGTGGGATGTCGTCGCTCGCCCAGATGGCCTTACCGATGATCAGTTCGACGAGTATCGCGACGATCAGTTGCTCGAGCGATCCGAGTTCATGATCGATCTGGCCGCCGATGTTCGCGACCATTCGCCCGAGCTGATCATCTTCAGCACAACCATCGGCACTGAACCGACCGGCCCTGTTGCGCGGGCCCTGTTCTATTCCAACGCGTTCGATGTCCTGCACCCGCACTTCTATACACCCTCGGTCTCTCAGCCGATCAAGAACACCGAGGCCGACAAGACCGTGCGTGTGGCGCGTGAATACGGCGCGATCGGTGCTTACTGGCTCGTCAACCGTCGCGACCAGCGCCCGGTCCATAACGGCGAGTGGGACCTCGCACGCGGGCGCGACAACGACTGGCCCGACGATACCGTCGCGTACTCCTCCGCGTTCAATCTTGCCGCCGATGAAGCCAACTACCGGGTTGCTTCCTGGGCCGGCATCGCCTCGGGTATGGCGGGCGCGGGCCTGCGGATCGGCAGTGGTCCGCTTGCCGATTCGTTCCCCCGCAACCCGCGCCCTGAAACGCACGGAATCATCACCAGCCCGCTCTCACCCGCCATGCGATCCACCCAGCTTGCGATCTCGCGATTCATCTTCGGCGGATTGTCGAGCTTTGACTGGAACTCGTACAGCCCATCCACACTCGCGGGCCGAATCAAGTCCACGTCATCGACGAGTGGCGAACACCTCGTGTCCATCGGATCAACCGATGGCGATCAGGGCCTCATCTACATCGTGCGCGATGCCGCGCCCGCCAATCCCAATGCCGGTGTCAAACTCACCCTTTCCGGCATGAATGCTGGCCAGAGTCTCGATTTTGAAGTCTGGTCCACAAGCCAGTCACCCGGCGGTGGGAGCGCGATCGTCACGGGTTCATCCGGGTTCCTGAGCAGCGTCTCGGCGCAGGCCAACGCAAAGGGACGGGTCACGCTCACGCTTCCCGCATTCGCAACTGACATCATGCTCAGCTTCCGCAGATCGTGATCGGATGGGGGCGGAGGGGGATGGCGAAGTGGCGGGTGGCAGAGCGCAAGAACTGAAGAGTCCGGCTTCGCTGCGGGAACCCCATCGCTTGGTTTGCAGGGGACCGCTACATGGCCACTCAGCCACTTCTTCCTCAGCCCTTTGCGTCGGGCGTCTTCAACGATCGCTTGATCTCACGCAGGTAAGTTGAGAGCTGGCGCAGCGCAACGAACGACCGCATCTGGTCTTTGTGGTTGCCCGCCGGTGTTCCAAACCACGTCGCGCCCGCGGGAACATCGTCCATCACCCCGCTCATCGCGCTCACGCGCGCCCCGCGCCCGATGTGATGCCCATCGGCCACACCGACATGGCCACCAATCATGACGCCATCCTCGATGTGGACGCTCCCGGCAATCCCGGTCATGCCACACACGACACACGATCGCCCGATGCGAACGTTGTGCCCGATCTGCACAAGATTGTCAATCTTCGTTCCATCACCAACGATCGTCGCGCCAAACTTACCGCGATCCACGCACGAGTTGGCACCAATCTCAACCCCGTTGCCGATCTCAACAGTCCCTACATGCGGAACTTTCACCAGGCCGCGCCCCGCCGGGTCGGGCACAAAGCCAAAGCCATCAGCACCGATCACCACGCCGCCGTGCAAGATGCACTGAGCGCCGATGACGCACCGGTCATAGATCACCACCGACGGGTGCAGCGTCGTCATCGGTCCTATGCGGACGTGCGCGCCCATCGTCACGTTCGGATGCACCACGCACCCATCACCAATCTCCGTCTCGGGTCCGATGATGGTGTTCGCCCCCACCGAGACGTTGCGCCCGATTCGAGCACTCGGATCAACCAATGCCCTAGCATGGATGCCCGCCCCAGGCACGTGCGCGGCAGGCAAAAATAAATGAAGTACCTTCACCATCGCAAGGTCAGCATTCTCAACCAGGATCAGTGCGCGTGTCGTCGGATCATGCCCGGGGATCGGAACACGACGGTTCACCAATGCGGCCGCGGCACGACTCTTCGGCCACTGAACGGCAAACTTCGATGACCTGATGAACGTCAACGATGTTCCGTTGGCCTGCTCGAGCCCCGCCAACTCCAAAACCGGCAAGTCGGGCCGGCCAACCAGTTCGCCACCAACCATCGTCGCGATGCTCGCAGTGGTGTGTACGGAAACCGGTGTCGTGGGCGAAGCAATCATCAAAACAGTGTAGGTAAATACCTTGCCATCCTCTCGCGACCGGTTCCCCTTTCTTACATCGAACAAAGTCCAAAAGCGGCAAACCCCGCGCTGGGGCGGGGTTTGCTGAAAGGAGAGATTTTCAAGAGAGGTGGACCCGCAAGGTCCGATTTTGGTTATCGACGACGACGCGAGACGGCCAAGGCTCCCAACGCGGCCAGCAACCCAGCAGACGGAGCCGGAATGTTGCCGCCAGCAAGGGCAAAGGCCACCAACGTCTCGCCCCCGCCAATGGAACCGAGCGATGCACCCGCGCCGGTCGCAAGATCAATGGTCCACAGGGTGGATTCACTCAGGCTCGCGTTCTGCACGGACGCGTAGCCAATGCCCGATATGGCCGAGATGTCAAAGCCGCCGATCACGTTAATGTTGGCGTCGGTGCCCATGCCCAATGTGCCGACCGTCTGGAGGGTCCCGGCGTTGGGTGAGGCGAAGCGGACCAGCACATCGCGTCCGGCATCGATTCCATACAGCGTTGTGCTCGTTGCCCCCGGAAAGCTGTTGGTATATGCGACGTGCGTGATGTTGGGGTTCACGCCAAAGCCTGAGTCGCCCGCGATGTAGGCCAGATCAGTATCCTGCGTGACGACCCCGCCCATGGCCGGGTTGCCGATGCGGTAGTTCTTGTCGGTGTTGCTGACGATCCGCAGGCCGACCGGCCCGGTCGGGTTAAAATCGAACCCGAAACTGGCACCATTGAGCGGAATGCTCAGCGCGCTGACGAAGGTCGCCGCGCCCGAGGTGATGTTGATCGTGTACAGATTGTTCTGGCTGCCAAGGCCGTAAAGCAAGCCCTGATTCGGACGGAAGTCGATCCCCTGGATCGACTCGTTGGAAGCAAGCCCGCTGATCGCCACGCCAAGATCAATCGTGCCCGGCGTGGCCGTATCAAAGCGGATCAACCGCTGCTGCTGCGTCACGCCGTAAGCAACATCGGCGTTCGCGGCACTGGTCATAGACACGAGACCGGCGGCGGCGAGTAGCCCGCGCGCACCGATCAACTTACAGACTTTTCCGGCCGTTGCCATTGAGTCGTCTCCTCAGTTCGACGTACAAATATCTTAAGAAGTCGATCAAAATCCGAACCAATCAGGCGGCTGCACTTCGACAGCCGACTATGCACTCAAAGTTGATCGCGCGGAATTTCTCCACTTCCTTCAAGCGACACCAAGCAGAAACACTCTGCCCGGATCGGGATGGGTTTACGCGACCGCTACCGGCCCGGATTTCAGATTTTCAATTGGCCTGTGATGCCGACTTCAGACCGGCTCAGGCAAGCGTATCAAGCTGCTCGCCCACACCGGCAAAGCCGCGCCGCCCGTTGCCCATTTCTTCAATCGCCCGGACCATCTCCCCCTGCGCTTTCGCAGCCGAGCGGATCAGCCCGACCATCGCATCGCCCGAGGCGCTCTGCGTGTCGAGCAGTTTCCTGGCCACCGCGTAGTCAATGCGGGTCTGCAAGTCTGCCTGCCGAATGGCCATCAATGGTCCTGCCAGATCATCCATACACGAACAATCGGCGATTGCCGGGCCGCACTGAAGCAGGCTTGCACCCTGCCGACACCCTAACTCCACTTATCCGCCCGCTCATCCGCCCACTCAAGCGACCCGCCCAATCAACCATGCAGACGGTTCATGGCCGCCGCGTCGGTTCGAGCCCACCAAAGTCAACGCCTCGAACGCCGAAGCGTGTCCAGCGATACCCACCATCAATCCAATCGCCCGCGGTCTCGCGGCTCAAGGCCAGCGGATCGCCATGATCCATCGGCCGATACCGGTACCGCGTCCTCGTGGTCAGGCTGTTGGGGGTGCGCGGGTCCCAGCCGGGGTTCGCATCCTGCGTCCGCCGCACCTGCACCGAACCATCCGCAAAGACCAGCGGCTGAGTCGCCGCCGCATAGCCGTGAAAGGTCATGGTGCGTGAACGGTGGCGGTCGAACAGATCGAAGAAGACCACCTTCTGGCTGGGAAAGGCGAAGTCGTCGATGCGTCGGTTCTTGAACCGCGTAAAGGCCGGGCTGAAGTTGTACAGCCGGTAGTCGTTGACCACCTGACTGATCGTCTCTGGCCCCGTGTCGGCCGCCCAAACCGCCGGAACAAGCTGATAGCTCGACCAGTACGGGAGCATCTGGCGATACTCCGCCGAGCCATCGGCCGGTGCCAGTTGCTGGGCGACCAGCGATTCAATCCCTTCAGGGGCCGTCCGCTGCCAGAGCAGTGCTGAGCGATCTTCAGGACACGCGGTTCCGAACTCGGGCAACGTATCGCCGCCCATGTAGCCCCCATCCACCAGCACCAGGTAAGAGAAGTTTCTCGCCACCATGCGCCCCGCAAACCGCGGCTGGTTGCGCCCAGTTAGCCGCCGCACAATGTCGGTTGCCTGAAGGCAGTGCGCGTCGGTCGCGCTCCCGACGCTTGCGAGATCGGCGAAGTGGCTGTACGCCTGGTCGGGTTGCCAACTGAAAGCCGCAAGCCACCCGCGCGTATCGCTGGCGTAGTTGAAGTAGCCCGTGGAAAGCTGGCGGAGGTTGGCCTGACACTGCCCCGCTCTGGCAGCACGCTTGGCCAGGCTGAGGGCAGGCAGAATGATCGAGATCAGCAGCGCGATGATCGCGATCACGATCAGCAACTCAATGAGTGAAAAACCGCCCGGGCGACCGCCCGCGCGCGCGTCGGCCGAACCAACCCTGCCGGGGCGGATTCGCAATCGAACGATGTACCCATTCCGAGAAATCATGCATGGATCCATGCGGCGAGAGTGGAGAACATCAAAGTCATCAGATCGTAGCGACTCGCCACGCAACCGGAGAATACCCGATAAACGCCCCCCGAGGCAATGAGAATCGCACCAAAGTCGCAGAGTGGCGAAGTGGTCGATTGGCAAAGGGCATAGACGACTGCTGCCAATGACTCATCCTTCAGCCCTCTCTCGCCCATTGCTTTGCCATTTCGCCACTTCGTCAGAATGGTTACCATCCTCCAACCATGAGCCCCTCTTACTACATCACGACCCCGATCTACTACGTCAACGATCGCCCGCACATCGGGCATTGCTACACCACCACCGTCGCCGATGCCCTCGCCCGCTTTGAGCGGTTGATGCGCGGCGGCGGAAGCCATGTTCACTTTCTCACGGGTACCGACGAGCACGGCCAGAAGGTCGAAAAATCAGCCGCGGCCAAGGGTGTGACACCGCAGGCGCTCGCCGACGAAAACGCGGCGATTTTCAGGTCCGCCATGAAACTCATGGGCGCGAGCAACGACGACTTTATCCGCACCACCGAGCCACGCCATCAGCGTCAGGTGCAGGCCGCGGCCAAAAGACTCATCGCCTCGGGCGACATCTACCTCGGCACCTTTGAGGGTTGGTACGACGAGGGCCAGGAAGAATACGTCACCGAAAACCAGGCCCGAGAAAAGAACTACACCGCTTTCAACGGCAAGCCGCTCGTGCGCGCCAAGGAAGAGAACTACTACTTCAGGCTCAGCAAGTGGCAGGCGCCGCTCGAAAAATTCCTGAACGACAACCCGACCTTCGTGCGCCCCGAAGCCCGGCGCAACGAGGTGCTCGGTCGGCTTCGCGAGGGCTTGCAGGATGTGCCCGCCAGCCGCACAAACTTCTCGTGGGGCATCCCCATTCTTGATGGTCCGGGCGGTACGCCCGGCAAGCACGTGATCTATGTGTGGATCGATGCGCTGCTCAACTACGCCTCCGCCATCGGCATGATTGACAAACTCGACCGAGTGGATCAACCCGCTGGCCGTGCCGCCGATCTCTCCCGGTTCTGGCCCGCCGATGTCCACATCATCGGAAAGGAAATCCTCTGGTTCCATGCCGTCGTGTGGCCCGCGCTCCTCATGGCCCTCGGGCTCCCCACGCCCAAGTGCGTCTACGCGCACAGCTTCTGGTTCAGCGCGGCGTCGACCTCG
>JBBSBC010000128.1:0-10941 GCA_038251595.1 Phycisphaerales bacterium | reverse complement strand
TGCTCATGATAGGTGATGGCATCAACGATGGCCCCTCGCTCGCCGCGGCCGATATCGGCGTCGCGATGGGTCTGGGCGGCAGCGATATCGCGGCCAACTCCGCCGGTGTCGCGTTGATGAACGATGACCTGTCACGAATCCCCTTCCTGATCGAGCTCTCACGCCGCACCCGCGCCATCGTGGCCCAGAACATCGCCGCAAGCATCTTTATCGCGATCATCGGTCTGGTTGTCGCGGCGACCGGCTTCCTGCCGATCCTCGGCGCGGCCGTTTACCACGTCATCGGCGATGTCTTCGTCATCGGCAACTCGTTCAGGCTCTTCCGCTTCGGCGAAGCCTTCAACGAAACCCAGAAGGCCCTCGTCGATCAGACCGCCGAATCCGCCGTGCGCAAGCCCCGAGCCGCCAGCATCAACCTCCGCACCGCAGCGGCCTGAAGTGGCATTGGAATCCGTGGCATCGGCATACCAGCCGATGTGTCTTCTGGTTCACTTTTCTCTGCACCTTCCCGACCTGTACCGCGTGCCGAATGTGCGCTAAATCTCAATCTCTCCCCGCGCCACCCGAATCTGCACCAGTGAGTGCTTCTTCCCTTGGTCGATTCCCGGGCAGACCTTCTTTGCTCGCTCCCAGGTTGCCCGGCTCTTAATCACGCTCGACCAGAACGGCCACGTTCGGCACTGCTTGGGCCGATCTTCGTACACGCCGCAGACCGCCTTACCGGGAATCTTCTCGCGATCGAGGAAGACGCAATCAAGCCCACCCGCCGAGGTCTTCTCGGTCAGCGATCGACCCTCGCTGGTTGTGTGTGTATACGTCTTGAGAAACGCCGCGACCGACAGCTTGAGCCGCGCGGCCAGCGCGCTGGCCTCCTCATCACTCACCAGCACGTACCCCTCCGGCCCTGAGCAGCAGTTGCCGCACATGGTGCAGCCAAACCGCAGGCCAGTCCCATCGCGCCCATGCTCCGCATCCGGACGCGCAAACCACTCGACCTCCACACGCTCGGCCATGCTCGATTCACCTCGTGACATCACCCAGTTCCCATCCCGCGCACTCTTCACACAACCTTCATCACCACCAGCGTCTGATCATCATCCCGTGTCATGCGCCCGTTGAACCTGTGCAGCGCGCTGTGAATCGCGTTCACCACCGCATCAGGCTCGCCCGCGCCACCCTCTGCTGAGCGGATCGCCGCATCCAGCCCATCTTCACCAAACATCTCACGACGATCGTTGAAGGTCTCGGAGATGCCATCGGTGTAATACACAAGTGTCTGGCCCGAGGTCAGCACCACGTGGTTCGTCGGAATCTCCATCTCTTCGGTGATGCCCAGCGGCAACGTCGATTCACCCGCGAGCGGCGCGACCCGACCGGTCGCCGCGTTCCACACCCGCGGCGGCGGATGCCCCGCGTTGGAATAGACCAGTTCTTTGGTTTTCGAGTCGTACAGGCCGAGAAAGGCCGTTGCGAACGAGCCATCCATCCGCGCCGACACCAGTTGACGATTGGCAAACCGCATGACGTTCGCAGGGTCGGCGGTCGAAGAATCGCCGGGATAGGCATGGATCATGGCGTGCAACATCGCCATCACCGTCGCCGCGCCCGGTCCATGGCCTGAAACATCCGCGATGACGATTCCCAGCCGCCCATCCGGAAGCTCGAAGAAGTCGTAATAATCGCCGCCCGCCTGATCACTCGTCAGATAGCTTGTGGCAAAGGTCAGCCCGGGAACAACCGGCAGTTGCTGCGGCAGCAGGCTCTGCTGCACACGAGCCACTTCCGCAAACTGCTGCTTCAACCGCTCGTTGAGCTTGTTGATCTGATCCAGCGAGACCAGGTTCTTGGTCATCGCGCCAAACAGATTGGCCGTAAGCAGGTTCTGTTCCAGCTCCTCCATTGTGAACCCGCGCGGATCACGCCTGAACTGCAGCGTCCAGTTCAACACCTTTCCCCCATCAAGCAGCGGCAGGGCGAGGCATGATTTCATATCCGCCAAAAAGTCACCGACCACCGGGTCGCTCCCCACATCAAGGTCAAAGAGCATCTGCGGCTCGGGGTTGGCGATCAGGTCACCGATAAACCCGCCGCTGAAGATCGGGAGCTTTCCCCAGTTCTTCCATGGGTCCACAATCTGATGCTTGACGTTCCCGCCATCCAGATCCATCTGCGCGCGACGCGTGATCTTGTATTGGCCTACGGACAGATTGCGAACACTCACCGCAACCACCGCATCCACCGGCCTGAGCTTGCCGATCCGCTGCGCGTACGCCTGCACCGCCTGTTCGGGCTCGGTTGCGCGGCTGACTTCCTCCAGCATTTCCATCAGGATGGCCAGCCGCACGCTCTGTCGGGTATCAAGCACTTGCACGGTCGATGGTAGCATCGGCATCCATGCCCATGTTCAAGTCGATTCGCGATCCCCCACGTTTCGCCTCCCCCCTTGCCGGCCAATCAGCGCAGGTTTCCCGGTTCAGCCCCCATCGTGTATAAGTTTGATTGTCAGCACCCTCACGTCAACAGCCCCAGGTCTTTGCACGCGCTGGTACACCGGTTCGTCCCTCCTATCCGCCTCTCACCGGGCTTCCCATCGGCCGACTCCCTCGCGAACACCATGGAAAAATGGCTCCCCGTCATCGACCGTCGCGGCCGCGTTCACCCGGAATACCAGGTCTCCGACCGTGGCCGCATTCGCACGTTCCTTGTCCCCGGCCGTTCGCAACTGACACCCAAGCCACGGCTCAAGGCCATCTTCCCTGACAAAGGTGGCTTTATCAACGTCAGCCTCCGCATACGCGGCGGGGGAACCTACGTTCACCTCGTGCATCAACTGGTGGCCCTTGCCTTTCTTGGTCGGCGGTCATCGCGCAACCACGTTGTGATCCACATCAACCACGACCGCACAGACAACCGTCTGAAAAATCTTCGCTGGGTCACCCGTGCGGCCGCGTCGCAGCACTCGATGGCCATCAAGCCCCGGCGCGGCATCCACGTCAGATTCACGCCCACCAAAGTTCGCGGCATCCGAAAATCACGCAAGACCATCAAGCAACTCGCCGAGCTTCACGGTGTGACCGTCCAATCCATCCACGCCATCATCAAGCGGAAAACATGGAAAGATGTTGAGTAGGTGCCGCGCTGAAAACGTTAAGCATTTCAAAGCGCGATGGATGAGCCGCGCTTCTCATCATCGCTCGCAACTCATCACACTCGCCTGACCAGTTTCATGCACGTTTCATCTCAGACCTCATGCTTGCTTGTTGGGGATTGATAATCCCATCAAAATACGTACGGATATGGCGTTCGTGCAAGCACTTATGTGCAACCCCATGGTTCCGCAAAAAGGCTCAGAACTCCGTGTGCTATCGTTAAACAGGCCTGACTCGCGGACATGAGCGGGGTGTGTCGCGGGGTGTGTAGCGGGGTGTGTAGCGGGGTGTGTCGGGATATCGTTGTGGTTTCCAGTTGAGACCTGCCGGCGGGACTGCACCGGGTAAGGAGCAGTCATGCGCGACCTAAGAAATGCCGTCGATGGGCTGCGCGTCACGCTCTCGAGCATCGGCGATGGTGTAGCTACCACCGATGAGCGCGGACATGTCACGATGCTCAACCCGGTAGCGCAGACTTTGACGGGCTGGACCGAGCAGGAAGCGATCGGGCGAAACCTCAAGGAAGTTTTCCACATCGTCAATCACGAGACGCGCGACGAGGTCGAGAATCCCGCGCTGCGCTGTTTGACCGAAGGTGTGATCGTGGGCCTGGCCAACCACACCCTCCTGATCTCAAAGGATGGAACCGAGCGACCAATTGATGACAGTGCTGCCCCCATCCGCAACGAGAAGGGCGAGATCGCCGGTGCCGTCCTGGTCTTCCGCGATATCACCGAGCGATACCGTCAGGAACGATTGATCAAAGATGCGATGGACTACGCATCCAACATCCTTGAAACTCAGCGTGAACCCTTCCTCGTCCTGAGCGGCGACCTGCGCATAGTGAGCGCCAACCTCGCCTTCTATCAAACCTTTGGTGTCGAGCGAGCCGCGACCGAGGGTCGTTATGTCTACGAACTCGGCGATGGTCAGTGGAACATCCCGCGGCTGCGCATCCTGCTCGAAGAAGTCCTGCCGCGCGACAATGTCTTCGAGGGCTTCGAGGTCGATCACGAGTTCGAGGGTATCGGCCGCAAGACCATGCTCCTCAACGCCCGCCGCGTGCGCAGGCCGGGGAACCACTCCGAGCTGATCCTGCTGGCCATCGAAGATATCACCGATCGCCGCGCCGTCGAGCTCGCTCTTCGCGCCAAGGAAGAACGGTACGGCACTCTTTTCAACTCGATCGATGAGGGATTTGCCATCATCGAGTTGGTGTACGATGCAAGCGGCAAAGCCTTTGATTACCGCTTTATCGAGGTCAACCCCGCCTTCGCCAAGCAATCGGGAATTCCCGATGCCGTCGGCAAGCGCATCCTCGAACTCGTGCCCGCGATCGAGCCGATCTGGGTCGAGACCTACGCACGCGTCGTCGCCACGGGCGAGCCGATCAGGATCGAGCTCCTCGTCAAAGAGTTGGACAACAGCTGGTTCGACATTTACGCGGCCCGCGTCGGTGGCCCAGAAACCCGAAGAGTCGCCGTCCTCTTCACCAATACCACCGAGCGGAATCGCTCTGAGCATCGTGTGCAGGTTTCTGAAGTCCGCTACCGCCGCCTCTTCGAGTCCGCGAAGGATGGCATCCTGATTCTCGATGCCCTTTCGGGCCAGGTCATCGATGCCAACGCCTTCATGGCCTCACTCGTTGGCCTGACCAGCGACAAACTTATCGGCAAGGAGCTTTACGAAATCGGCATGTTCGCCGATGTCGAAGCGAACAAGGAAGCTTTCCGCGAACTTCAGAGCACGGGGTACATCCGTTACGAACATCTCCCCGTGCGCAACCAGCTCGGCAAGAAGGTCCAGGTCGAGTTTGTTGCCAACGTCTACCACGAGGGCGACCAACTGGTCGCCCAGTGCAACGTGCGCGATATTTCCGAGCGCGTAAGAATGGAGACCAAGATCGCCGAGCAGGCTAGGGCCATGGCCGATGAGTCTCAACGCAAAGATGAGTTCCTCGCCATGCTCAGCCACGAGCTGCGCAGCCCCCTCGCACCGATCCGCTCCGCGGTCTACCTGCTCAAGATGCACGAACGCGGCAACGACAACCCTGTTCAGCAGCAGGCCCGCGAGATCATTGAGCGGCAGGTGGGCCACCTCACCAATCTCGTAAACGATCTTCTGGAAGTCGCGCGTCTGGTCAGCGGGCGCATCCGCCTTGATCTGCGGACGCTCGACCTCAACCAGGTTGTGAGGCGCGCGGTCGAGTCCGTCACGCCTCTCATGGTGCAGCACAAGCACACGCTTAAACTGCACCTGTGCGATGAGGGAACCGGCGGGGGTGTCTGGGTTAACGCCGATGCCACGCGCTTGGAAGAAGTCTTCCTCAACATCCTCACCAACGCCGCCAAGTACACGCCCGACGGCGGGCTCATCGAGGTTCGTTGCGAGCAACCTAAGGATGCATCCCATGCACGTGTGCGCGTCATCGACAACGGTGTCGGTATCGACAAGGAACTCCTTCCCCACATCTTCGATCTCTTCACACAAGCGGATCGTTCTCTTGATCGGTCGCAAGGCGGGCTGGGCATCGGCCTCTCGCTGGCCCACCGATTGGTGAATCTGCACGGCGGCACGCTCGACGCGAACAGCCCACCCAAAGATGCAACTTCAGGCTCTGAGTTCATCGTGAGTCTCCGGCTTGCTCTCCCGCCGCAACCGATGGAGCCACCAACTACCTTTGCGCTCCCCGCCCAGCGTATCGACGGCACCCGCGTCCTCGTGGTGGATGACAACATCGATCTGGTCTTGATGCTCACGAGCACGCTGCGGCAGAAAGGCTTTGCCGTTCAAAGTGCGTACAACGGAATCGACGGTTTAAAAGTCGCTCTCCAATGGCGGGCCGATGTGGTCTTGCTTGATATTGGGCTTCCCGGCCTCAACGGCTATGAAGTGGCTCGACAACTCCGCACCTCGTCCGTGCTCGGATTCGCAGGTGAAAGCATGCGGCTGATCGCCCTCACCGGGTATGGACGTGAGACCGACGTTGCGCTGGCCAAGGAAGCGGGCTTTGATGCCCACCTGACCAAACCCGCAAATTTTGACGAACTTCTGCTGCTGATGGAGGCGCCAATGGTCTAAACTGTGGACATCTTCCATGGATGCGGTTCACCCAAACACCCCCACCACGCCCGCTGTTCAGCGCCCTGAAGGTGCGATGCTCGCCCACGCGCTGGGCAATGCTGTCGCTGTTCTGCTCTTCGAGCTGGAGAATCTCGAGCGTCATCACTTCAATGAAGAGAAGTTCAAGGAAGCCTACGACTCGATGAGCGAAGAGCTTGCCTTGCTGCGAGATCTCGTGGTGCAGGCCGCCCGTCTGTTGCAAGCCCATTCCTACATTCTTAAGTCTCAACCGCTCATAGCGTCGCTCCCCGATGTTTCAAGCGCACTCACCCCTGCTCCGCCGATCGCGCCCGCAGACTCGTCTCCTCGGATTCAGACGCCTATACGGGTGATCTGCGTCGATGATAACGTGGACATCACCGCCGGGCTCCGCCTCATCATCGATGCCCAGATCGATATGCACTGCGAAGCTTGTCTCGCAACGGCCGACAATCTCGAGTCCGCTGTTCGCGAAGCGACCGCTGGCCGCCCCGATGGGCCACCCCTGATTGTGCTTCTTGATGCCACCATGCCCGGGAAGGATCCTCTTCTCGTAACCAAGCAGCTCAAGACCCACTACGCAAACACCCACGTGATCATTTACAGTGGCTACGACGATCAGGCGTTCATCCTTCGGACCGCCGCCGCCGGGGCGTGCGGCGCGATCTCGAAGAACGATGATCCCACCACCATCCTACGAGTGATTCGCGAAGTGGCCGCTGGCAAGACCTCATGGCCCGCCAACTGCACATGTGGCTGATCGGGTCGCTGCGACGCTCGACATCCTTCACTCCATCGCTTGCCGTCGATTGTCCTTTGCCTGCACGCCTACCGCCTTGGGTTTCTCAGGCTCGGTGGCTTCCGCACCGGTGGTTTCGGGGGAAACGGTCCACCGGGCATGGAAGGCGTGGCGACCCCTGTTATGCCCGCGGGCCTGACCTGATCGCCCTTGCGTGGATCGACCTCGTGCTCGCTCGCGCTCTCCGCCGCATCGCTACCCGGATCAGCCACGGTCCACTCACCATCGTGTGATTTCACCGTGACCTCCGCCCCATGCGTCTGCGAAACCATCGGCGCACCCTCAGATTCTACCGTTCTTCGCGGCTCCGTCGCGCCCGGCAGCGGCTTGGCAAAGACCATTCTGCCCGCCGCGGTTTGCAGCGTGCTGGTCACCAGCACCTGCGATTCGCTCCCGATCAACATCGCTCCGTGTTCAACCACCACCATCGTGCCGTCATCGAGATACCCTACACCCTGCCCCGCCTGCTCGCCACCCTTGACAACCTTCAGCACGATCTGCTCACCGGGAATCAGTGCCGGCTTGCACGCCGCGGCGATCTCGTGCATGTTCAGCACCATCACACCCTGAATCTGCGCCACCCGCGTCAACCCCAGATCGGTGGTGACCAATCGACCGGTCAAGCGCTGTGTAAGTTCGACCAGCATCTGATCGACCGCCATCGACGCCACCGGCGTGTCGTCGATCGTGACATCGATCGTTCCCTGCCGCTGAAGCCTGGTCACCACTTCAAGCCCGCGCCGGCCGCGGGCACGCTTCAGCTTGTCCGATGAATCCGCAAGAGCCTGCAGTTCCGCCACCACAAACCGAGGAATGATCAGCGGCGCTTGAATAAGCCCCGTCGCGCCCAGATCCGCAACCCTTGCGTCGATCAGCGCTGAGGTGTCGAGTACCAGCGGCTTGGTGCCGCGAATCTGCTTGGAAAACTCAACATACGGAATCACGAGGCGAAAGTCATCCTGCGTTTGCAGCACGGTGGTGATGCCCAGATAGCAGAGGGCGATTCCGAGCAGCGGCTTGATGAGCAGGATCAACGGTCTGATCGCCAGCAGCGCGCGTTCGGGCAGCCACACCTGTAGCGCAAGCTCAATCACCGCGCTGATGGCCACCGTCGCCAGCACACCGGCCAGCAGTCCAAAGAGCACCCCCGAGATGCTCGATATCTTTTTGTTGGGAGTCGCCAGATCGATCAACACCACGATCCCGAAAAGCCCCACCGCAATCGCAACAGGCACCCACCAGGGAATCTCGATCTCCGCGGCGATGCTCGCCGCCGGGGTCTGCGAACCCCCGGTCCGATTGGCCGGCGCGGTCGTCTGCGTCGGTCGTGTGGCCGCCGTGAATCCCGGCTGATCTCCCCCCCGATCACTGGCGCGCTGAATGACCGTCACGAGGGCCACGGTGGTGATGACAATGAAAAAAGCCATCCGCACAAGACGGACAATGAACCGTCTTTGCTTCTCCGAGCTTTCCAATGGATGGTCCGGGCGCTGGTTCATGTTGAGAGTTTAGTAAGCGAGGTGGTGAGCACTCGGTCCTATCCAGCGTACATTGTCCGCACAATTGATCCAGAAGCCCTACCAATCGAATTGTCCACAAATGTGGTCTTTGTTCGCACCTTTGGCCCGCCGATCCACCTACCATCCCTTTCCCGCTCGTCGCCCTGGTTGACGGCCGGGCCCGGTGCACGGGTGGCCCGTGAATCTGGTCAGGGCCTGACCGCAGCAGCCATAAGCGGCCGTCATCCGGTGCCGCCGGTGTCCTGGCCGTCTACCAGCGCGATGGGTGGGGGTTGCGGATGGGGGGAGTGGGGAGTCATGGGTGAACGCGTTGCCGCTTGTCCACCGCGTTGTTCCCGGTTATGCCCCAGAAGCGATCTCCCCAAAGCTCCCGTTCGAGTGTCGCCCGCGGGTGCATGCGGTCTATGTGCCCATCGAGAAAGGCAAAGTTGGCCAGGCCTCCGTCTCGCCGCGTGCGCTGCGGGTGGCGGCGGCCGACGGCGTTGATCGACGTAATCGCGTTGGATGTAATAACATTGACCGTACCAAAGTACGTGTAGATGGTCTTGAGTTGAGAAAGATCAAAGACCGAGTTGTTCGTCGGGTAAAAGAAGCGCGGTTCATCACCCAGCGTCGGTTCATTGAACAGGTTCATGGGACCGGTGGAGCCACCGATGAAAGGCATGATGGGGCGGTAGCTCCGCGAGGCGATGTCAAACTCACCGATCGCGCGCCAACCGACGGTCTGGTCATCATAAAACTCGGTGGCGAGGATGACGCGCTCCGGCTGATTCACCTCAGCGATATCAACCAGTCTGGCCTTGCGTCGAAAGTGGTCCATCATCGTGCCCGGCGGCATGAGCGCGCCATTCACCGTGTAGGCCATGCGCGGCGGCTGCCAGTCGGATAGACCCGTAGACCGCTGCTGCCAGGGTTCGGCGAACCCGAGCTGTGGGCGGCGCGCCGGTGCGCCACCATCCGGCGCGGCGGGACACATGAAGGCTTCGGGCTGCACATCGTCTGTACCGATGTCGCCGGTGACCATGCGGGTCCAATGGATGTAGGGTTCCGAGTCGATGTCTCCGGGCTGTCTGAGCGCCCACGCAGGCAACGCGCTCGCGGTATCGGCCGCGATATACGCGGGCGGCATACGCCCTCGATGATCGTTTGAATACACGGCAATGGCCTGCGCCAGCGAGCGGGTGTTGGCCGCGCACTTCAGCGTGCGGGAATTCTCACGCGCACCGCTAAGAGAGGGAAGGATCAAGGCGATGAGTATGGCGATGATCGCGATCGTGACGAGCAGTTCGACCATCGTGAATGCGCGAGGAAGTGAGGCTGAACGACGTGATGCCGACATGGCTCCGACCCTCCGCGGTGGTTCCGCCGATCGTGCGAGCACCGCGCAACTTGTGGCGCGTGTCCGTAAAGGAATGTCGGCGATTGAGTTAAACTTCTGTGAACAATTTTGATGAATGTCGCAACACCGCGCATTGCGGGTGAGCGCACGGTGAAAAGAAACCGTTGGCAAACGGCAGATTCATTGCCGGAAAGCATCGTGTGCAACGCATCGGACCACGGTTCGGGCACGCTCGAAAATGAGGTGTGCTCGTCCGCCGTGTACGAAGCGCGTACATCCAGGGTACGCTGGAGTTAAGAGTGAGCGGGCCTCTGGCATTTGCAAGGCGCGCGCATATTAAGGTGAGAAAAATCGTGTCCAACGCACCAACATAAGACCCGACAACATGCGGCACTCGGCATGTTCAGCACGGACGCCTCCGACCCGCGGTCGTATGCACCAGCCAGCAACGAGCGTGCTCATCCCTCTGGTTTCACGCTGGCAGGTCAACCAGCATCACCAAGCGCGTCCCCATCACCGGATACTCGACGCTCAGCCGATGCAGCTCATACCCCGCCGGGTCCCACCCCAGCCGATCAAAGACCCGTTTCATGGCGCCGACATACTCAGGCGCATCGGCGATCGGCGCGGCATCAAGGCCAAACCCCAGCCGCTCGGCACTCTCCGGCAACGGAAGCTGGTACCAACTCGTTGGCGGTTCCGAGTTCGACTCACCATTGATTGCGCTCACGCTCATCGCATACGGGCGAAAGTCGCCGAACGTGCTGCGCGGTGCCCACAGATCAATCACACCCAACTCCAGCGGCTGCCTGATCGAGAGGTACAGCGCGTTCATCGTGTTCACGTCTTCACGTTTCAAACAACCACCCAACCCTCTGCGGATATCAGCGGTATACACCGTCAGGGCCGAGGCTAGCCCAACACCCCGGTCCACAAACTCATAATCAATGTTCCCACCCCTTGATGTGACGGCCCTCACCTCCGGAAGCGGGTTGGTGCAGAAGTCGCGCAGCAGCGGCACGCCTCCCATCA
>JBBSBC010000127.1:0-10950 GCA_038251595.1 Phycisphaerales bacterium | reverse complement strand
GCCGTGCTCTTCCTCGGCAAATGTGGTGGGCTGAAGAAAGCTCGCCTGGGCGACTTTGTGCTCCCGATTGCGGCGATCCGCGGCGAAGGCACGAGCAATGAGTACATGCCCCCCGAGGTGCCCGCGTTGCCATCGTTCCGATTGCAGCGTGCGGTCAGTGAATCGATCATCAAGCATGAGTGCGACTACTGGACGGGAACCGTCTACACCACCAATCGCCGAGTATGGGAGCACGATGAGAAGTTCAAGGAGTATCTGCGTCTCATCCGTGCAATCGGCATCGACATGGAGACCGCGACGATCTTCATGGTTGGTTTCGTCAACTCAATCCCCAAGGGCGCGCTCTTGCTGGTGAGCGATAACCCAATGACACCAGAAGGTGTCAAGACGAGCATGAGCGACAAGACTGTTACAGAACTTCATGTTCGCAAGCATCTGGATATCGGTATTGATGCGCTCGTGGAACTTCGAGACAGTGGCGAGAGCGTGAAGCACTTGCGGTTTGAGTGAGCCCTACATCCATCTCGTGACCACTACCTTGCTCTCGGTGTAGAACTTCGCCGCGTCTTCGCCGTTGGCGTGCAGATCGCCGAAGAAGCTCTGCTTCCATCCGGAGAAGGGAAAGACGGCCATCGGTGCGGGCACACCGACGTTGATGCCGATCATTCCGGCCTGCGCGTTGGTCTTGAACCTTCGCGCGCTGTACCCGCTGCTCGTAAAGATCACGGCCATGTTTCCGTATCGAGATCGATTCATCGTTGCCACCGCGGCATCGAGCGTGGTCTCACGCACGATCGAGAGCACCGGCCCGAAGATCTCTTCATCAACAATCTTCATTCCCGGTCGGCATTGATCAAAGATTGTGGGTCCGACAAAGCAGCCGGTTGCAGGCATTGCCGCGGTGCGCCCGTCAAGAACCAACGTGGCCCCGTCCTGCACACCGGCACTGATGAAACCAAGTATCCGTTCCTTGCTCGCGGCGTCGATAACCGGACCCATGCCGCAGCCAGCCTCATCACCGGCGCCAACTCTAATGCGAGAAACCGCCGCTTTCAGCATCGTCGCAAGCCAGTCGCCCACATCGCCCACCGCGATCGCCACACTACCAGCAAGGCAGCGCTGGCCCGAGTTGCCGAATGCTGAACCAACAATTCCCTCGATCACCGCCTCGCGGTTGGCGTCGGGCATGATCACCATGTAGTTCTTCGCGCCGCCCATGCACTGGGCGCGCTTGCCCGCCGCCGTTGCGCGCGTGTACACGTGGTGAGCAACCTTTGATGATCCAACAAAGCTCACCGCCCGCACATCCGGATGATCAATCAGCTGGTCCACGACCTTCGGGCCTCCGGTCACCAGGTTCAGCACGCCGGCAGGCAACCCGGCTTCGTGTGCCAGTTCAACCTCGCAGAGCGCGCTCATCGGCACCTTCTCGCTCGGCTTGAGCACGAAGGTGTTGCCGCAAACCACCGCCATCGGCCACATCCAGAGCGGAACCATCACGGGAAAGTTGAACGGTGTTATGCCCAGACAAACGCCCAGCGGCACACGGTCAACCGTGCTGTCAATCCCCACACCGCTCGTGTCCTCCGTGCGGCAGAAACTCGTGCTGACCGCGATCTGAGGCAGTGTACGCCCCATCATCAGCAGCGGGGCTGCGCACGCAAACTCAACACAGTCTATTCCGCGCCGGACATCGCCCCGACCCTCGGCCATCGTTTTGCCATGCTCACGCACGATCATCGCGGCCAGATCATCGAAGTTGTTTTCAAGCACCTGCTTGTAACGAAACAAAAACTGACATCGATCACCCACCGGCGTGTTTGACCACGCAGGAAAGGCCTCGCTCGCCGCCTGCACGGCGGCCTCCGCGCTGCGCATCGACTCCAACTCCGCGTGCGCCACCGTCTCGCCGGTAGCAGGGTTCGTGACCGCGTGCACCCGTCCACCCGCCACGCCACCCACGGCAAGCTCATTGGTCCGCTTTCCGCCTATGAACTGATCAACCTTTGCAACGCTCATGTTTCCTCCGGTGTCCGATAGCCGAGCCCCTGATCATCACCGACATCGCTCGCAAGTGTACGTGAACCCGGATCGCCAGAACCGGTCCGCCGGATTAAACCGAACAAGCCTCCACAGGATCCGCTGCTGTATCAAACGAAGCTGGACCGGGCGAGACGCGATTTCGATAACTCTTCCAGGGTTTGCTTCGTCAGCAGGGCCAACCAGTCGCGATCTTTCGAGGTGCTTTCAAATGACCATGGCCCGCAATGCCGGTTCGCTTTACCGTCGCGTCTCATCTCCCGCACGCCTCGCGGCCGCTGCGGGTGTCGGGTCGGCCTTCGAGCAACTCGAAGCCCGCTCACTCTTCGCGGTCGATGCTGTGACGACCAACCATCCGCTTTGGGTCGCCATTGATGGAGCCGCCACGATCGATGGTGTGATCAATCAGTCCGAGTGGGCCAATGCGGCGACCATCGTCCGCACACAGCCGCACCTCGATCAATCGAACATCACCCTGCGAATCATGTATAGCGATACCGGCCTGTTGATTGCCGCCGATGTGCGAGATACGCGGCTTTGGGCCGACGGCTCTGGCGGTGGCACGGGCAATCGTTGGGAGTTCTGGAAGGATGACGGCCTTGCCTTGTTCTTTGATCCTCGCAACACCCGTGCCAAGGCCCTGCCCAGCAGCGGGCGCATGCTGGCGTACAACATCGGAAGCTTCAACGGTCCCACCAGCGGCACCGGGCGTGTCTCCAGATACGACTTTCTCCGCGGTGATGGCGCTGGTTCCGGGGCGCTTGTCACGCCTGATGGGTTGCTCACACCCGGACTCCAATGGGCCACACGCGTCAAGGGCACCGTGAACCGGAACAACAACAAGGATGTTGGGTGGACATCCGAAGTAATCATTCCGTGGGAGGCACTGGGGATGTCCGGTCGGCCGATCAACGGCCAGACCATCGGCATGAACTTCGATGCCTACTTCGATAACAACGGCAATGATCGAACCTCTGACTATTTCGGAACCAGCACCGACCCCGCGACGCGCACGGGCGATCGTATTGTTGATGACCACATCAACGCCGTGTACAGCAGTCTGAACTACAGCGATTCCGGCTGGCGCGGCCCGGTCAACTACGCAGTCCTTCAGTTTGTTGATCGCAGCTCAGCAGATCAGCCCAGAGCAATCACCAACCTCACGGCCTCATCCGTCTCTGGCTACGGCGCGCGTCTCGACTTCACCGCGCCAACCGCAACCCTTGCGGGTAAAGGAAACGTCTCAGCGTATCAGATCCGCTGGTCAACCACGCCGATCGTGATCGAAGAGGACTGGCAGAACGCGCAGGCGACGCAGAACAACTTCGTTCCGCACCTCAGGGGCAAGCGCGAGTCGCTCCGCATCGGCTTGCTCTCGCCAGATACGCAGCACTTCTTCGCTGTTCGCGCGGCAGACTTTGCCGGCCGGCTGGGCGATATCGCCTCGGTAACCTTCACAACACAGACTGAACTGCAGGATCCCAGTGGTGGTCAGCGCCTCATGGTCTCGCCAGTCGGAAACACACTCGTAACCGAAGCGGGCGATCCTTTCATCATGGTCGGCGGCACAGTCGGCATCTCCAGCCTCTACGTTCGTGGCCTTTACGACGGCGGCATCTGGAACTCCTCGACCGAAGAGTTCATCAACTTCTCCGAGCGCACCAACAACGAAGGCACTCCGGAAGGCTACTTCGATGCGCTCGCCAGCTATGGTGTTAACACCTTGCGTGTGCAGCTTGAACGCACTCAACTGGAAGATACGCCCGCCGCTCGTGCCGAACTTCCCAACGGCATGCCCTGGCTCGAGTGGCGCGAGCCGGGTGACACCGGGAGCACCTTCAACGACAACATGAAGGACTATCTCCACGCGCTGATGGCCCAGGCCGCTCGCACCGGCATCCGCTTCATGCTCCAGACCTTCAACAACTTTAACTACGGCAACTACTTCGACCTTACACCCTACTCCACCGTCAACGGTGGGCCTGTCAGTTCAATGGATGAGTTCTATCAGAGCGCCGAAGTTCTTGAAATGGCCAAGCAGCGCATGAGCGTTCTCGCCGACTGGGTTCGAGAGAGCCCACACGCCTACACCATGATGGGCTTCGAGCTGGTGAATGAATGGGATGGCGGACGCGCAGATGCCGACGAGGTCACCGAGATGCGCCAGCGCTCGCGCTTCCTCATCAAGCTCGCCACGCACCTCCGTTCATACGCACCCGAACTCAACGTGATGAGCACCACCATCGGTCTCTCACTCCGCGGCCCGGTCGCCCGAGCCGTCTTCTACAGCGATGCCTTCGATATCCTCGACCCGCACTTCTATACCCCTTCGACCGCCGAGCCCGTGAACAATCCGCAGGATGACAAGTCTGTCCGACCCGGCATGGACTACGGCGCACTTGCCGCGTATTGGCTGACCAGCCGACGCGACAACCGACCCGTGCACAACGCCGAGTGGGATCTCGTCGGCCGCAACTGGTCAGATCAGACACCCTACTACACCGACTATTCACAGAATGCTGACCCCGACCGTCCCTTCTACCTCGCCGAAGACGAGGCCATCTACCGCGTCACATCATGGGTCAGCATCGCCTCCGGACTCGCCGGTTCCGGACTCCGCATCGGCGGCTCAGAACTGCGCGATACCTACCCCGAAACCTTTGACCCCGACACCACCGGCTATCTCCCCGTCCCCCTCTCGATCGGCATGCGCCAGACGCAACAATCCGTTACCAGTTTCGTCAATGGCAACCAAGATGCGCTCTTCTTCGACTGGGCCAACTACCGCACCACCACGCTCTCCGGTCGTCTCTCGTTCAACAACACCGGCGGCCACACGCTGCGTGCGTGGGGCTCGACCGATGGCGATCAGGGCCTCGCCTATGCTCTGCGCGATTCCGGCAAGTCCTCCGGCGAAGTCGGCAGCGCCAACCTCAAGATCGAAGGACTCGACGCCGGTTCAACCTACACCTTCGAGTTCTGGTCAACGGGTGCCGATACCCAGGTCATCAGCACGCTCGAAGGGCTTGTCGCCGGAACCCGCTTCACCACCGTCGCACTTCCCTCATTCGGCACCGATGTCATGATCAAGTTCCGAAAAGTCGCCTGAGTCTCCGCGCCGCATCCATCTTCCCGATCCGCACGCTCACCCGCCGATAAACAGCCCCGCGACGCAGCAGGTCATCCAGCACGCCAACGCGCCCGCCACCATCGCCATCAGCCCCAGCGCGGCAAAGTCCGCCCGCCGTTCGGGCGCGAGCGCCGAAAGCCCACCAATCTGTATCGCGATCGACGGAAAGTTCGCAAACCCGCAGAGTGCATAGGTCGCCATCTGCGCAGCGCGTGGCCCGATCTCCTGTTCACCCATCGCGAGAGAGAGTGACAGATACGCAACAAACTCCGTCGCCACCAGTTGCTGCCCCAACAGCGATCCGAACACGCCGCAATCTCGCCACGGCACACCAAATGTCCATACCAGCGGCTTAAACACCGTCCCAAGCAGATATTCAAGCGTCAGCACCGGCACGCCCAACCCTGCACGCCACTCCGCGATCGGTTCCCACCGACTCAACGCCGCAAGCGGATAGTTCAACATCGCCAACAACGCAACAAACGCGATCAGCATCGCCGCAACGTTCAGCGCGAGTTTCAGCCCGTCTGTCGCACCCTCCGCCGCCGCATCCACCACGTTCCGCGTGGTCCGCTTCTGCTTCATCAGCATACTTGTCGATTCATCCCGTGGCGTCTCCAGCTCCGGCACCATGATCTTCGCCATCACCAGCGCCGCCGGCGCTGACATCACGCTCGCCGCCATCAGGTGCATCGCAAACAGCACGCGCGACTCCTCATCGCTACCCCCCAGTATCCCGATATACGCGGCCAGCACCGAGCCCGCAATCGTTGCAAAGCCGCACACCATGATCGACATGATCTGCGACCGCGTCATGCCCGCGATGTATGGCCGCACACACAGCGGAGCTTCCGTCTGACCAAGAAAGATGTTCGCGCTCGCAGACAGAGCTTCCACACCCGTGATGCCCAGTGTCCGCTGCAACACCCACCCAACACCCGCGACCACGCGCTGCATGATTCCCAGGTGATACAGCACACCCATCAGTGCGGCAAAGAACACAATCACCGGCAGCACATGAATGGCAAACACAAAGCCCCACGGGTGCTGCGCATCGCCGCTCGAGTTGGCCAATGAGCCGAACACAAACCGCGTCCCATCACCCGCAAACGAGATCACCCTGTTCACCACCCGCGCCAACAGTTCAAACACCGCCCGCACCGGCCCCACGCTCAAGAGCAACCACCCCAGCAAAACCTGGCTCGCCACCCCGACCACCACCAACTTCACGTTGATCCGGCGACGATTCTCCGACAGCACCACCGCAATACCCAGCAACACCACCATCCCGATCAGGCCCGTGAAGTTTGACATGCAGATCATGCTATCAAAGTTCGCCCATCCGCTCTGGCCCAATACCCTTCACCCAGTGCCCGCCCCCACACCCATCCCCTTCTCCGCCGCACACTCCGCCATCCGCGCTGCCCTTGCCGCCCTGCCGCCATCAAGCCCCACGCGCACCATCGGCATCACCGGCCCGGTCGGCTCCGGCAAGTCCACGCTCGCACGCGCGCTCGAGGCCCCAATCGTCCCCTCCGACCACTACCTGCCCGACTACACACTTGTCAGTTACCTCGACCGCGACGACCCCGCGTTCGCCGATCTTCCCCTCCTCGCCCAACACCTCACCCTCCTCCGTCGCGGCCAATCCGCCCGCATTCCCATCTGGTCCTTCCACACGCACCGCCGCGAAGGCACGACCCTCATCGACCCCGCCCCGCTCATCATCTGCGAGGGCATCCACGCGCTCCATCCAACAATTCGCCCACACCTCGACCTCGCCATCTATGTCGATGCCCCCGCCAACACCCGATGGGCACGCTGGGAAAACCTCGAACGCACCGGCCAACGCGGCTGGGGAATCGACCACGCCCACCAACACTTCAACGAAGTCGCCGAACCCACATTCAACAGGTGGGCCAACCAGTACCAGGCAACCGCCGACATCCTCGTGGTCAATGCAGGGTGAGGCAAGCCCGCAGACCATTCATGGCTCACGGCTGCCAATGGCTCGCGGCTGCGATTCGTGATGATGAGCACCGGTCCACTCACGCTGTGATGCACAACAACCACTCGCGAGACAGCTCGCCGAGACGGTTCTCCAACAACCGCGCCAATCACGCTCACCAAATCCCTCACCGCACGCACCACACAGAGTTGGACCCCGAAGCGCCCGCAGAACGGAGCCACATTCGGAGCGAAGCGACTCGGAGCGTCGCGCAACCCGTGGAAGATGTGACGATTCAACGGACCCACTCCGGCAGGGACTGAGGAGTTGCTTGGGCCGGTGGTGCCGAGCTACTCCACCCCTCGATCCGTTCCTTGCCAGCATCTCTACCTTCCTGCAGCGTGACATGAGCGCAGTGTTCCTGAAAAGCCACTCGACAAACGGGGGAGGTGGAGGTACTTTGATAGAGTTAGAGTGATAGAGAGTACTTCCCGCACTCGATGCCGCCCGACCATATCAAGGCGCGACGTTCTGATCGAGCTCGCTCATGTCGATCCACACCCACTCGCGTTCGTTCCCCTCTGAGCTGGCATCGTCCTTCCGCCGCGCGTTCCTCATCGCGGTGCTCGGATCGGGCGCGTCGCTGACCTCAGCGCAGACGCTCACTACGCTGGCGAGGTTTAATGGCAGCAACGGGGCGACTACCTATGCCGGGCTGGCCCTCTCAGGCAACACTCTGTACGGGACGACCTACCTCGGCGGGGCCAATGGGTATGGCACGCTCTTCGCGCTCGTCATCCCCGGCCCCGTTCACCGGCGCGTGCTGCACCAGCACGGCCTGCTCCATCACCGATTCCGCCGCCTGCACCGGCACCTTCCAAGGCCCCGCCACCGCCTGCGGCTCCGCAGGCGACCCCACCACCTGCGGCAAGGCCAACTTCAATCAACTCGGCGGACGAACTGTTGAGGACGTTTTCGACTTCCTCGACGCGTGGTTCAGCAACGCAGTGACCGCCGACTTTAACGAGATGAACAGCGTCACCTTGCAGGACATCTTCGACTTCCTCGCAAACTACTTTGCAGGCTGCTGAATCGCTCGCCTCACACCATCGCAACTCCCCAGCCACCCGTCCCTGATCGCCGTCCGCGCGCCCGCTCACCTCGGGCAACCAACCTCCTCAGAGTCACCCACACGGCCCAGGCACCCGCCCGGGCCGTCTCCGTTTGCCTCGGCATCGCGCACATCCTCCACCCCTACCGCGACAGTTCAATCCAGCTCAAGCGGCCAAAGCCTTGTACTGGCTACATCCCCATCTTCCCCACACCCTCACATCACCCATCAAATCCCCGCGCGTACGTCCTCTCCCCACGCTATCTTCTACCCATGAAGGTTGCACGCACACTCATCTCTCGTGACCAGATCGCCGCCCGCATCAAGGTTCTGGGCGATCAGATCACCCGTGATCTTGAGGCCGTGCGGGCGGGGGATGCGGGAGGTGGGGGCGGAGGTGGTCCAGGAGCCAGCATTCACCCCGACAGCCCCGATGCGGCTCGGGTCGTGCTCGTCCCCATCCTCACAGGCTCGTTGGTCTTCACGGCCGACCTCATCCGCCATATCCCGGTCAAGATGAGCATCCGACCCGTCGTGATCACCAGCTATCCCGGCACGGCCACCACCTCGCAAGGGGCCAACATCCAGAGTGCGGTCCCCACCGATCTCTGCGGGGCACACGTCATACTCGTTGATGACATTCTTGATTCCGGACGAACACTCGGGCTGCTCAAGCGCGTCGTGCAGGCGCAGCGGCCAGCCAGCGTGCGGCTGGCCGTGTTGCTCCGAAAGAACAAGCCCGGCGGACGCGATGAACAGGTTGATGTCGAGTACGCCGGGTTCGACATCGAAGACGAGTTCGTCATCGGCTACGGGCTCGACTACGACGGCTACTTCCGCAACCTGCCCGACATCGGGGTCATGGGCCCTTGAACGACGAGCACGAGCCATTGCTCCTCGATCGGCGGCCATCTTCCGCCTTCACACTGCTGCGCCGCCTTGGTTGGATCATCACCCTCAGCGTGGTCGGTCTGCTGGGCTTGATCGTGCATCTCTCGCAATGGCCGACCGATGCTGGCCTATGGATCGCGATCATCTGCCTCATCCTTGCCTTGGTTCTGTTGCTCTACACATGCATTGAACGCGAGGCCGAGCGATACACACTCTCATCACGCGCTGCGGCGTGGGATTCGGGCATCTTCCGCCGCTTGCACGTCGAAGCTCCGCTCCAGAAAGTCCAGCACGCCGTCCTCTACCGTTCGATCCGTGAACGACTCTTCGGGCTTGGTACGATCGGCATCTCCACCGCAGGTTCAGGCTCGGTCGAGATCGTCTGGCGAATGATCGACAATCCCGACCACGCACTCGCAACACTCCGAGAGGCCATGAACTCCGCGACGGCAAGAACTCCACCCACCGACCCTCCAACTCAACCCAAGGTCATCGGTCTTGCCGGAGGCATCGGCGCCGGCAAGAGCACCGTCGCCAAAGTCCTCGCCTCACTCGGGTGTCTGGTCATAGATTCCGACCAGCGGGCCAAGGCCGCGCTTGATCGCCCGGATGTTCGCAACCAACTCGTCTCATGGTGGGGCAACACGATCCTCACGCCCGATGGTCGCGTCGATCGCACCCGGATCGCATCGATCATCTTCAATGATCCGGCCGAGCGCGAGCGACTCGAATCTCTCGTCCACCCGATCGTCAGACAAGACCGCGCCGCAATGATCGCCGAGTCGCGCGACCACCGCGCAGTGGTCATCGATGCACCCCTCCTCTTCGAGGCCGACATCGCCAAAGAGTGCGATGCGATCATCTTCGTCGATACTCCGTTCGAGGAGCGACTCAAGCGTGTCGAGGAGTCGCGCGGATGGGATGAAGCCGAACTTCGTCGCCGCGAAGCCGCACAGATGCCGGTCGATCAGAAGCGAACAAGCTCGACTTACGTTGTGGATAACTCAGCCAACGCCGACCTCGAAAAGCAGGTCAACGAGGTGCTTTCCATGATCTTGCGCTGCTGAGTTATCCACAATGTCGGTTTCGGTTAGCGTCACCGATTGGGCGGGGGTGCTACAATGATTCGTTCCGGGGAAGGGGTTGACCACTATCTCGCAAGTGATGGGGTGCGTTTTCGATGGCGCTCTCGGCCGCCGGGTTTGGTTCGTCGTATGGTTTCTCGCCATAGCCCGGATTTCACCCGCCCATCGTGTAGTTAAACGCGGCCTTGGCTTGGCAACTTTGCCGGCTGAGACCTGAACACCAGGCTGTTTCATCGCGGACATTCGATCCGCTTTGATTCCACAATCACAGAACAAGGTTCGACATGGCGAAGAACGCGAATGTGGCCGATGATAAGTCGGGCTCCAAAGAAGGTAAGTCACCACGCGAGCCGGGTGAAGGCCGCGCTCCTCGGAGTACCGCACGACCTGCAAGGGCAGCACGCGCAGAAGAATCGCCGCGCGAGCCGAAGGAACGAGCATCCTCATCGCGTGAACGTGCCGCGGCACCTGCGCCCGCACCTGCTCGCACTGAGCCGACTCGTGCCGAACCCGTACGATCAGAGGCTGCGCGGCCAGAGCCACGCCCAGATGTTGCCCCATCACCACCACGCCCCGACAGGCAAGAGCGGACGAATGGTCAGGGTGGCCATAACAGTGGCCAGCAGGGTGGCCAGCAGGGCGGCCAACAAGGTGGCGAGCCGCGCTCAAACCAAGGTGGCCAACAAGCCCCCGGTGGTGCCCCCGGTGGTGCCCCGGGTAGCGGACAGGGTGGCGGCCAGAGTGG
>JBBSBC010000126.1:0-10997 GCA_038251595.1 Phycisphaerales bacterium | reverse complement strand
CCTCCTCGCAACCGCGGTCCTCCTCATCGGTCTCGCCTATGGCATCAACCGCACGACCCGAGACCGCAAATCCACCGAGCAGCAGGCCGCGATCGCCAAGGCGAAGCAGGCCGCAGGCGGTACGGGCGATGGCCCAACACCCGAGCAGTTGCTCAAGCTCGATACCCTAGAGCTCGAAGTCGGTTACGGCCTCGTCGCGCTCGTGGATACCGCGCAAGGCGGCGATCTCCTCGAACGTATCGCCGCCACGCGCCGACAGCTCGCCGTCGAACTCGGCTTCATTCTGCCGCCAGTGCGCATCCGCGACAATATGCAGCTCAGCCCCAACGAGTACCGGATCAAAATCAAGAGCGCGATCATCGGGCGGGGCGAGACCATCCCCGGCAAGCTTCTTGCCATGGATGCAGGCATAGCGACCGCCCCCATACCCGGTGGCGCGGCCGCCGCTCTCCCCACCAAAGAGCCAGCCTTCGGTCTCGACGCATGGTGGATCGATCCCGGCATGAAGACCCGAGTCGAGACGATGAACTATACCGTGGTCGATCCGACCAGCGTTCTCGCGACCCACCTCACTGAGCTTGTCAAGACCCACGCCGGCGAGCTGCTCACCCGTGAAGAGGTCAACAACCTGCTCGCGCAGCTCAAGGAAAAGTCGCCGAAGCTCCTCGAAGAAGTCATCCCCGGTGTGGTGAAGGCCGGAGATCTTCAGAAGGTTCTTCAGAACCTCCTCCGCGAACGCGTGCCCATACGCGATCTTGAGACCATCTTGGAGACACTCTCTGATTGGGGAACTCGGACCAAAGACCTCGATGTTCTCACCGAGTATGTTCGCAATGGGCTTCGTCGCACCATCTGCCAGCTCTATGCAACGCCGATCGACCCGAGCAATCGCCGTTCAGGTGCCAACGCGCCCATCACCCGCATTGTCTGCATCACGCTCGACCCTTCGCTCGAAGACATGATCAACTCGTACATTGACCGCTCAACCGGCGCGACCAGTTTCAATATGCCTGCCCGAATCGCCGCGCAAATCAGCGGCCTGGTTGCCAAGGGTCTTCAAAGCGCGGTCTCCGCAGGTCATCAGCCCGTCGTCATCACCTCTCCCCAGGTCCGCGCCGTCGTTCGCCAACTGATCGAGCCCCAGTTCCCCAGTGTCGGAGTGCTCGGCTACAACGAGATCGTCGCTGGCGTCGAGGTCGAATCCATCGCCCTCATCAGCCCGCCCGGACAAGTCCCTATTGCAAACGCCGCTTGAACACTCAAAGTTGTCCACATATTTCAAACAACCGTTAACCTGAAACAACAGACGTAGGACGTTTCGCCTACAATTAATCAAGGCACAGGATGTGCCGATTTTTCCGAGCTGACCGTCACGGATGGCCCATTCATGAAGCTCAAGACGTTCCGCGCGAACTCAATGGCTGATGCTCTCGTCGCTGTCAAAAGCGAGCTCGGACGCGACGCAGTCATTTTGCACACGCGTAGCATAAAATCTGGCGGTTTTTTCGGGTTTCGCGCCAAGACGTTCGTCGAAGTCACGGCATCGGATGAGTCGCCACTGCCTCGTAAACGCCCGGCACCAGCGACGCAGCAACCACCCGAACCAGCCAGGCGATCGTCACAGGTTTCCCCGTTGCCATCAGCCGCGGTCGCTCAGGCCTACACGCGCCACTCGCCCCCGAGTGCTGATGCGCCACCTCCAAAGCACATGGCGTCTAAGCCACCCGACACGGCTGCACAAGCATTGCCCGATCCCATTTCCGATCCCATCTCGGTGATGCGGGTACGGGAGCGACGAATTCCTGCCGCTGACCCGAAGCCCACGCCGTCGCTGCTCTTGACTGACACCTCTGACATTCGGCGCGAGCTTTCGGACATCAAGCTGCTTGTTTCGCAGGTTCTGCGCTCATCCGCCCAATCAACCCCCGCGCACGGTTCGGGTTCTGATGCCCTGTTCAAGCACTACATGCACCTGCTCGGTGCGCAGGTCAGTCGGGAAATTGCCGACCGAATCATCGGTGCCGTGCGTGATGAGTTGAATGCTGGCGAACTCGCCGATGACTCAATCGTTCGCACGACCGTTCTCCGTCACCTCGCGGCCATGATCCCCGTCGCCCCAGTGGCTGATCCTGCAAAGTTCAGCCGCGCACGCGCAGACGAGCGTGATCGATCTCGGTCTTCCCGAACACCCTTTGTTGTCGCGCTGGTTGGCCCGACGGGTGTCGGCAAAACCACGACCCTCGCCAAGCTCGCCGCTTCGTACAAACTCCGCCAAGGACGCTCGGTGGCTCTCATCACCTCCGACACCTACCGCATCGCCGCGGTCGACCAGATCAGAACCTACGCGGGGATCATCGGCCTTCCTCTGCGAGTGGTCATGTCTCCCGGCGAAATGGCCGCGGCCGTTGAGTCATTCTCATCGCACGATGTCATCCTGATCGACACCGCTGGTCGCTCGCAGCACAACACCGAGCGCCTCGCGGAGCTTGCCGAGTTTATCGATGCGGCCAAGCCCGATGAGACACATCTTGTCCTCTCTTCCACTGCCGCGCCCGAGGTGCTCTTCAGCGCGGCCGAGGCCTTTGCGCCGGTTCGCCCCAATCGCGTTATCCTTACCAAGCTCGACGAGGCCGTTCACTTTGGTGTGGTGGTCAACATCATGCAGCGGCTCAACACGCAGCTTTCGTTTGTCACCACCGGACAGGAAGTCCCCGACCACATTGAGCCCGGACATTCCGAACGCCTGGCACGCTTGGTCATGGACCACACCGCCGATCGAAGCGCGGCCAGTTCTTCCCCGGTTTCGGCCACAACATTTGCATCGGTGAGCGGCGCGTGATTGCACCACGAGACAAGTCACGTTCAGTGGTTGATGTCACGGAAGCGTCCGTGCCCGTTGTGCTCGCTGAACTTGATGCGGAGGTTGAGCGTTCTTTTTCTGGCACCTTCAGCACAGCTTGTGCGCAAACTTTGCCTGTTGAATCGGACGATCAGGCCACTCGACTCCGCGCGCTGGTTGAAGGTGCCGATGGGTCAGATTTGCTGGGTTCCTCGCCGCGGTTTGCGCCAGCTTTTGTTGATCCGCTTCAGTCCGATCGGCAAGTGCAGATCCGTGAACGACGAGACGATGCGCCGTTCACCATCGCAGTCGCCTCGGGCAAGGGCGGCGTGGGCAAGACCAATATCACCATGAATCTTGCGGCGGTTCTCGCCTCGATGGGTTATCGCGTGACGGTGCTTGATGCGGACCTTGGGACCGCCAATGCGGATGTTCTGTGCGGCCTTACACCCTCGGCGCGGCTGGATCATGTCCTCACCCCGGGCGGCATGGCGTGCGGTGATGGTGCGCACCGATCACTCCGCGACATTTTGCTTGACGCGCCAGGCGGCTTCCGGCTTTTGCCTGGTTCCGCGGGCATATCGCGCATGGCCGACCTTTCGGCAGCCGAGCGTCGTCGCTTATTCGATGAACTCGCCGAGATCGATCACGACACCGATGTGCTTCTCATCGACACTGCGGCCGGTGTTGGCAGAAGCGTGACAGCCTTTCTCGACGCGGCGGACATCTGCCTTGTCGTCGCAACACCCGAGCCAACCGCGATTACCGATGCCTATGCCTTGATAAAGTGCGCATCATCTACCGAGATGCGAAGCCAGAACTTGCCAGAGCACTCGGCGAAAATCCCGCGGCCGTTGTTCCGGATCATCGTGAATCAGGCACAAGATCAGCAGGAAGCGCGGCGTGTCTTCACGCGATTGCGCGCGGTAAGCACGCGGTTCCTGGGCGTAGAACTTGCGCTTGCCGGATGGATCGCGCAGGACGTGCGCGTTCCCGAGGCGGTTCGTGCGAGGTGTCTGTTCGCACTTCGCTCGCCAACATCTGTAGCAAGCCGCAATATATCGGCAGTTGCAGAGCTGCTGGCCCAAGATCTTGGTCCTGTGCCCCGAGTTGTTCGATCAAACGAACCCCCACGCAGGCTGGCTTCTGCCTTGCGAAGGTTTCTTGGGATGGGTTGAGCTTCATTAAAGTTATCTGAGTTTTGTTTCACATCGACCGCATTCACTCAAGCAGCACCAAAACAACGCCGAGAACATTGAGTCGAAGTTCTTGGTTAAGCCGGTTGGGGGTTGTTGCGCGCAGAGGTTGACCATGTCGCCGGGAGTTCCCACTCGTGTGATTGCTGCATCCTGCGGTCTTGCAGGCTTTGCCGTCGCCATTGTCGCGGGACTCGCGGCGGACAATCCCGCCGAAGACATCCTTGTTCATGCTTTGATAGCCCTGTTTGCCTGCAATGTGGTGGGCTGGATCGCGGGCATCATTGCCGAGAAAACGATTCGTGAAGGTGCCGCGACATTGCTCGCGAGCAGGGATGTCAACAACATATCCACAGTCGATGAATCATCAACAAGCGATAGCGGCGTTGTGCGAGCGGTTGTCTAGAACTTCTCCACATTTTGTAACAACTTCTGGCAGCGAGATTTTTCAATGTATAATGATCCGTGACGAGGGTCATGGATGGACCCCGGATGCAATCGACCTGCTCGCCATGAACGCGAGCGGATTGCGAAGAGTCAGTGGTCAAGGAGCGGACCATGTCAGCGATGCGTTCACCTGTTGCAACCGGCCGTGTTCGATCATCAAACCGCTATGCCGTTGAGCATGCCGAGGCGTCACATACGCCGAGCAGGTTTGATGAGCTCTCGGTCAAGGAAGTCTGGCTCGAGTACCAGCGCACACAATCGGAAGAGGTGCGCAACTTCCTGATGGAGCGGTACCTTCCCCTCGTGCGATACAACGCCGAGCGGATCTACCAGCGCCTTCCCGACGAAGTCGATATTCAGGACCTCATGTCCGCCGGGCTCTTCGGGCTCATGGATGCGATCGACGCTTTTGACCTTGATCGCGGCGTGAAGTTCGAGACCTATTGCGCGCCGCGCATTCGCGGTGCGGTCCTGGACGAGCTGCGATCAATGGACTGGGTTCCGCGGCTTGTACGCCATCGCACGGCACGCGTCGAGGGCGCTCGTCAGAAGTTTGAGATGGAGCATGGGCGCGCCCCGACACAGGATGAACTTTCCAACAAACTCAAGCTGGTGGGCGAGGAGTTCGACAAGTTTGATCGCGACAGCCGCGCGGTCGCGACCTTCAGCCTGACACGCAAGTGCTTTCAGTCCGACGGGACCAAGGATGTTCGCGAGATCGATGTCATCAAGGACGAGTCGCAGAACAATCCATTCACGGACATTCAACGGAAAGATGTGAAGGACCTGATCACCAAGGGTCTTTCGCGTGCGGAGCGTCTGATCGTCGTGCTTTATTACTACGAAGAGATGACGATGAAGGAGATCGGGGCCACGCTCGATCTTTCCGAATCGCGAGTGAGCCAGATGCACTCGTCGATCCTGCTCCGGCTGAAGGCTCAGATGATGCACCGTTCTCGCGAGCTTGAGACCGAGCAATAGCGGGATTTCGGCGAAAAACTCGTCCTCCTTTCGGCAGGCCCCGACTGTTCGTGGGGCCTGTTTTCTTGCGCGTCGGGTGCGATACCGTTGTGCGTGATATCCGCGGCGGCCATCGCGATCGGCTCAAACCTTGGCGATCGCCTCGCCCATGTGCAGGGTGCGGTGAGGGCGATCGGTGAGTTGGCGACAACGCGTGTGGTCGCGTTATCGAGCATCATCGAGACCGAAGCGATGGTGAGCCCGGGCCAGCCGCCCGGCCCCGCGTTTCTGAATGCGGCGGTGTGCATCGAGACCGGGCTTCAACCGCTCGCGCTGCTTGGGGCGTTGCTTGAGATCGAGAGGACGCACGGGCGAGACCGTCGCAGCCCGAACAGTGGGCATGTTGTACGATGGGGCGCGCGAACATTGGATCTTGATCTGCTTTGGCATGGTGAGACCGTCCTTGCAACACCGGAGCTCACGCTGCCGCACCCTTCGCTGCATTTGCGAAGGTTTGTGCTTGAACCGCTGGTTCAGATAGCGCCGGGATGGGTTCACCCACTGTTGATGCGTACACCGGTGGAGATGCTGGCGCGCTGAGGAATGTCAGCGTCGATATCCGGCAGGCTGCTCGAAGAACCCGTAGAGTTCCTTGAGCACGGTCATGCCGAGGAAGCCCGCGAGCGTGAGGGCACCGAGAATGATGGCCTCGTCATTGCAACCCTGACCAATAAACCATGCGCAGGAATAAAGCGAGAGCCAGAGCGCGCCATAGCGTGCGATCTTCTCGGCGGCGCGCGGGCCGGGGCCGAGCTTTGCGGCCTTGCGAACGGCCCAGATCACAAAGACCAGGGCTAGCAGCACAGGGCCGATCGCGGCCTTCCATGAGACCCACTCAGGCCACAGGGCGTTCCACCATGGCGCGCCGGGTCGCTGGTTGCGGAACCAACTGAAGACGAGCATGACTACAGACCAGAATGCCCAGCCCCCCGCGGCACAGACCATGGCACGGCGCGATATGCCGGGCGATCTTCCACCGAGAGTATGGCGAATTCCGGCAACGGCAAGCGTGTGGGTCATCACGAGCCAGACGGGCCAGACGAATCGCAGGTTGAGGTTGGGGACAACCATCTGTCCGGCGTAGAGGAGGCCGAGTAGGACAAGACCGAAGGCGGGGACGTACTTTCCCGCCGCGTTGAAGACGAGTATCGCGCCCGCGAGAACGAGGGTAAGCAGGATGGCGGGGATTCCGAGAACGGTCGCACCGAGGACAGAAGCAACGAGCGTAATGACGACGACGTTGAGGGCGCGCTCGAGCGGCATGGAGCCGGAAGGGATCGGTCGATCGGGGTGAAGCCTGCGGTCGCGGCGGTGATCGAGAACATCGTTGAGCGCCATGGCGTAGGCGTAGAGCGCGACGGCGTTGAGCGCGCCGCCCGCAAGCAAGGCCCAGAGTGGGAGTTGACGGAGAATGGCGAAGCCGGGTTCGTGCGGCTGACCGAGCACTTCGCCGTGCGGTGCGCGGGTCCAGAGGATGACAAACCAGACGTTGGCGGCGGCGGCAAAGGCCGTGGTCACCCGCGTGAGGTGGAGCGCGGGAGAGATCCTCAGGAGCAGCTTTCGCATCGGGGCTGAATGGTACTCCACACGGTCGGATATTTGTTGAACGTGGCGAAGAGGAAATGGAGCGCGGCCTTTGTCATGCGAAGCGGCGTGGTAGCGTCTGCAAAGGTGCGCTACCATGCGATCCGTGAGGCAAAAAAGGGATGACAACTCGCGATCAAAGATCCTGGTGACACCCGAGAAGGGCAATGTGGTCACGTGTGATGTTGCCGTGGTGGTGAGCCGGTACAACGCCACGGTGACCAATGCGCTCCGCGACGGTGCAGTGCGGGCGTGGCAGGAGCGAAGCGATGGTTTGTCGGGGCTTGAGGTGATCGAGGCTCCCGGTGCTTATGAACTGACTTCACTCGCGATGGCCGCGGCGATGAGCGGGCGATTTGACGGCGTGGTCGCGCTCGGTTGCCTGATCAAGGGTGGCACGCGGCATGATGAGTACATCGCGTACGCTGTAGCGAACGGATTGACGCAGGTGACGCTCATGACCGGGGTTCCTGTGGCGTTCGGTGTCATCACAGCATTGAACGCGCGGCAAGCCCGCGACCGGGCGGGCGGGAGCAAAGGGAACAAGGGTGAAGAGGCGATGAACGCACTACTCGACACGCTGATCTCGCTGCGGCTGATCGAAGATGACCAGACGGACCACGGTTTGCCTGCGAAGGCGCGTTTGCTTCGTGTTGCGGATAAGGCCGAGCAGGGCAAGCGGACGAAGAAGTCGAGCACACGGGTAGGAACAACGACCAGGCAACGGTCAGAGAAGGGACGATGAGCGCGAACCCGCGAGAGATCAGAAGGCTGGCGTTTCAGGCGTTGTATCAGATTGATGCGCGCGGAGGCGCAGCGGCGACAGCGACGAGCAGTGCGCCGCCGGTGGTGCATGTTGACAAGGCGGGCGTAAAGATTGCACCGCCCCCGATCGAGGACCCTGCGGCGGTGCTGGCGGGAATGCTTGCAGATCCGAAAGACGGTGAAGAGGCACGCTACGCGCCGTCGGATGTGAAGAAGGCGTTTCTGCTGGCATCTGCGGCATATGCGGATCGTGCTCGAGCGGATGCCTTTATGGCCGAGGCCGCACCGGGATGGCCAGCGCACCGCCAGGCAGCGGTGGACAGAGCAATTCTGCGACTCGCGCACCACGAGATGATGAACGGGAACGTGCCGCCTAAGGTGGCGGTGAATGAGGCGGTTGAACTGGCCAAGGAGTTCAGCACTGAAAAGTCCCCGGCGTTCATAAACGGGTTGCTGGACAAAGTCTTGAAGGAAGTGCTTGGTGAGGAGGGGGCGGCGGAGCACAAGGATGGGGCGGCTGATGAGGGTGAAGCCGAGCGGGTGAAGGTGTGACCTGATGGCTTCATTCTTTTCCAAGGCGATTGACAAACTCAAGCAGGGCCTTACGCGCACGCGTGAGGTGCTGGTTGAGGGGGTGACGGGTATCAAGTCGATGCTCCTGGGTCGTCGTCTGGATGAAGAACTCATCGCGGAGTTGGAGAAAGCCCTGCTCACGGCGGATGTGGGTGTGGCGGCCACGAAGAAGCTGATCGATGGGATCACGGCTGACTACAAGGCCGGAAAGATGACGCGCGGCGAGGATGTGCTTGAGTACATGAAGCGCGAGCTGAAGGCGATGTGGCCGGTCGAAGACCGCGCGTTGAAGTTTGCAGCCGTGGGGAGCGGGCCAACGGTGATTCTAGTGACGGGGATCAACGGTGCGGGGAAGACGACGAGCATTGCCAAGATGTGCGCGATGCTGCGAGGTCAGAACAAGACGGTGCTGCTGGCCGCGTGCGATACGTTTCGTGCGGGGGCGGTTAGGCAGCTTGAGATCTGGGGTGAGCGGCTAGGTGTCGAGGTGGTGAAGGGGCGGCAGGGTGGTGACCCCGCGGCGGTGGCCTTTGATGCGTGCAAGGCTGCAATCGCGCGTGGGGTGGATGTGCTGATCGTTGATACGGCGGGGCGGCTGCACACGCAGGATCCGTTGATGCGGCAGCTCACAAAGATTCGCTCGGTGATTGCCCGGCAAATTGCGGGCGCGCCGCACGAGACGATGCTTGTTCTTGATGCGACAAGCGGGCAGAACGCGTTGAGGCAGGCGGAGGAGTTTTCCAAGGCCGCGGGTTCGGGAAGTGGTGAGGGTTCCGCAGGCGTGGTCGTAGGGGGGGTTGGGGGGGTAACGGGAATCTTTCTTGCGAAACTCGACGGGACCGCGAAGGGTGGAATCGTGGTGGCGATTCGGAGCGCGACGAACATACCCGTGAAGTTTGTCGGGGTGGGCGAGACACCGAGTGATGTCGAGCCCTTCGACCCGGAGAACTTTGTGGAGGCTCTGTTTGCTGGGTGATTGGTGAACGGAGAGAGATCATTGGCGAGTCGGACGGGGTCGAACTCAGAGCGATGGGTAGGAGCAGAGTTCGTCAGAGAAAGACGGAAGACTCCCTGTGAGTTCACACGCATCCCGTCTTTCCCATCTCGTTCCCTCAATCCCATGTCTCTGATGCCGATCGCGCATTTCCAGCGGGATAAGACCAGATCGGGGTGTAGACTCCGGGCATGGAAGACGAGCACGATGTGGTTGTGATTGGCGCGGGCGGTGCGATGGGCTCGAGCGCGTGCATGCACATGGCCGCGCGTGGGATGAAGGTGCTTGGGCTTGATCAGTTTGAGATGGGCGGGCACGGGCGTGGGAGTTCGCACGGGCAATCTCGGATGATTCGGATGTGCTATTTCGAGCACACCGACTATGTGCCGCTGTTGAAGCGTGCGTATGTGCTGTGGAGAGATTTGGAACGACGCGCGGGTGTGGACGAGGGGACGTTGCTCGATGTGACGGGCGGCGTGTACATGGGACGTTCGGATTCAGACGCCGTACAAGGATCGCGCGGCGCGGCGGAGTTGCATGGGCTGGAGCATGAGGTGCTCACACGCGCGGAACTGGCGGCTCGGTATCCGCAGTTCCGGGTCGAGGATGATTTCGTCGCGCTGGTGGAGCCGATGGCGGGGTATCTGAGGCCGCGACGGGTGGTGGGGACGCAGACGCGGCTCGCGTCGATGCACGGCGCGGAGATGCGGGGTGAGGTGCGCGTGCTGGGATGGTCGAGCGATGGGGAGCGTGTGCGCGTGAAGACGGAGGGGGGCGAGATTCGCGCCCAGTCGCTGGTGATCGCGGCGGGCGCGTGGGCTACGCGTGTGGTGAGCGATCTTGGTGTGGAAGTGATGCCGACACGGCAGGTGCTGGGGTGGGTGAAGCCGGCGCGGAATGCGGAACGCTTTGCGCGGGGAGTGATGCCGGTGTGGGCGATTGATGCCGCGCACTTGGGCGAGGGTTTGTATTACGGGTTTCCGATGATGGGGGACGAACTGAACGAGCGTGCCGGTGTTCGCGGGCTCAAGATCGCGCGTCATGCGCGGGGCAACCCGACCGATCCGGATCGGAATGAGTGGGCCGCGATCGAGGGTGATGAGGAGACGTATCGACCGTGCCTGCGGCGGTGGATTCCGGATGCGGATGGCGCAGCGGAAACGATGCAGGTGTGCATGTATGAGAACTCGCCGGATGGGCACTTCATCATTGATCGGCACCCGCGATATGCGAACGTGGTGGTCGCTTGCGGGTTCAGCGGGCATGGGTTCAAGTTTGCCAGCGTGGTGGGGGAGGTGGTGGCAGACCTGGTGCAAGACGGGAAATCGCGGCACGCGGTGGACTTTCTAGGGTTGGGGAGGTTTGCGCGATGACGCTTAGGATTGATATACGATGCGTCCTGCGGCGAAGGTGTGTGTGATCCAGCGTGGGTCCCAGGTGTAGAGAAGTGCGCCGAAGGGATCGACAGCGGTTTGCCAGGGAGCGGATGCCGCGGAGTTTGCGGATGGATTGAAGATGACCAGATCGGCGGGTGCGCTGATGGCAAGTCGGCCGGCGGGTAGGCCGAGTGCATCGGCGT
>JBBSBC010000125.1:0-11122 GCA_038251595.1 Phycisphaerales bacterium | reverse complement strand
CTCGATAAAACTGATCCTCATCGAGCGCGGCCCAATCCCAGCGACTGAACGAGTATTGGGCGAGTCGGCCGTCTTCACGCGGCAACAGCAACCCGGTATGGATTCCGTGGTGGGTCAGGTAGACGGTCACCGGGTGATCGGGCGCGGGGGGCGGGGTGACGGTCATGCCGCAGCCTGCGAGCAAGAAACACCAGAACACGATCAGGACGGCAGCGGCGTGGCTGGTGACGGTGGAGGATGGCAATCGGGGTTCGAGCGGGTCGCGGTTCACAGGGGACACTCCGCATGGGTCGATTGGTCGAAGAGGGTCAAGGATAACAGGAAAGTGGGCACGATTCAGGACGGCATTCTGGCGTGCGATCTGCTACATTCGTGGTATGTCGGACCCTGCGGTGAGCCAAGTTCAGGTGAGCGGTCGGAACGCGCGCGGCTTGTGGCCCGAGCGATATGAGTTTATCGATGCGTGGCGTGGTCTGGCCGCGCTGGCCGTCGTTCTGCATCACGTCGCGCAGGTGAATGTGGGTGGCCCAGCGGTGATGCTGTTCTTTGTGATCAGCGGTTACTGCATCGCGGCCTCGGTCGATTCGTGCGAGCGGAAGGGGCTGGGGTTTGGCAGGTTCATGATGCGCCGCGTGCGCCGAATCTATCCACCGTACCTGCTCTCGATCGTCTTCTGGTCGGCAACGCGATACATCAAACTGAAACAGACGGGTGTCAATGACTTTGCCAAGTTCGGCCCGCTGGAGTGGGTGCAGAACATCACGCTGACTCAATGGCTCACGCTGATGGCGAACCCGGTGGCATATGCCGCGACGAACAAGACGCTGTTTGTAGCGGTGTATTGGTCGCTGTGTTATGAGGAGCAGTTCTATCTCGTGATGGGCCTGATGATGCTGCTCACGGTCGTTCTGAAGATGTCGGTGTTGACGATGACGACCGGGCTGCTGGGAGTCGGGCTGGTGGTGAACGCGGCTTTCCCGGAGGTTTCGTGCGGCTTGTTTATCGAGTATTGGGCACTGTTTGCCATCGGGGTGCTGGTCTTCCATCGTCTCTGCCGCATCAGGTCGGAGGGGGGAAGGCGTGCTGTTGATGGAGGATTGGTGGCGCTGCTTGTCGCGTCGGTGTATCTGCGGTGGTTTTCGGGGGTTGAATGGAGTGCTGACAATCCGATGCTGACGCACGACCAGCGTGCTGAGACGCGGATCGTGTATGGGGAACTCGCGATTGCGTCGGGGTTTGCGCTGGTGTTGATTGTGATGCGCCCGCTGAGCACGCGGGTCAGTTCACTCCGGCTGTACAAGCCGCTGATGCTGCTGGGCACGATCACGTTCAGTCTGTACCTGATTCACCAGTTCAACCTGAACCTGATCGCGAAGGTCGCGGGGAAGATGCTCGCGGTGATTCCGGTCATCGGTCGCGGCGTGGTGAACCCTGAGAAAACGTGGTATGGACTCACTCTCCAGATCGCGCTGCACATCGCGCTTGCGAGCGTCTTCTGGTTTTTCTGCGAGCGTCCATTCCTAAACAAGCCACTGATATCTGAGCGAAAGCCACCTCGCGAGGGAAGCGCACGGGCTGGCGATTTGCCGCCTTCAGCCGGTTCGGCGTGAGGACCGGTGTGCCGCGGCGGCCATAAAGTTCCTGAAAACTTCGGCACCAAGACTCAGATCCGGTGTGCGCTCGGGGTGCCACTGAACGCCGAGGCAGAACGCGGCCTGTGGAAGCTGGATGGCCTCGATAAGGCCGTCATCACTTCTGGCGGCAACGGAGAATCGACCGGCATCTCGGACGGCCTGGCGGTGATGGCTGACGACCTGCCCGGCGGGAAGTGAACTGCCGGGAGAAGGAATGATCGGGTGCAGCGCATCGCCTCGATGTCGGTCGGAGTTGGGATGGTGATCGGGCAGGTGCTGATCGAGTTTGCCGCCCGCGACGAGTGCGAGCAACTGCATGCCGAGGCAGATGCCGAGGACAGGAATCTCAGGTCTGGCGAGCAGGGATTGGATGAGTTCGACCTCGTAACCCTGCCGCTGCGCGTGCATGGGTGTTGCCGCGGGGTGGGTAGGCTCACCGAAGGACTCGGTACGAGGATCATCGCCGCCGGTGAGAACGAAGCCGTCAAAGGTTTCAAGTTGTTGGGCGATAAGTGCCTGGTCGGGCGAGATGAACACGGGCAGGCCCCCGGCCATGATGATGGCGCGGGAGTAGTTGAGTGAACATTGAATACGGGTCTTGCCGGGGGCAGGCTCGGCGATATCGGGGGTGATGGCGATGAGGGGGCGGGGATGTGGTTTGGTGGCGTTGGCCATTGGTACGATGATATCACGACGAACAGACCGATCGGACAAACGAGAGGGCCATGGGCCGGTACACTCAGGCATGTCGAGCAAAGCAACGATCCTGTGGTTGTGTGTCGCGGTTGTTTTTGGGCCGGCGGCGTTGCTGCTGCTGAGGTCATCACCTGCTGGACCATCAGGGGGTGGGTTGGTGGTCGGTGATGCGGTGGTGCGTTTCGACTTGACGCGACTGGCGGGGGTTCGGATTGAACACCCGTCGGGTGATTCGGAAGTCGTGCAACGATCGGGCACGGCGGAGTGGTCGATGCGTGTTTTGCTTGCGGGCAGGCCCGCCGCAACTGGCGAGGCCGCGAGCGAGCCGGCGTGGCCGGTGCCTTCGAGCCGGATCGAATCGCTCGGACGGTTGCTGATGGACGCCAAGGCCCGGGCGGTTCCGGATGCGAAGTCTGCGAATATGGATGTTGGAGATCGGCCCACGGTGGTGACGCTGGAGATTGCGGGGGCATCAGCGATTGTGCTGCGGCTGTCGGAGCGCTCGATCGCCGGGACGGCGATGATCGAGGTGGAAGATGCGAATGTCATGGCGGGCGCGGATGGGCAATCGGCACGGCCAAGGGTCGTGCGGGCAACCATTGATGATCGGTTGCATGAGCTTTTTCGCGGGGGCGCACCGCGCGAGTGGCGAGACCGAACGGCCATGACCGGCGCGGGGTTGGATGTCTCGCGTGTTCGTCTGACGAATGATCGAGCGGATGTGGTGGCGATTGCTCGCTTGCAGGGAGCGTGGTCGGTTCGTGAGCCGTTCGCGGCACCGGCCGATCCGGCGGCGGTGCAACGCTTGCTCGGACTGCTGGCCGGGGTGAAGATCGCGGACTTTCTGGATGGGGGCGCGCCACCGGACCCCAAACGATTTTCACCACCCGCGGCGAGCGCCACCATGGAGATTGACCGGCGCGAGGTGGGCAGCACAGCAGAGACCAAGCCGACGGTCACGGTCGAGCGGCATGGACTGGAGATCGGTGGCGCGGCCGATGCGCGAGGGGATCGCCTGTTTGCACGCATCGATGGTGAACGCGTGGTGGTGATCGATGCGCGATCGGTCGCGGATCTGCGGCTTGATGCCACGCTGTATGTCTGGCCGTTTGCGACGCGCATCGATGCTTCAGAGGTTGGGACGATTGTGCTTCGCCGCAATGAAACGGGTGTTGCTGCGGATGGTGGAAGGGTCTATCGCCGACAACTTGAGACGTGGAAGCGAATCGGGGGCGATGGGCAAGAGACCACCCTGGGTCAAGGGGATATTCAAGAGGTTGTCGATCTGCTCACACTGCTCACGGGTGGGCCTGCGGGCGGAACGAGTGCGGGTGAGAAGAAGGGGCGCGGGCCGATCGAAGCGAGCACGAGTGCGAAAGAGCCGCGCGGCTTTGAGGCGATGGGGATGGTCTCGCTGCTCTCGCTGGCCGGCGCGCCGCTGGAGACGATTGTGGTGGGTCGCGGGCTGGCAGGCCGGATTGTGCTCAAGACCGGGGCGGTCTACCGGGAATATCCGGTGGACCGTGTGCCCGCGGCATTGGCGGACCTGATCAAGGTGGGCCAAGCCACACCGCTCGGAGAAACACCGAAGCCGGACATCAACAAGTGACGGCCGGCCTCGGTGCGAGGAGGATGTGTGACTTTGATCGCAAACGGAGTCGGAAGACTCAGTTCTGTCCGGCCTGCACGGCGATCTTGCGTGGACGTGCGGCTTCGGATTTCGGGAGTGTGAGGGTGAGCACACCATCGAGCAGGCGAGCGTTGATGCGATCACGATCGATGGGCTGATGAATGGTGAAGCTTCTCAGGTAGTCGCCCAGACCATACTCGCGGTGGAGAGGGCGGCGAGTTTCGCTCTCGCGGGCGGCAACGGGTGCTCGAAGCGTGAGTGTGTCATCCTCAAACGTGACCTCGACGGCCTTTGCGTTGGCTCCAGGAACATCGGCAGTGATGACGATGGCCTCGGATGATTCGAGGATATCGACGCTTGGAAGGTAGGTTGAAACCTTGCGGTCGGTGGAGTTGGCGACGACTGAGTTGTCGGTGGCGCACGAAGCGTTGGACTGGCAGCAGTTGCTGTTCATGGGTTGATCCTTGGTGTTTGGTTTTGTGTTGAGCGGGGCGTGAAGTGGCGCACGATCAGTTGACACTGATGGCAATTTTGCGGGGCTTCGCGGCCTCGGCCTTGGGAAGCCGAATGGTCAGTACGCCTGCGGTGAGCGTGGCCTCGACCTTCGCGGCATCGATATCGGTTCCAAGGCGGAGCGTGCGAAGGAACCTGCCGCTCGGGCGTTCCTGACGCAGAATCTTTGCGGATGGAGCTGCTGAATCGGCAGATTCGCGAGAGCCGGAGATCGTGAGCTCGTTTGCGAGCAAGTGCATGTCGAGATCAGAGAGTTTGTATCCGGGCAGCTCGGCCTCAACGAAGAAAGCGTGCTCATTTTCGGAGACGTTGATGGGTGGGACACCGGTGCGTGCAGCTTGGCGGGGCGCGACGGTTGGGCTTGCGGAAAAGTGCTGAGGGTTGAAGAAGGTGCCGACCATGCGGTCGAACTCGCGGGCGAGGCCATCGGATGACGGGGTGCAACGCTGAAAGGATCCGGGGAGTGCGTGAATCAACATGGAACTGCCTCCTGAAACGTGGTTGAGCCGGCGACTTTGCATGGCTCGGATGGGAATGTGCCAATCGGCACCGATGAGGGAGACAGTTCAAACCGCGTGCCAAAGCGATGGGTGTGCGATTGGAGCGTGCCAACCGGGTTGGGCGGGTTATGCGGGCTGTCAAGTTGGCAACCGCTGCCGAGCGGCGCGTCGAATCGGCGGTCCGGTTAAGGTGGATTGAATGCCGCCCCCCGCCGCTTCTATCTGCGGGCGGTGGCAGTTGATTGGCACCGACGGTTTGGGGGATGTTCATCGCTCAGGGCAGGCGCGTTGGCCAAACTGTTGCAGGCTCGCATTCGGGCGTACGGTGATGCAGCTTAACTTCGACTGTTAGGCAGTTGTCATCACTGCACGTTGTTTGCAGATTTGGGCGCAGGCCGCGTGATTTGAAGGAAGCTATGCCAACCCGGTACCACGACTACTACAAAGCACTTGGGATCGAGCGCGGAGCGAGCGCGGAGGATGTGCAGCGCGCGTATCGGGCTTTGGCCCGCAAGCATCACCCCGATGTGAACAAGGAGCCAGGAGCCGAAGCGAAGTTTAAAGAGCTGACTGAGGCGTATGAAGTTCTGAAGGATGACAAAAAGCGTGCGCGGTATGACGCACTTGGTGCGAACTGGAAAGCGGGCGATGAGTTTGGTTCATCGCAGGGCGGGCCGTCTCGGACGCGAAGCGGAGCACCCGGCGGTGCGGGACGGTCGGTCAATGCCGAGGACTTTGGTGGGTTTTCGGATTTCTTCGAGTCGATGTTCGGTGGGGGAGGCTTCGATGGTGAGGGCTTCTCAAACACGGAGCGGGGAACGGGCTCTGCAACGCGGGGTCGGACACCGCGGCCGCGTGCAGGGGCGGACCACGGGGCGGAGATTGTCATATCGCTGATCGATGCTATTCGCGGGGCGACGCGGAAGATCACGCTGAGTGGTGACGATGGAGAGGGTGAGACGCGGACGTATGACGTTCGGATTCCGGCGGGAGTGACAGATGGTTCGACGATTCGCCTCACGGCGCAGGGAGGCCCGGGGCGCAATGGTGGGCCCGCGGGCGATTTGCTGCTGAAGGTTCGGCTTGGGAGCGATGCACGCTTTCGGGTGGAGACGGAGGGCGGGCATGATCTGGTGACAACCGTGTCACTCACGCCGCCAGAGGCCGCGCTTGGCGCAAAGGTGGATGTGCCGACACCGGAGGGCGCGGTGCGTGTGACGGTGCCCGCGGGGGCACAACCGGGTCAGAAGATGCGAATCCGTGGTCATGGGCTTGCGAAGAGGAGTGGTGAACGCGGGGACCTGATCGCGGAGCTTCGTGTGGTTGTGCCCAAGGAACTGACGGCGGCGGAGAAGGAGCTGTATGAACAACTCGGGCGAGTTTCTACGTGGAACCCGCGCGAGGCTTAAAGGCTCGGGGGGTGAAAGCGAGACGAACAATCCGCCGCGTTGTACGTAGTGTAGGTAGCAGAACAATTGGAGGGGCTTCGCATGATGTTCTTTGGACTGGACCCTTGGTACTTCATCATTGTCGGACCCACCATGCTGGTGGCGCTTTGGGCGCAGTGGCGGGTGAAATCAACCTATGCCCGTGCGATGCGCGTTCCGGCGCAGAGCGGGATGAGCGGCGCGGAGGCGGCGCGCATGCTGCTCGAGTCGTACGGGATTCACAACGTTGGGATTGAAGAGGCGCACGGCTTTTTGTCTGACCACTATGACCCCAAGGCGAAGATGCTCCGGCTGAGCTCGGAGGTCTATCGAGGACGCTCGGTGGCATCGCTGGGAATCGCCGCGCATGAGGCTGGGCACGCGATTCAGGATAAGACCAACTATGCCCCGCTACGCATGCGTAACGGGCTGGTGGGGTTTGCGATGGTTGGGGGACAGTTCTCGTGGCTGTTGATCTTTGGTGGCATGGCGCTCGGCGCGGCGAGCCACTTTCTTGGTCAATGGCTGCTGTTGGCGGGCATCGCGCTGTTCAGCCTGACGGTATTGTTTCAGTTGATCAATCTGCCGGTTGAGTTTGACGCGAGCAGGCGAGCGAAGAACCTGCTGCGTTCGGCGGAGATCGTGCGTTCTGGTGAAGAAGAAGTGGCAATGAACCGTGTGTTGAACGCGGCGGCGATGACGTATGTCGCGGCGACCATCACGGCCGCGATGACACTGGTGTATTACCTGCTGCGGTCTGGGTTGCTTGGCGGCGGGAACAGCAGCCAGCGATGATGCTGCTGCCGGACCACGTCTCAGTAGGCGAGACCAATCCAGAGGTCGTTGACGTTGGTGCCGGTTGGGCCGGTGGTGATGAGGCCGGCGCGTTTGGCGAAGAAGGTGTTGCTGTCGTTGGCCAATAGGCAATCTTCGGGGTCAAGCCCGCTTTGGCGCGCTTCGGCGGCGGTGCGGCCATCGACGGTCGCGCCTGCGGCGGTGGTTGGTCCATCGATGCCATCGGTGGCGAAGGTGGCGATGATGATCGAAGGGTCACCATCGATCGCGATGGCCGCGGCGAGCGCAGCCTCTTGATTGCGCCCGCCGCGAGCGGTTTGCACCTCCGTGGTCTTGCTTGCCCGACCCTTGCCGCGCGATGCGCCTTTGGCGGGTGTGCGGATGCGGACGGTGGTCTCACCACCCCAGATGACGGCGGTGGGAGGGCCGCTCGATCGGGCGCGGGCACGGCGGATTGCACCCACAAAGGCGAACGCGGCATCGCGTGCTTCACCATCGATGCCGGTCTTGACCTCACCAATCTCGAATCCGAGGGAACGGGCCTCGGTGGCGGCGGCATCGATGGCTGAAAGATTGCCGGCAATGACCGCAGCTCGTGTGTGCGACCATAGGGATGGATCGTGGATGACGGGGTTTGCGGCCGCGAGACGCAGGTGGGCGGCGATGGTTGAACACGACCTCGTAAGCCGCAACTTTTTGAGGATGGCCAGTGCATCGATGGCGGTGGCGACGGGCGCGACGGTTGGTCCAGAGCCGATGATGTGGAGCTTGTCGCCGATGACATCGGAGAGGATGTAGGCTTGGACTGGCGAGGGTGAGGCGGTGAGCGCGAGGTTGCCGGCTTTGGTTGAATCGCAGAGTGCGCGGATGGTGTTGAGTTGATCGATGGTCGCGCCGGCGCGAAGCATGGCGTTGGTCAGCTTGCGGAGATCGTCGAGCTCGAGGCCGGGCTGAGGAACGCACATCAGCGATGATGTTCCGCCAGAGAGCAGCACGACGAGCGGGAGTCGATCCAGACGGCAGCGATTGGCGACGCTGAGGGCGGCGTGGCCCGCCGCGAGGCTGCGCTCGGTGGGGAGCGGATGGTCGGCGATGAGCACCTGCACGTTGGGAAGTGCGGCGAGCCCGGCGGTATCAAGATCGGGGGGCGTGATGATGACACCGAAAGCGGGCCGAACGTTGCCCTGGTCAACCAACGCACGCGCCATCGAGATGGAGGCTTTGCCCACGGCCACGAGGCCGAACCCACGGTCGGGGATTGTGCTGGCTGCGGAGGTCCACGCGGCCAAGAGCGATGGACCTGGCGCGGCGGCGGCGAGCGCGGCGGCGATGAGGGCATCGATTTGGGACTGGTGCTGGTCGAGGCGGGGCGTGGACATAGATGGACGAGAGTAGGGTGCGCCCATGGGATCAGGCAGGTGACCAGATGAGCAATGAGCAGTGAACGCGACCGTGAGCAAGGCTAGCATCCTCAGGCACTGGACGACAGACGTGCCGGCAGCGACAACGGGAACGACGAGTTTACCATAAAGGCGCACGATTGAAAAGCAATCGTTTTTTTACAAGTTGGACCCTACCAATATTTGTTACACTAGCCAGTCTACTTTATTTTGGTGGAAACATCGGCTTATTTAATGATGACTACTTTTATGATCAGCACGATGTTGTAACGGGCAGAGTTCGTAGTTATGTACTCGATCGCCCTTACCATGTGTGGCGACCGCTGTACCGCGTACTCGTTCCGGCATTGATTACAAGCCTGCGAGAGCATTCCGCCATTCTGCATACCATGCAGATCGCATTGCATTGTAGCGTTGCGGTGACCGTTTTTGTTTTCTTGCGGCACTGCAGACTAAGGGTCGCAGCCTCGGCCGCAGCCGCGTTGTGGTTCACCGTCTATCCGGCACACTTTGAGGCATATCTCTGGCAGAGCGCATTCCCGACCCCACTAGGTTGCTTGATTGTCCTGTGGACAGCAATTTGGCAACGCAAGTGGCTGCAAACTTCAACCAACAAACTCAACCTCCTTATGCGCACCACGCCGCTTGTGGCGGCCGCAGCGGCTTTTGCGGTCGCTTCACTCAATGAACAGCCAGCAGGCGCAATCGCGGCCTTACCATTCGTTGCACTGACATTTAAACGCACAGGACAGCGCGGCACACTCATTCTCAGTCGGAAAGCGCTCATTCCAACACTCTACAGCGTTGCTGCTCTTGTTATCTACCTGCAGATGGCAAAGCACCACATGGCCGCACCGCCGGTGCAGCATGGGATTGGCCAAGCTGTTCAGTCAAGCCTTGACAACCTGATTGCGATTGCTCGGCAAGTACCCATGGAGTTGGCACTCCAAGATTTCGCAACCGGGGCACTCAGTCACGGACTAATCACTCTCCGTGAGAATCAATTGAGAACTGCTCTGCTCGTTGGAGTTGGATTGGTCTTGATAATTACGCGGTTGATAAAGCGGACTTCGTCCGGCATTAAACTCGCAGAGGAAGCGAATCTAGGGGCGGAGAATGCGCCGTTTGGTGTGTTTTTCTTTGGGCTTGTATGGTTTTTCGCGGCATGGGTGCCCGTCATCGTCACCCATTCACTGACTTCCCCTAGATTGCACTATCCACCGAACATCGGGATTGCGCTTATGCTCGGGGCGATGATTGAAATTATGTTGCGTTCCTCATTTGGTTCTCGCGTCTTCACACGCGCGTCAGCATCATTTATGGGCTTTTCCTATTTAGTACTATGCTGCGTAATGCTCGTCGGAGTACAAGATGGATACCGCCAGCGCTTTAGTCGCGATATGACTGAAGCAAAACAACTAGCAGCTTTGTTTGCAACAACGGCCCGTCCCGGAAGTGTGTTCCTTCCCCTTCGTGTGGAAAGTAGTGTGCTCGAAACTGGTAGCCGTCGGTTTGATGAATACTTCACGCCATGCTGGGGAGCATCATGGGCAGCTGGTTGGCATTTGCAGCAAGTATTTAAACGCACTGACGTTCATATAGTTCTATGTGGCAGAAAACCGCAGCAGGTCTGGTCTGTTGCTGGGAATCTCGGAAGCGGAATAATCATCCGGCAACCTATCGCACAGCCCAAGCCAGATACTCTGCTGGCATTTGCGCCGAGAAAGCAGGGCCGGTTGGTTCCGTTCGAGCGTATGATACCGTTCATGATTGATCGCGCAGGGCGTGTGTGCGTTGTATCGAGTATTCGAGTCTACGATGAGTCGACTGAGTTGTTAGTTCAGCTGCCACAAGTGCCTCAAACACATTCGCAAAGCAAGACGGCTTGTCACGCGGACGTTGGCCCTGTTTTAGCAGAGGACGTTCAGTAGCTGAAATCGTGACTTCGACCCGAAAAAAATCACCTACTCAGGGGATTGACATCTTGTCATTTTTTTGCGATAGTAATTTCATGCTCAAAATCCTTTGCATCGGATACCTGCTTCTTGCCGCCACGTTTGCCGATGCGCAATGCGTTGATTGCCCAGAAGGTACACGAGTCAACGATCAGTACCAGCGCGACTGCTACGGACATTACGAATTTCGACGCAACGGTGATGGGCGCCAGTTGCCAGATCCCGACTGTGATTGCGCAATTCAGTGCGATGCGGGCTGCCCTAATCAATGCAACAAGCGCGTGGACTGCCCATGTGATCCGAACCGTCAATGGAACTTTACAGTTGTCAGCTCCGTTGACGGTCACAGGTACCGTATAGGGATGTCTGATCCGAGCATTTTATACTTGCCGGACGATGTAAATGGGGATCCAAATACTTCCTGGCCTGGAACATTTTACGTGACAGGTGGAGGCGGCGGGCCCGGAGTTGGATCGCGCGGGCGGGGTGCAACTGGCGTTCATTGACGGGGACCACACTGATGCAGGGGTGCAAAGAGACTTTGTGGCTGTTGAGCCTTCGTTAAACCTGGG
>JBBSBC010000124.1:0-11256 GCA_038251595.1 Phycisphaerales bacterium | reverse complement strand
TGGTGGCGGAGGTGGTGGTTGGCAGCGCACAATGGACTTTGTCCTGCCCAGTGACGAAGAGCTGGAGCGCGAGGCCGCAGAGCTGGAAAAGACCGCGGCCAAGATGGACCCGGATGCGATCAAGAACAACCTGAGCATCGCTCAGCTTCAGCGCATGGATATCGATGCGCTGCACAAAGTCGCCAGCGAGAACGGCCTTGAAGATTTCTTCCAGACCCCGAAGCAGGAACTGATCTTCAAGATCCTGAAAGCCCGCGCCGCGAAGCAGGGTTTGATGTTCGGCGAAGGAACGCTGGAGATCATGCCCGACAAGTTCGGGTTCCTCCGTTCACCGGAGCAGAGCTACCTCGCCGGGCCGGACGACATTTACGTCTCACCCACGCAGATTCGCAGGTACGGCCTGAAGAAGGGTATGGTTGTCACAGGGGCCATCCGGCCACCCAAGGAGAGCGAGCGCTACTTCGCCCTGCTGCGGGTCGATAAGGTCAACAATCGACCACCAAGTAAAGTTCACGGGCTGTCGATCTTTGAGGACCTTACACCGCTGCACCCCGAGCATAGGTTCCATCTCGAGACCGCGCCCACCGAGATCGAAATGCGCATCGTGGACCTGGTCGCGCCGCTCGGCAAGGGCCAGCGAGCGTTGATTGTGGCCCCGCCCAGGACGGGCAAGACCGTCCTCTTGCAGAAGATGACGCGTGCCATCAGCAAGAACTACCCGGATGTCAAGATCATCGTGCTGCTCGTTGATGAGCGGCCCGAAGAAGTGACAGACTTCAAACGCAACACCGATCCGAGCGTGGAAGTCGTCGCAAGCACCTTCGATGAGCAGCCTCATCGCCACGTGCAGGTGGCCGAGATGGTGATCGAAAAAGCCAAACGACTGGTGGAGTTTGGCGAGGATGTCGTCATCCTCCTCGACTCGATCACGCGGCTCGCGCGGGCCTACAACAACGAGATGCCCCACTCGGGCAAGATCATGACCGGCGGTCTCGATTCGAACGCGCTGCAACGCCCCAAAAAGTTCTTCGGCGCGGCCCGCGCCATCGAAAATGGTGGCTCACTCACCATCATCGGTACCGCGCTGGTCGATACCGGATCAAAGATGGATGAAGTCATCTTCGAGGAGTTCAAAGGTACCGGCAACAGCGAACTTCACCTTGACCGCAAGCTGGTCGAGAAGCGAATCTGGCCCGCGATCGATGTCGGAGCATCGGGCACGCGGCGTGAAGAGCTGCTGATGGACAAGAAGGAACTCGAACTCGTGTACCGGCTCCGCAAGGTCCTGAGCGACATGAACGTCGTCGAGGCGATGGAGCTGATGAAAGCGCGTCTCGGCAAGGTCAAGACCAACGCCGAGTTCCTCATGACCATGAACATGGGATAGTCTCCCCCTCGGTGGCCGGCTTGGCCGCAAGCACTGTCAAGAACGATCGCGGTCGTGTGTCCAAGTCTCCATGCTTCCATGTGTCCGAACATAAGAATATCTGCATTCTCTAACGGAGTGGGCGATGCGGAGCGGCTCGCCGGTGCTATCTCGGGCAGTGTTTATCGCGGTCTCCGCGGCGTGGGGAATCGTCGCCATCGCGGTCGGGCTGCTGGCCATGCTCGAGTGGCCGACGACACTCGGCCTGCCCCAACGATGGGGACAACTGTGCGGTTTCGCGCTCCTGGCTGTCGGGCAGTTCATGAGTGCGATAGTTGCGGATCAGTTCTTTCCCAACGCCAGTCGTCGGGTCACAGGCGCAATCGAACTTGCACCCTGGGTGGCACTGGTAGTCATGATGGTGATCGGAGGTCTGCTTTGGACTCGGTGATACTCCACGGAGGGTTTGCGCAAATGTTGGTGTTGAACCTGCGCCGTATCCAATCAACCATCGCCGCCGTTGTGGTTGTGCTGGTCGTTGCCCAAACCACCGGCCAAACAGTCGGGCAAGCCGTCCACGAGCCTGTCAAGGCTGAGACGATCGCCGCGCGGTGTCTGGCCCGGGTCGCGCTGACCGACCTGCGTATCGTGGGTTCGCCCAAGCAGCGAGATTACCGCGTAACCGCCGAGTTGCTGGAAGTAGCCCGCGGCTTCGCACCCAACGATCCAGTCCTCCTTCGCCTGCTCATTGAAGCCCATGAAAATGGTGGAAATCAATCGAGGGTTGATGAACTGAGCCGCGAACTCGTGCGGCTTGATCCCGCCGATACCGTCGCTCAGCTTCGACTCATTTCTTCGAGTCTAAGAAAGCTCCAGAACGTCCAGCAACGCCTCGCCTCCTATGACCGCTGGCTTAGCCAGGAGGGCGAACAGGTCGATCCATCTGTCCGCAGCCGTCTTGCACTCGACGCCGCGCTGCTCGCTCGTGAGACAGGCGATGCCGAAGGGTTCACCCGCCGACTGACTCGCGCGATGGAACTCGATTCCACAAACAAGGATGCGGCCACCCTCGCGCTCACCTTCTTTTCACAGAGGGTCGATGAAGCGGTCGGCCGCTTTGAGTTGATGCTCGCCGTCCTCTACAGCGATCCCATTGATGCCGATATTCACGCTGCGATCACCCGGCACCTTGCGGCTCAGGGTGCCTTCAAGGGCGCGGCGAGATTTATCGAAACAACACGCACATTGCGTAGAAACCTCGCGATCGAAGAGACCGCCGACGACGACCTTTTGCACGACATCATCCGGTGGCACACCGATGGGCCGCGGTCCATTGTCGTTCGATTGAACGAAAACCTCAGCGATGTCCGATCGCAGTTTTTGCGACAGCGACAGGACCTGGAACGCGAGAAACAACCCACCGACTCTGTCCCCGCGCCAGAGACCGTTCGGCTGAATATGAGCACCGAGTGGCTTCGTATGCTCGCCGCACTTGCGATTGATGATGAGGATCTCATCCGCCCATCCTTCGAGGAAATGCTGGAGACGGCGCATCAGCAGACCGAGAAGCTCTCATCAGTCGATCGACGACCGCCAGAAGTCACCGAAGAGCAGGCCGCGAACGAGTTGCGGGGCCTTCGTGAAGAGACGATCGTTCTCAGGCTCTGGGCCGGACGACAGTTGGATCAGGCGGCTCAGTCGCTCGACGTGCTGCGTGCCGACCCGGCCGCGGACCCGACCAAACTGCGGCGAATCGAAGCCCTGACCAAGCTGCGGGCGGGCGAAATCGATGCCGCCGAGCAGGCACTCACCGACCTCGGTGCCGATGACGATATGGCCCAGCTTGCACTATGCCTTGCATCTGAAGCACGCGGCAACAAGGCCGATGCCGCGAAGAAGTACGATGCCTTTGCACGCTTGAACTACGGCTCGCTCATGGGTGCCTATGCGCACACCCGTGCCGAGCGACTGGCGGGTGCTCCGCCCGCCGTGACACCCACAACATTGAAACTCGAACAACTCGCGGCCGGTCTGCCGCGCTGGCTCGAATCGGTCATCGACAGTCCGCGCCGTTACGAAACTCTTGACGTGAAGGTCGAGCCGACCGAAGCACGGATGCTTGATCCGGTTCGGATGAAGATCACCGTGCGCAACATCTCGTTGATCCCCATCGGCGTCGGTCCGGATCGACCAATCAATAGTCGCATCCTCATCGCGCCCAATGTGCAGGTTGCAACCGATCCGGTAGCGACAAGCACGATGCTTCAAGTCGATTCGCTCGAACGAAGGCTCCGCCTTATGCCCCGAGAGGAGTTCACAACTGAGATCTGGCCCGATGTCGGCTCGCTCAGTGTCTTGCTCGACCACATCTACAACAAGCCCGTTCGGGTGCGCTACCGCGTGTTGCAGGGCTTTGAGCTGATGGAAGGATTGACCTACGACGCTGGTCCGTATGGGCTCAGTTCAGAGTGCGGGCCGGTGATCCGTCCCGCATCGGCAAAGGCCAATGCTGATGTCGCAACCATTACACGCTGGGTTGAAGGAGGCACGCCGCGAGAGTTGCTGGAAGCCATCATCCTCACGCGCGGGCGAGACCTCGGAACCGTCAATCTTCCGCCACTCTCACCCGATGAGCAGCGGGCAATCTTTGACGCGGCGGGCAAACGCTTTGAAAGCCTGGAGCCCGCCTGGCAGATCGCCCTCCTCTCCACCGCTCCACCACCTGTCCAGTCTGCGAAAGTCCAACCGACTGATGAGCCTGCGGTCCTTCCGCTCGATCTGGCCGCACGGGCATCACTCAGTCCAGCCGTTCGCACCGTGCTTCTGGGCCTGCGTGTTGCCAAGCCCGATGATGCGATCCTTGTCGATGGTGCAAATAGCCACGACCCTCGTTTGCAGGCACTCGCGGCCATTGTTCGCGAACGACTTGCCGAAGGTGCTCCCTGCTACGCGTCCTTTGATCCGGATTCGGGCAACCCAAGCCCAGGCCCAAGTGCGGAAAGGCTCGCCCAACCGCCCGAGGAAAAGTAGTGATCATGCGCGATGGCCATCTTCTCCGTGCGGGCGGTGGCCGGGCAAACCGCGGTCGAGCGATCGCCGCACTGCTGGTGGGTTTGCTGCTCATCGCGCTCGCCTTGCGTCTGATCATTCGCGAAGAAACGGCCCTTCGCTTTGCGATAAGCGAGATCAGTTCCGCGCCTGCATGGATGTTCGTGGCCATGTTCGTGCTTCCGCTGGGCAACCTGCTGCTTACGGCCGCGACATTCTGGGTTCTGACCAACCATTACGGGCGCGTGCGATACGCTGAGATGACGGCCCTGATCGCGAGCGCGTGGCTCTTGAGTGCTTTCGGAATGTTCGGCCGGATCGCGTACCACAAAGTGATGCACGGTGTACCGGTTCGAGCCTCGCTGCGCATTCTGGTCGTGGCGCTGGCATCATCAGCTGTTTCGGTCGTCATGCTGTTGGTGCTGACGTGGGCCGGGTCAGAATGGCTGAGGCTGAACAATCTTCAGATGCTCGGGCTCTTGTCAGCTCCCGCGGTCACGCTCGGCGTTGCATCGTACTTCGCGAGATGCAGGTGGATATCTCTTCGGAACCAAGCACCTCCAACCCCGCCCGAACTCCCGCGCGGTCACGCGGTCACTGACAACGTGGCCCAGCAACACTGGCGCACGCTCAGCGGGCTCGCATTCCGATATCTTGACATGTGCGTCTGGGCCGCACGATACGCCCTTGTGTTCGCACTGGTCTTCAAACCGATCAGCGCGGCCGCCGCGTCGGGGCTTGCCGCATCGGCTCAGGCGGCCATGCTGATGCCTGTTCAACTCGGATTGAGAGAGTGGGTGGTCGGACTTGTGGCATCCAGACTGCCGAATCTAGCGGGAGCAGCCGGTATCGATGCTCGTTCGCTCAGCCCCGGGTTGCTTGCGGATCTCGCCAATCGCGGCGCCGAGATGGCTCTGGCCATCCCGCTTGGGACCGTGGCCACGCTTGTGTTGTGGACGCGGTGGCGATCGCATCATGCCCCTGCCCGCGCAGACTGAGCCTCAACTTCAACTGATGAATCCGACCGATTATCCGTGAACCGAAACTCGTTGTCGGCCCTATAAGTAGGTGGTCAGGGGCTGGCCGCAGGGCATCTCGGCCTGCGGTTGTCAGAAGGTTGGAGGTCTTGATCGAGGAGGCCGATGCAACTGTCGGGCGATTGTCTGCGCACCTCACTCTGACGGGTTCCGTGGGCGTCGTAATGATTCCTCCGCGCGGCATTCGCGGCCAGATCTAAAGGCATACCGAAGGCAGGTTGATCAGCATGGTCAGCAAGATCGAGCAGGATCATCAACGGTTTCGTGAGATCGTGCGCGGCAAGATCCGCAAAGATCTCCGTCGCTTCATTTCGCGTGGCGAGTTTATCGGCAAAGAGGGCGACCGCTTCGTCTCCATCCCGGTTCACGATGTTGATATCCCGACCTTTCGCTATGGCGACAACTCCGGCGGGGTCGGCATGGGGCCGGGCGATGAAGGCGACCCAGCGGGCGGTAGCAATGGCAAGGGCGGTGACAAGCCCGGCAAGCACATTCTGGAAGTCGATGTCTCGCTCGATGAACTCGCCGACATTCTCGGTGAAGAGCTCAAGTTGCCCAGGATTGAACCAAAGGGTCAGCACAAACTGACCACCGTGCGCGACAAATACTCAGGCGTGCGCAGCACCGGTCCGGCATCGCTCCGGCACTTCAAGCGCAGCTATCGCGAGGCCCTCAAGCGGCAGATCGCGCTCGGGGCTTACGACCCGGCCAACCCGATCGTCATTCCCATCAAGCGTGACCTCCGGTTCCGTTCATGGAACGAGGTCAAGAAGCCGCAGAGCAACGCGCTCATTGTCTACATGATGGATGTTTCCGGCTCAATGGGTGACGAGCAGAAGGAACTGGTGCGGCTTCAGGCATTCTGGATCGACACTTGGCTGCGCCGAAACTATGAGGGCATCGAGAGCCGCTACATCGTCCACGATGTTGTCGCGAGCGAGGTCGATCGAGCCACGTTTTTCTCGGTCCGTGAAGACGGCGGAACGCGCATCAGCTCGGCGTTCACCAAGTGCAACGAGATGCTCGAGCAGAACTACGACCCCGAAGACTGGAACACCTACGTCTTTCACTTCTCCGATGGGGACAACTCGAGCGATTCGGACAACCGGCAGTGTGTCCAGATTCTTGAGAAGGACTTGCTGCCAAGGGTGAACATGTTTGGGTACGTGCAGGTCGCCAGCCCGTACGGCAGCGGAAGCTTCATCAACGTGATGCGCGAGGCCTTCGGCAGTGGCGGCGACGATCGTGCCGGCGGAGTGGGCGGGGCTGGGGGCGGGGTCAACGATCGCCGAAACAAGGTCGTCACCAGCCGCGTGAATAACCGCGAAGATATTTTTGAGTCGCTTCGCACCCTCTTCAAAGCCGGCAAATGAACGGTACCCAGCGGGCCTTCTGAGGGTTATCCTGCGGCTCGTTTCGGGTTGCATCTGTTCGTCGCGGCGGGCGAAGTACACTACTGAACCGTTCTGGCGGTCCGCAGACGCCCATTCCCCGCACCTGTTCTCTGCACCATCTCCCCCCCAACACAGCCCTTCCACACACGGAAAGGCGTGACCCGAGCAGCGCGTGATCTTTCCTGTTCTCTATGCTGTTGTGCTCTGGTATCTGGCGGCCAAGTTCCGCCGCACGTGGCGCGGCGTGTTCGCGGTTTTCATTGGCCTGATGATCCTTGTCCTGATCGGGTCGCTGGCGATCGAAGGCGAACGCGGTTGGCTTCCCGGATCCAAGCCTGCTGTGATGCCCGAATGGTGGCAGAACGGGAGCAAGCAGGTCCTCGTCCTTCTGATTCCTTACACCATGCTGGTGGGAACCGTGGCGGTCTTCCTGGTCGTGCTGCCCCGTCTCAAGTTGAAGTCTGGCTGCGTCAAGTGCGGATATGACCTGACCGGCCTGCGAAAGGTTGGGATGGTCTGCCCCGAGTGCGGCGAGAAGCAGGGCACGCACGAATGTCCTTCCTGCGAGCATGATCTCACCGGGCTGAACCCACTGGGCCTCCTCTGCCCGAAGTGTGGCAAAGCCTGGGAAGGCATTGGCTCAGGGCTTGAAGATCTGCCCGAGGTCCTCGTGCCTATTCCGCGCACACCAGCGAAGAATCGGCGTGTGAGCCCCCGAGTCTCACCCTGAGATTCTTAACCTCGGATCACTCGCCACATCGCACCAAAAAACAGGATTAGCATCGGCAGCCCAGCGATCAATCCCCACCTGATCGCACCGATGAGTCCGGGCGAGAGATCTGCGGGTATCACCGGAACCGCCGAGGCCTCAGGGCTTGCGCCGATCGACGATTCGCGCCTCGCCAGCCAGTAGACCGACGACTCGAACAACTCGCCGTTTCCCGGATTGAGCAGCCGCACACGATTATCAACAAGCTCGGCCGCGTTCGCAACATCATCTCGGAACCACGTATTCGATCCCACGATCACCAGTCGCTGAGAATCTTGGGTTGACGAGATCGTTCGTTCAACCGCCGCGGCCACAACCCACGGTCCTTCCGCATCATCGCGCTGCGATTCGGGCTTCGGCTGATCTTGTGGCCGAAGCAGTGATCGTTTGCTTGCTGGGATCGAGGCAAAGTCCTTCCACTGCGATTCAGCCCAGGTGAGGCCATCTTTCGGCTGAGATAAAAACGGCGTGATGAGCGCACTGGCATCAGGTTGCGGACGCAGCGGCAATGCCCACGGAAGTCGTACGCGCAGGCCGCGAATGGCCGACGCAATCGGGTGCGGATTGCCCGCGCCGGGCGAGGCCACGATGTCGGCGGTCACAAGCGGGCTGGCGGGCGTGCCGATCTGACGGAGAAGTGGTCGGCCAGAATCGATCTTCAAACCGACTGCGGAGAACAACTCGGTCATCGGGTCGGGCTGACCGAGAGATGGCAGCGTTGAAGGGGTAACTGAAAGAAGAATGGGCTTGCCAGCCGTATACAACTCGTCGATTGATCGCGAGATGTTGATCAATCGCGTCGCACCTTCAACCGTATCGGGCGTGGTGTAGAAAACCGCATACACAACTGGTCGCACATTGCCCGGATTCAACTTGGCAAGGTTCGGCGGTTGATCCACAAGCGAAACCGGCCACTCGGCAACATCAATGCCCCGCAAGCGCAACCGCTCCACCAGTTCCGAAAACCGATCGAAGTTCGGTGCAAGCTGGAAGGGCTCCCCGTGCGTCAGCACAACTATGGGCGGGTGGGGATCGATCAACGACGAAAGCGCGGCACCGAGCAGATTCTCGGTGCGGGCGCGAAGGTCAATCGATGGACCTTCCGAGCCCGCTGTTCGCGATGCGGGCGGAAACAACGACTCGATGTCTATTGCCGCCAGTGATCGTGGCCGCGCACCGCCCGGCACGACCTCCTGCCGTGGCGGGCCGATGACGATGGCCGCGCTCGCCTGCTCAACCACGCGGGCCACGGTGATGACCGGAAGGTTCGGCTGAGCATTGATCGACTCGCGGAGTCCGCCGATCTGCTCCCGCAGTTTGGGAAGCAGGTTGGCGGCGGGGCGAAGCCGGTCTTTGACATAAGCTGGGACCACGTCGCCCTTCGCGGCGAGCGTGGCCTCGACACTCTTGGTCATCTCGTTGAGACGTTCAAAGAGCACCGTGAGCGGTTCACGAACAGAGGCAGTGGCCGCATCGATCGCGGGCACCGGCGAACGTCCGATGCTCTGACCAAGCAACTGTTGCGTCTGAACCGCGGCCTTGGCAAGATCCTGCGCGTTCAAGCGGCAGATGGCCGCCGAGTCGGAAAGAAACTTCTTCAGCGCGGCGGCGTTGGGATCGGTCGAGGCAACAGCTTCGTTCGCCGATACAAGAACGTTCGAGAGCCCTTCGAGACTCTTGCTGAGTTCCGGATAGGTGCCCACGATCGATTCAATCGACCGACCTGCACCACGCACATCATCACCCGAACGCTCAAGGATGCGGCCAAGCACCTCATCCAGCTGCGCAGGTCCATCGGTCGCCGCAACATCGATGATCGAAACCGAAAGTCGCGGCGAGGCCCGCTTGAACGAGTCAAGAACATCCTGCGTGCGCCGCGCTGCACGCGGATCGACACTCGCCGAGTTCATGGTCACAACCAGTTCGTACTCGCCACCAAGTGCTGAGAGGATGTCGAGCGTGCGCGGTGAGAGCCGGTGCTCGCGCGTTGATGTCATGTCAAGATGACGAGGAAAGCGATCAGCAACCAGCCCTGCAAACAGCGCGCACGCCGAGACCGCGAGCAGGAACACCACGCTCTGGATAATCAGTCGAAGCCGCGAGCGGCCGGGCGGCGGCGGCGCATTCTTTCCACGGATTTGTGCGGTGTTCATCGCCACCTCCGGGTTTGCAGGATCACCGCGCACACAGCCAGAAACCAGAAGGTAAGTATCACGAAATACGCCGCGTGCGCTGAGTTGACCAGCCCGCGTGCAAAGTCCGCCATCCGCAGGCTCGGCGAAATGTTGTACAGCAACCGCCCCGCCGCCGACGGCAGCGATGGCGCAATCTGTCGCGGCAGAATATCCAGCGCAACCAGCGAGAACAGCGTGGCAAGAAACGCCAGCGTCTGACTGCTCGTGAGCGATGAGGCAAGGCACCCGACCGCGATGTACAGCGAACCGAGCAACGCGAGCCCCATATAGCCCGAGAGAATCGGGCCAAAGTCCGGACGGGCAAGCCACGTCAGCACACCTACATACGCAAGACTCGGAACGAGCATTGTCAACAGAAACATCACCCCGGCCAGGTGCTTGCCCGCAACCAGCGCCGTCTCAGTGATCGGCGCTGTGAGAACCGATTCCATGGTTCCGGAGCGATGCTCCTCGCTGAACAAACGCATCGATATCGCCGGACAGAGCACCAGCAACAACCCCCACCACATGCCGAAGAAATCGCGCATCGTCGCGGGTTCGCCCGGAACAATCGAGGCCCGCGCGAAGAAAATGCTCGACAACGCGATGAACAGCGCAATCACCACCCACCCCAGCGGCAACCGGAAGAATGATGCGTATTCGCGTGTCGCGATTGCCCAGGCGCGGCTCATGCTTCTTGCTCGATAAGTGAAACAAAGACCTGCTCAAGACTCGGTGTCACGCGGCTGATCTCTCGCACACGCACGCCTCCCCCTCCGCCGCGCGCCAGCAGCCCCACAAGCATCTCGCGCACGTCCGGCTCCTCACTCGTAGGTTTGATCGTAAACGTTGCCCATCCCTCAAGGTCAGCACCTTCCGTGCTCACCTCCGCGCCCTTCGGTAGCCCCGCGCGAATCCTCAGGAGAATCTGTTCCCGCTGCGCGTTGATCGGCGCAAACACCTGAACCGTGTGCACGCTCAACCCTCGCGCCGTCTCAATCAAGTGCCTGGGCGATGCATCCGCCCGCACGCACCCACCCGCAATGATGATGACCCGATCGCACGTCTTCTCGACTTCCGGCAATATGTGCGACGAGACCAGAACCGTCCGATTTGCCGCAAGTGTACGTATCAAAGAACGCGTCTCACGGATCTGCGTCGGATCCAGCCCGCTCGTCGGCTCATCCAGCACCAGCACCGGCGGATTGTGCACAAGCGCCGCGGCCATTCCCACGCGCTGCTTGTAACCTTTGCTTAACTGGCCGACCCGCCGAGCGAGCACATCCGCAACACGGCACTGCTCCGCGGCCATCGCAATCCCGCTCCGCCGATCACTTCGCCGAAGTCCAAAGAGCCGCGCGCGATGGTCGAGATAGTCGCGAACACGCATTTCAGGATAGAGCGGTGTGGATTCTGGAAGGTATCCAACCAATCGTCTCGCCTCAACAGACTCGTCCACCGAGTCATG
>JBBSBC010000123.1:0-11300 GCA_038251595.1 Phycisphaerales bacterium | reverse complement strand
CCCCCCCCCCCACCCGCCACGGCCTTGGAAGCGGCTATTGAGCAGATCAAGATCGGAACCCGCCGCTTTGCCAAAAACCAGCGAACGTGGCTCCGCAGGCTCGGGACAACACCCGGCGCCATTGATCTGCAGTTTCCCCCTTCCCAGCCAGGCGGTGCCGTTGACCGCATCGTGCGCACGCTGTGCGCCGAACAGCCCCCCATAATAGGGAAAAACATCCACACAAAATCCAAATAGTCGTTGTTTGTTCGGAACAATCGGATAGACTCCCATCAAGTTTCTCTTGACATCTGATGTGTGGTGTTCGTAACAACCGGGTCGATTTCACTCTCGGAATGGCTCGGGCACGCCCGATAGCCAGCCGATAGGGGTAGCTGGACCCGCCCTGGGCAGCGACCGGTATGCGTTACAGATTCGCACCTCCAGAACTAGAACCGAGTGATCGCCGAACCATGGCCAAGACAACCGCACCAACCAAAAAGGCTCCCTCGACTCGGTCACGCAAGGCCAAGGATACGGGCACGACCGCCGCGCCTTTCGCGGCGGGTGATGCCACCGAAGGATCGCGCGGCACCGCCACCGCCACCAAGCCCGCCTCGCGAGCCAAAGGTGGCAAGGGGAGCAAGGGTGGGCGGAACTTCGTCCGTGAAGACCGTGGGATCGGCATGTCACCCAGCGCGGTCACGGGTAAACAACTGGTGATCGTCGAGTCTCCCAGCAAAGCCAAGACCATCAATAAGTACCTTGGTCCCGACTACGTGGTGCTCGCCTCGGTCGGTCACGTTCGCGACCTTCCGAGCAAAGCCCCAAAGGGTGACAAGTCACCAGTTCCGGGGGTTGATCTCAAGCACGATTTCAGGCCGCACTACGAAGTGCTGCCCGGCAAGACGCGGACGATCAGCGAGCTGAAGCGTGCAGCGAAAGTGGCCGCGCAGGTCTGGTTCGCGACCGACTTGGATCGCGAAGGCGAGGCGATCGCGTGGCACCTGGCCGAAGAGCTGGACATCAAGCCCGAGGTTGCGAAACGCGTGATGTTCGCCGCGATCACCAAGGATGAGATCAAGCGGGCCTTCAGCAACCCGCACCCGATCGATATGGACCGCGTGAACGCCCAGCAGGCGCGCCGGATTCTTGACCGGGTCGTGGGGTATCAAGTCTCGCCGCTGTTGTGGAAGAAGGTTGCGCGTGGGTTGAGCGCGGGGCGTGTGCAATCGGTTGCGGTGCGGCTGGTGGTCGAGCGCGAACGCGAGATCCGCAACTTCATCCCAGACGAGCTCTGGGAGATCGAAGGTCTGTTCGCGGTCAGCGAAGCGGATTCCCGAAAGCTAGGACCTGCGTGGACCAGGCTGCTTGCCCAGCGCGATGAGAAGGGCAACCCGCCCACTCAGAAAGTTCAGACCGCCTGGCTGGGCGATCAGGGTGCGATACGCGCCGATCTGATCGAGGTGGGCGGCACAAAGCCCGATCTTCGCGGCACCGATGGCAAGACCGATGAGGGGCTGGCCCGGCGCGCCGAACAACTCGCCAAGCTGGCGGGTCTTGCCAACATCAAGGCCAGCGTGCGCGAAAACGCCGATGGGCGCGGCCCGGCGAAATCGGTTCGCACCGTCACCGGCGCCATCGACCCGGCAACGCCGTACGCGATCAAGTCCATCGAAACAAAGCGGACCAGCATCCGTCCTTCCGCGCCCTACATCACAAGCACGCTGCAGCAGGCCGGGTCAAGCCGACTCGGCTTTGGCGCACAGCGCACCATGCGGGCCGCACAACAACTGTATGAAGGTGTCGATATCCCCGGTGAAGGCCCGGTCGGCCTTATCACGTACATGCGTACCGATTCGACGCACATTTCCGGCCCTGCGCTGCAGATGGCGCGCGACTTCATCAAGAAGCAGTTTGGCGACAAGTACCTGCCCGAAAAGCCAAACCTCTTCAGCAGCTCGAACAAGGATGCGCAAGAGGCCCACGAGGCCATCCGCCCGACGAGCCTCGACTATCCGCCCAACAAAGTCAAGAACATCCTCAAGCCCGATCAGTTCCGCCTGTATCAACTCATTTGGGAGCGATTCGTCGCCTGCCAAATGGCCGACGCGCAGTGGGATGTGGCGACGGTCCTGATCGAAGGCGGCGCAGCCCTTCCGGGCGGTGCTTCTACTTGTGTCTTTAAGGCCACCGGACGCACACTGGTGTTCGATGGGTTTTACAAAGTCTCGGGCGTGCCGCCCGCAGCCGATACGGCCACGCTTCCTGCGCTCGTCGAGAAGCAGCGCGTCAGCCCGTTCGAGATCGATGTTGCGCAGAAGTTTACTTCGCCCCCCTCGCGTTTCAGCGAAGCATCGCTCATCAAGACCCTCGAATCCGAGGGTATCGGCCGCCCATCGACATACGCCTCGATCATTCAGGTGATTCAGGACCGCAAGTACGCCGAACAGGTTGATCGACGCTTCTACTCGACCGATCTGGGCGAAGTCGTGACCGACAAACTGGTCGAGGGCTTCCCCAAGATCATGGATATCGGCTACACCCGCGACATGGAGGGCGAGCTCGACAAGGTCGAAGAAGATCATCTCGACTGGATCGACATGCTCCACCGCTTCTATGGCCCGTTCAAGCTCGCGCTTGAAGAGGCACACGGAACCATGACGCACGCCAAGGCCGAGACAACACCGGCGCCCAAGGAGTATCGCTGCACGGTCTGTGGCAGCGACCTGGTCTATCGCTTTGGCAAGAACGGGCGGTTCCTCTCCTGCTCCAACTATCCTGCGTGTACCTATGCCTGCCCGATCGATCGCGAAGGCAAGCCGCGTCCGGCTGAGAATGTGAACGTCGCCTGCGCGAAGTGCGGCGGCGCGCTCATCAAACGCAACGGACGCTTCGGCCCATTCCTCGGGTGCGCCCGCTACAACGACGACAAGAATCCGTGCGATGGCATCTTGAATATCGATGCCAAGGGCTTTGTGGTCGCTCCGAGCCAGCCACCTCTCCTGACCGATCTGCCCTGCTCGAAGTGTCAGAGTCCCATGAATCTTCGGAATGGCATCCGCGGCCCATGGCTGGGGTGCAGCAAGTTCCCCAAGTGTCGCGGCCGCGGCAAGTGGGCCGAGGTTTCCGAAGAGCAGAAGAAAGCCCTCGAAGCGGCGCTCGCCAAGCACGACAAGGCCAATCCCATTCCGATCGTCAAGACGCTCGATGGAAAGCCCCTCACCGACAGCAAGGGCAAGCCGCTGCCCGATGCGCCCCGCATCGAAGGCCTGAGTGAAGGCGAAGCGATCAATGGTCGCGTGCGCGAAGAAGAACCCGAACTTCTGGAAGGTGCGGCCTGAACTTCTCTGCAACATCGCGCCCTACGCCCAGGTAAACTTGGACCATGACGAAGCACCAATGCCGCAATCGAAACCTCGTGCGCGGCGACTTGCTCATTCGGTCGGGACTGTGGGCGACCTCGTTCGTCTTTCTGAGCAGTTGCTCACACCCAGCTTCGCCGATCACATCCGCGCCAAGCGTGAAGTCTGATTTGAACACGCCTTCGGTGCCCGCGATCGCAGCCCCAACTCACGAACACGCGCTGCGCAACGTTCACAAGCTTGGTCGGCTGATTTCGGGCGCGGTGCCTGTGGGTGATGCCGCGTTCGATGAGTTGAAGTTCATGGGCGTAAAGACCATCATCTCGGTCGATGGGGCCACGCCCGATGTTGCCCGCGCTGAAGCGCGGGGCATGCGTTATGTCCACATCCCCGTCACCTATGCCGAGGTGAATGAGGAGCAGCAGGCCAGGCTCGCTCGTGCGGTGCGCGATCTGGGGGAGGCCGGGCCGATCTTCATGCACTGTCATCATGGCAAGCACCGTGGTCCCGCCGCCGCGGCATCGGCCCTTGTCGCGCTCGGCGAGGTAACACCCGATGAGGGTGTAGGGTTCATGAAGACCGCGGGCACGGCCCCCGGCTACACAGGCTTGTACAGGTGCGTCTCCACCAGCGCGCCGTTGCCCAAGCTGATCATCGATCGGGCATCAAGCGAGTTCCCGTCCATTCATCGCGCCAGCGGCATGGTGGCGGCGATGGTCGAGGTCGATCTTGCGTATGAACACCTCGGCCACATCAGCGCGGCGGGGTGGAACGTTCCGGCCGATCATCCCGATCTGGTGCCCGCCGCTGAGGCGGGACGGTTGACCGACAACTTTCGATTGAGCGGACAGGATTCAACCGCCGCACTTCTCGGAACGGATTACCTGCAAAGGTTGGAGAAGGCTATCGCTGGCGCATCGGCCCTTGAAGAGGGCATCATCCGCGGCGATGTCGCGGCCGAGCTTGACAGGAAGTTCAAGGTTGTGCAGGCGTCATGTAAAGATTGTCACGTGATCTATCGCGATAAGGCCAACTGAATCGATCACGAATACGGACTTGCGGATCACGATTCGGCGTATGTCCAGCACACTTTCGCGGGATGTCGGGCCGGATATTCGATCCAGATGAACCGATCGGGCAGACCAGCCGAACCGAAGAGCGGATATCAGCACATCATGGGGTAGTCTTCAGTTGTGGCCAGACCCCGCCCGTTCACCCGAGGAGCCCTTGTTGTCGATTTCCGATCCAATCAGTCTCGGCCTGCACAAACGTCGGTGCGCTGCAGCAATGCTTGGCGCTCTGGCGATCGCCGCGTCCGTGAGCGCGCAGCCGGCCAGCCCGACACTCGCCGATCCTGATCGACAGGCGGTCAGCCGTCCGGATGTTGCACGGCGCTTCTTTGATCTTGCCGAAACAAGGCGCGTCGATATCGCGATCATCGGCGATAGCAACACCCGGAGCGCGATCATCTCCGGACATGAAGATGGCATGGCCCGCGCGCTCAGCGCGCGGTTTGGCTGTTACGCAACGCGGGTCGATCCGATGCGCGGCCAGGGTGGGTGGGGCGGTCAGATCGGTGGATGTGCGTCGATTCAGTTTCCACCATTCAACGGGCCATATCCACCGGCCGCGCCGGCACAATACGAGTTTCCCAATGGCGCGTTCCCGATCGGCGGCGCGTACCTGAGCCCGAACACGAGTGCGCGATCAGATTACAACGCGGGGTTCGTGGTTGATTCCACCCATCCGATCGGGATCCAGAACACCCTTCGCTATCACCTCACGCACTACCTCTTTCGCACGCCGACAGATGGCCGGATCAACATCTCCGTGCGCGAGGGCTTTCCCGGTAACGCGATGAACAACTATGCGGTGATGAACGGCGTGCGCACGGCCGCGGCGCAGCCGAGGCTGGCCGATGTGGCGGTCGATGTTCCGCCCGGCACGCGCGCGGCCTCGGGCATCATGTGTTGCCTGGCCAATGCGGGCGATGGGCTTGGCGCGCAAGGGCCGTTTTACGGGATATGGAATCGGCTTGAGAATCCGAACCGCGCCACGGGCATTTCGTTCTCGCCGTTGCTCTATCAGGGTGGCAAGTCTGCGCGTGCGGCCTGTCAGGAACTGCTGGCTGTTGGGCCGAACGCCGCATCAATGCGTGAGTGGCTTCGGCAGATCACCAGGCTTCAGAACGGGCCGCCGGTTTTGCTGGTGCAGATCATGCACGGTGGCAACGATACGGGCGACTTTGCCCCGAGCCTTGGTCCAATCGGCGGTATTCGTTCCGACTTTCCCGACGGTCACGCCGACAACATGCGCTGCATCATCAACACGATGAAGGCGGCCTGGGCGTACGCGGGCTTTGACGCGAACAACCTGTACTTTCAGCTTGGCCCGTATCACCCGCGCGAAGATCGGCTTGTACGCGAGCGCGAATACGAGGACCAGTGGAGTGTGCTTGCCAACGAGTATCCCAACACGTTCGCCATCCACGGCACGATGCTCTCGACCGATGCGGAGTTTGCGGCGAACGGCTGGTTCACCAGTGAACTTGACCACGCACACCTCTCGGTGGCCGGCTATCGCGCCTGGGGCGAGGGCACCTTGAAGGTGTTGCAACGTGCGATCTGCCCCGCCGACATGAACGATGATCAGACGCAAAGTGTCGATGACATTCTGCTCTTTGTCGGCGACTGGTTTGGGCAGCTCGGGCAGGGTGATTTCAATCGCGATGGGTCGTTTCAGATCGAGGACATCTTCGACTTTCTTGAGGCGTGGTTTGCGGGGTGTTGATGGGCGCGCGATGCGCACACTCAACGGAGCGCACTCATCGCAAATAGAATGCATGGCCACATTCCGGGCAGACGCCCGTCGGAAGCCCGCGCAGGTCATACCCACATTCTGTGCAGTGTCGCTTGTCGGCATCCAAGAGCATCTGTCGTGTGACACCCAATGTGGGAATGCGACCGAACACGGGACGCAGCCAATAGGTTGCCTCATAGGCGGAGCGAGGGGATGATCGCGAGGTAGACGAGTGGAATGACGGAGAAGATTGAGAGCAGGACGCCCGCCGGAAAGAAGTTCTCGAGTGCGATCTGAAGTCGGAGCATGGTGATGAACGCCGCGATGTGGGCAGCGATTATGGATACGAAAATCAGACTCGCGACGACGCTCTCAGCAAGTGTTGGGCGACCGTTCATCGGCGTTGCCAGACAGAGGAAAGGGTACTGAAGCAGAATCAGCATCCAGACGCGCTGCGCTGCACGATGGCGCAAGGCGAGTCGGATCGCGGTGGCGGTTGCGGCATCGTGCTTCCCTTGATCTCGGGCTTGAGCGATGATTCGGTTCACTCTTCTTCCAAGGTCTTTTTGCGACGCAGAATGTGATGGTAGTGCTGGGCGAACCGGTGGGCCTCATCGCGGATGGCCTGCACGAGCTTGAGCCCGAGGTTGTCGCGCCCGAGCCGGATCGGCTCGCTCCGCTCCTGCACATAGATCAACTCTTCCTTCTTCGCGAGCGAGATGACCATTGGCGGCTTGATATCGAGCTGCTCGAACGCCTGCTGAGCAGCGTGCAGTTGCCCGAGCCCGCCATCGATGATGATGATGTCGGGATAGAGCTCGTGCCCGACACCGGCTTCGCGATAGCGACGGCTCACCACTTCGCGGATGCTGGCGTAGTCATCGTTGATTCCCGCCGCACCGGCTCCGCCAAGTCCGCCCTTGATTCGGTAGCGCCGATACTCGTTCCTGAATGGTCGGCCATCGATGAAGCAGACCTTGCTGCCCACCGTCTCGCCCCCTTGCAGGTGGGCGATATCGATCGCTTCGAGACAGCGGATCGGCGCATCGAGTCCGAGGGTCTTTTGGAGACTGCGGAGCGCCTTTTTCGGATCAACGTAGGTGATCTCGGTTTCGGGTTGCCAGCCGCTTTTGCGTCCGCCCTGGGCGCGCTCGTCGAGTCGTTCGATCGCCTTGATCTGGTCGCGCAGCGCGGCGGCCTTCTCAAACTCCAGCGCGGAACTCGCTTCCGTCATTTCGGTGCGCATCTCGCGGAGCATGTCCGAACGCTTGCTCTCAAGAAACCGCACGAAACGCTCGGTATCGACGCGATAGGCGGTGGGCTCGATCTTGTCGGCGCACGGCGCGGTGCATTGGTTGATGTTGTAGAGGATGCACGGACGGAAGTACTTGTTCTTCGGATCGCCCGCGACGATATCCAGCGAGCAGGTGCGGAACTTGAAGACGCGCTGCAGCAACTGCACGGCCTGCCTCAACGAACCCGCGGCCACAAATGGCCCGAAAATCTTGGCCCCTTTGAGCAGCAGCGGGTCGGAGAGGTTGCGGGTGACGAAGACGCGCGGATAGTCTTCGCGCATCGTAACGGCGAGGTAGGGGTAGGTCTTGTCGTCGGTCAGTCGCACGTTGAAGCGCGGGCCGATGTCCTTGATCAGCCGGTTCTCGGTCAGCAGGGCTTCCCATTCACCCTCGCACGTGAGGGTCTCGAAGTCGTGAACGAGATCGAGCATCGGCTGCTTCTTGTGGCCGAGATCGGCGCTCGCGATGAAGTAGCTGCTCACGCGATCGGGAAGGCGAAGGGCCTTGCCGACATAGATGACCACACCCTTGTGGTCCTTCATCAGGTAGACACCCGGCGACGGCGCGAGCGCGCGAGCTTTGCGCAAGAGGCGGGCGAGCCGCAGTTCGCTGGACTCGCTGCCCCAGGCGGGCGGCGTATCCGAGGGGAGAAAGCCCTCGTGGTCGGCAATGGGCAGATCGGGGTCGTCGGGCACGGTCGATAGTAAAGCGGTTGGGCACGCTCCGCACGATCCTGGCCCATTATCGGCATCAACGACCGCCGCGACCGTTCCGGTCGTTACAGACGGTTGGGTTTCGCGCGTGTCGGCACACGTTGACTAGCGCGAACCAGATGCCGCGCCGATGAACGTGTACGGATGAGCAGCAACGCAGCCACATCATCGACGAAGCAGACATCCGCGGCCAGGATGCAGGAGTGCATCGACCGATGCCTGCACTGCCAGCGCGGGTGCATCATGACGCTTACGCACCTGCGGGATATGGGCGGAGTGCATATCGATCCGACGCGAGTTCGGTGTCTGCTTGATTGTGCGGATGCCTGTCAGGTGGCCGCGACGTTTATGATGCGAGGTTCGCACAGGCACATCGAGATGTGCGCGGTTGCGGCGAGAATATGCCGCGACGCAGCGGAACGGTGCGATGGCACGAACCACGAGCAGTTGCGCAAGTGTGTGGATGCGGCCCGATGCTGCGAGACTTCGTGCCGCGAACTGATCAATGCCCAGGCGGAGTCGCCGGCCGAAGCATAGTGATGGCGCATGGTCAGGGCTTGGCCGCGCCGACGCGGACAAGGAACGGCCAGATCGCACCTTCATACGCGGGCTGAGCCAACATCAGGCCATTGTGTGTGCCGGTCACTTCGACGAATGTCGCGGCGGGCATGAGGTGCGCAAGGTGCTCGCCGTGCGAGAAGGGCACAATCTCATCATCGCGGCTGTGGAAGATGAGCACGGGCAGGCCCGCCGCGGCGAGCGGTGGGAGCGCGTGATCGGTTCGGAAGGGGTGCTTGACAAAAAAGGGTGGAACGCCGAAGCCCGCCGCGAACGCGGACAGACTGGTGAAGGGAGATTCGAGAATCACCGCCGCGGGTTGGTGGCGAGTGGCGAGCTGTGCAGCGACACCCGTGCCGAGGCTTCGTCCGTAGTACACAAGCTTGTTCGGGTTGACAACGGGTTGTTTCTGTAGCCACTCGACGAACTTGAGCGTGTCGGCGACGATGGCCTGCTCGCTGGGCTCACCGCGCGGCCGACCGGCGGGCGTGCTTTCGCCGCCCGAGCGCGCGTAGCCGCGATACTCGACGAGCAGGACGTTCAGCCCGTGGGTGAGGAAAAAATCGGCGTAGTCGTTCATGGTGTCGATCAGGTCGCCATTACCGTGAAGGACGATGATGCACGGGGCGGGCTTGGCCACGCTCGCGCCGAACGCGCGGTAGAACCAACCCTCGACCATGACACCATCATCGGTGGTGATCCAGACCTGCTCAAAGTCGGGACGTGCGGGGAGTTGCGGCATGCCGGGTCCGGCCAGCGTGCGCGGAAAGATCATGTCATCCTGCTTGAAATAGATGATCGCGCACCAGCCGGCGTAGGCCAGCACGAGAATCAGAAGGACGCGGAGCCACCAGGGCTTTCGCCTGTGAGGTTGGCGTGGTGAAGATGGGCTGGAGGATGCTGGCGCGCTCATGTTCGCAGCTTATCGCCGGATGCCCGGCGCGTGTCGAACGGCCCCTATCGTTTCCGACATGAATGCTGGCGCGACACTCCGGGGAGAGGATCAGGGTTTGCGTGCCAAGCTCGTGATGGCGGCGCGCGACATCAAGCTGGCGCACTCGATCTTCGCGATGCCATTTGCGATTCTGGCGAGCTTTCTGGCGCGGCCGTCGGAAGCGCGGTGGTCGAGGTTTGTTGGGCAGCTTGCGCTGGTGGTGGCGTGCATGGTGGCGGCACGAACATGGGCGATGATGGTGAACCGAATTGCGGATCGGGCTTATGACGCGGCCAACCCACGAACCGCGCGGCGGGCTGTTGCGAGCGGACGGCTCGGGCTTGGCGAGGCGCGACTGATCGCGGCGGGCGCGGCGGGTGCGTTTGTCGGGGTTTGTGGACTCTTTGCGGTCTTCTATGGCAACATCTGGCCCCTCGCGCTGGCGGGGCTGGTGCTGGGGTGGATCGCGCTGTATTCATACACCAAGCGGTTTACCGCGCTTTGCCATGTCTTTCTCGGTGGTGCGCTCGCGGTCTCGCCACTGGCCGCGGCCATCGCGATCGACCCGACATCGCTGACGCGCACGCCCGCGCTGTACTTTGTGGCGGGATTTGTGCTGGTGTGGGTTGCGGGGTTTGATGTGATCTACGCGTTGCAGGATGTGGGCTTTGATGTCGAGCGCGGGCTGCACAGCATTCCCAGCAAGCTTGGGCCGGAGCGGGCGATCGTGGTGAGCCGGGTGTTGCACGCGGTGGCGATGGTGTTGCTCATCGCGGCGTGGCGAAGCGATGCGCGGTTTGGCGTGATCTTTGGTGCGGCGTGCGTGATGGTTTTTGGCCTGTTGGTCGCTGAGCACACCATTCTTGCGAAGCGCGGGCGGGCGGGGCTGAACATGGCCTTCTTTACGGTCAACGGGGTTGTTTCATGTGTTGTGGGCGCGGCGGGTGTTTGGGATTCGCTCGTTTAACATGGTAACGAAACACAAACAAACTCGCAACTTTCACTGTTTACTGAAAGTCCAGTGGTCCATGGAAGCGATCAATCGTAAGCTTGCCCATGCGACCAACGCGGAAAGCCATACCAGCCGCCAGACTCGTCCATGCCCAGGACGACTTTGTGGGTGCGTGGGGGCAGATGGGGTCGAGCTGGGGAATCAGTCGGACGATGGCGGAGGTTCACGCGCTGCTCTACATCTCCGGGCGACCGCTCAACACCGATGAGGTGATGGATCGGCTGCGCATCAGTCGGGGAAACGCGAGCATGTCACTGCGGTCGCTGGTTGAGTGGGGCATTGTGCAGCGCGTACACAAGCGTGGTGATCGCAAAGAGTATTTCGAGGCCGAGCAGGATGTGTGGGCTCTGGCGCGGACGGTGATCCGCGAGCGGCTTCGGCGTGAGATCATGCCGCTGCTGGCGACGCTGTACGAGATTCGTGACCAGACTGGTGAAGGCGATGCGCCCGCCGCCGCGCCGGCGCCGGTGGTCGATGCTGTGGATCCGGAGACCGTGGCGGCCCACAACGAGCGGTTGGACAAACTGCTTGAGCTTGTGCAGATGATCGATCGGCTGGGTGAGCGGTTTGTCGGCTCGGAGGGGAAGGGGCTTCGGCTTGCGGCGAGCGTGTTGAGCAAAGTGATGTAGGGTGGGTGGGGGGTGG
>JBBSBC010000122.1:0-11346 GCA_038251595.1 Phycisphaerales bacterium | reverse complement strand
GGGATCATGTCGATCAACAAGCACCACGGGGGCGCGATCGAGGATGCGGCACGCTTCCTGTCGGCATTGATCAGGCGTGCTGCCGAACAGCGCAAGACGCTGGATGAGGCCGCAATGCAGGAAGTTGTGCGCATCAAGGGCGCAGGTGAGCGGGCCAGCGGCTTCGGCCACCGCATCCACACCAAGGACCCGCGCACGGCCAAGCTCTTCGAGCTGGCGGCAGATGCCGGGTTCAAAGATTCGCCGCACATCTCCGCCGCACGAGCCATCGAGCGAGCCTTTGCGGCGATTGGCAAGCCTTTGCCGATCAACGTCGATGGAGCCATCGGCGCGATATTGTCGGACATCGGCCTCGACCCGCGCACCTTCAACGGCATCTTCATGATCGCGCGAACGCCGGGGCTGGTGGCGCACGTCACCGAAGAGCAAGCGCGAGAGAAGCCGATGCGCCGCATAGACCCGGTGAACCACGCCTACGACGGGCCACAGGTTGACTGACGGAACGTAAGATATTACGGCTTTTCAACTTTGAACGGGTCATACGCCAGCGGGTCGCCACTTTCAAAGCCCTTCTTGAACCACCGCACACGCTGTTCGCTGGTTCCGTGGGTGAATGAATCTGGCACGATGTAGCCCTGGGCCTGCTTCTGCAAGCGATCATCACCCACCGCCGCGGCGGCCGCAATGCCCTCGTCGATATCACCAGGTTCGAGAATCTGGCGTCGTTTATTGGCGTGGTGAGCCCAGACCCCTGCGAGGTAGTCGGCCTGCAACTCAAGCCGTACAGAGAGGTCGTTGTACTGTGAATCGCTGACGCGACCCCTGGCCGCTTGAACCTGCTCGGAAATGCCCATGAGGTTCTGAACATGGTGACCTACCTCGTGGGCGATCACGTACGCCTGGGCGAAGTCGCCGGGGGCCTTGAATCGACGAGCGAGTTCTTCGTAAAAATCGAGGTCGATGTAGACCTTGCTGTCGCCCGGACAGTAGAACGGACCCATCGATGCGCTCGCCGCCCCGCAGGCCGAGCGTACCTCACCAGAAAATAAGACCAGCTGCGGTTCGGTATACTGCTTGTTCATCCGGCTGAAGATGTCGTTCCAGACATCCTCAGTATCACCAAGCACTTTGGTGACCAGATCGGCCTGAGCCTGCTGGGCAGGGCTGATTGTCGCAGCAGCTCCGCCTCCGAAGCTGCCCCCACTCCCGCTACCCTGCAGAAGTTGTTGAGGATTGCCGCCTAGAGCGATAAAGAGAACAACCAGTATAATGCTACCGATACCACCACCCATAGCCAACTTCGGCCCGCGTCCCTGACCTCGACCCCCACTCATGCCGCGTTGGTCTTCGACATTGCCACTCGAACGCATTCGATCTGTTCGCATTCTGAAATCCTCCCAATTCGGAGCACGATTCTAGTCATCACTATGGGCAGTCTGTGAAGCCCACTTCTGACAGGGGCCTATGACCAACATCCGTGATGGCCTCTCGATCGCGACACGCCGGTTGGTCGCCGATGGAGTTGCGGCGGCGAGCAGGGTGTGCATCTCCGGAAGACGCACCACTCGTGTAGCACGCGCGGTCACTTCAGCACCTGAAGGCATCCATGTGGATGGTGGCAACCCAGTGGTGATGCCCGGGCTGAGTGACACGTACGTTCACGTCAACGATCCGGGCCGCGCTGATTGGGGAGGATTCGCAACAGCCGGGCGCGCCGCGACTGAGCCGCTCATATCGATTGGATGGGCACCCGAGCGATGCCCGTGCCGAATACCCGCAAGGCGATCGGCGTGAATCGCGATGTCAGATCCGGGCTCGACCTCACCGTTGAAGATATTCACGAGCCGGGCGTTGGCGAGGATGAGATCGGGCGTTTCATCACCACGCGCCACGGCCAACAGAGATGGTCGGATCATGCAATCTCGTCCGTTATAATGCCTTTGCCCAGGTTAGTCGTGATTTATTATTTTTGATTACATACTATAACTTATTGCTTTTCGCAAGAAGTATAGGTGATCATGTAAGTTACATGCATATAATAATATGGTTATTTTTCACCGTTGCACCACCTCGCCATATCGCAGGGTGTGTTGAGATTTATGACGACCGATGCATCAGCAACTTCGACCCTTTGAGCGAATGTGCTGGTCATCTGATCCAGTCGGATCGCCGCCCTGTCGCGTCCATCGCCGATGATCGGAAGCAACTGATCCTGAATCCATGGCCATGACAGCATGACCGGATGACCAGTGCGGCCACGATGTATGGGAATCGCTACACCGCCGGCATCAGCCAGCGCGATGTGCGTTGACCGATCGGGCACAGGAACATCAACCGGAAGCACGAAGATCATCGATGGCGGATGCTCTTCCAGTGATCGAATACCCACGATTAGGCTCTCAAACATTGGTTGCATCGGATCTGCCACAACACGGTTGCAGCACGCATCCGGATGCTCGGACATCACTCGATCAACTTCAGGCGACACGACCCACAACTGTCGAACCCCGACCGAAACCAGTCGGTCAGATTGATACCGCCACCAAGGATGTCCTTGAAAGGTCATCAAGGCCTTCGGTCCGCCCATTCGCGTGCCGCGGCCAGCAGCCAACACGAGCGTCATCGAATTTCCGAGTTCGTCATTCAACTCAGGGGCAACCTCTCATGTATTACCCGAATACTGGTTTCGCCATAGCGTGTATGATTCATAGTGCTGGTGTCCGTTGAGCAGACAGTGCTGTGATCTTCATGAGAACTTGTGCCGCAATTGAAATAGCCACGGCATACGGCTGCTTTCCAGTATCGCCAACGCCGATAGGACAGTGGATAGCCTGAACAACTTTTTCGTCAAGACCTGATGCCACCAAACGGCCGAAAAGACAGACACGCTTGCTCCGCGACCCGATGAGGCCTGTAAACACGGGGGCGTACTCAGCAGGCGTAAGTAAGTCGCGAAGAATATCAAAGTCCGTGTCGTGTGAGCACGTCATCACGAGCGCAATCGTGGAGCTGGAACGCTCATGGGCAATCTCAATACCCTCCCTCCACGTTCGCACACACCGTGCGCCTGTGAATCGCGCTGGCGACGACCACTCTGTCCGGTCATCCACGATGATCAGTTCAACAGAACCGTGCGAGAGCAACCCAGCAAGTGCATGGGCAACATGGCCCGCACCAAATATGACAACTCGAGATGGCCGTCCATGATACTCTAGAAAAACATCAAGTGTTCCGCCGCAGCATTGATCGGCATCGGCCCCAAGCACAAAGTGCTCAAGCATACTTTTCCGGTGCTCGAAGCAGGTACGGGCAGCATCAATGACCAGGTGCTCGAACTGCCCGCCACCCACGGTACCACTCGCGCCGTTGGGTGAAGGGTTTATGGGCGAGGGTCGCCAGATCATGCGTGCGCCAGCATTTCTAGGCGTACTCCCCTTCGCCTGAACAACCGTGATGAGCACGAAGGGTTCACCACTCTCAATCAGTTCTGCCGCGGCCAGAAAGACCTCTCGATCGTCGGACATTGTCGAAGACCCTCAATCAAGTCAGAGAGCGTGTCAGCGGACGGACGCACAAACGCTCTTCAACAAATGGTAGAGCATTCGGCAAAGGACAGTACGTCGATACTCCGCACTCGAGCGCATGTCGGCAATTGGTGCAACCTCCAACAACGCGGCAGGGATCAAGTCGTCTGGAGAGGTGACCAGTGAACACGAGACGAGCATGCGTTCTAGTCTTATGACTGGCTGAGCGGGTTGTCACGACTGAGTGTGAGCAGGACAGATAGAGGTCCTGCTGGCGGTGGTTGATCCGGCACTCGCACTCCTCGGGGTGGAAGAGGAAGGTGCGTGGTTGAGCGCTTTCCAAACGTAGCAAGGACCCTGCATCGAACCCTGCACCACCAACGATTCGCCATCGAGCCAGGCCGCCATCGCCCGGTTCTCGAAATGCACACGCTCTTGTACGCCGGTTTCGTAGACACCTTCAACAATATGGGCGGCACGCGAGAACCCCGTGACAACTTCGCCTTTGGCGATACGCAGCGACTTTATCACGTTGTCTGATCCGCGTCGAATCCGGTCCGGCCGCGGCGGCAGTCGATAATCGAGAACCGGCGGTTCCGGTTCGATCTCTGCACGCACAGCAGCAATCGCCCTAAGAAGCATCCTTCGATCTTCATGTGCGATCAAGGCCATCGCTTCGTGTCTATGACGAGCATATTCCCCACTCCTCCCGCCAGCACGGGTTGGTCATTCCCGATGAGGTACGTCTGGTTGGCTCCGGGGATGTTTCGCTGATCGACGATCACACAAACCCCCCCACCCTTCCAGTCAATGGCGGGAGCAAACGTGACAGGCTCGATCTTTCCACGGGGCGATGACGACCGCACAGTCATTCCCCACAGGCACCCCTCGATGATCAAGGCGTCAAGGTACTGCTCGCTGCCGGTAAGCTTCGCGATTCCTTCTAGATGTACATGGCCGAGTGTGCGAATCGCTTTCGACGAATCAGGTGTTGAGACATCCCGCCACAGCGTACCGCAAAGTTTGGTCGTTCGCAAAGAACGAAGGGGGGGTTCAGACGCCCACGTGGCCACGGCACTTGGTGCAATGGGACCGGCCTCGCCGTTCTCTGCACCCAAACACCGAAAAGAAGGTACACTCATCAGAGCGCCATCAGGAGCTTCAACCATGCCCGACAATGCCCCCCCTAGTTCACGCCCCGACATGAGTCCCCCGCCACCCCCCGTCCAGCCAGCCGCCGGATCGACGTGCGGCAGCGGTTGCGGATGTACTCGCGCAAATTCCACCCTCGTGGCTGCGAGTACAAACATAACTCCCGAAGCCAGTGCGGCCGGCGTCGTCTCACGCCGTTTTTTCATGAAGACTCTTGGTGTCTCCGCCGCGGCCACAGGATTGTCCGCGGGTGCCGATGCCCGCGCCGCCTCTTTGATCGGCGAAGAGCGACGGATCGACGGGCCACCCATTGTTGGGCCTGACCCGATCGATGTGACGCTGAGCATCAACGGCAAGGCCGAGGTCGTGAAGATCGAGCCCGCAACCACCTTGCTTCACACGCTCAGGATGGATCTCAACCTAACGGGTTCAAAGGAAATCTGTGACCGTGGGTCATGTGGTGGCTGTTCGGTACTGGTTGATGGCAAACTGGTCAACTCATGCCTCATGCTCGCCATGGATGCCGTCGGAACGCAGATCACGACGATTGAGGGACTCTCAAAGGATGGAAAGCTCGATCCCATTCAGGAATCGTTCATCCGTCACGATGCGCTCCAATGCGGGTATTGCACCCCGGGGCTTGTCGTCGCGTGCCGAGCGATTCTGAACGATAAACACAAGCCCTCGCTTGACGAAATCAAAACCGGGCTCGGCGGCAACATCTGTCGGTGCGGCACATACACCAACATCTTCAACGCCGTGCTCGAGGCTTCCGGTCAATCACCCATCATGGACCAGAAAGGGGTGTGACTCTTGGCAAACATCCAGCTACCAGAACACCTGCCCACGATCATGCCGACAACCAATCGGCCCATCAACGCCGGGTCGTCGATGAACGACGATACCTCTCGCCTTGATGGTGTCGCGAAGGTCACCGGGGCCGCCAAGTATGGGCGAGATCGGTACTTGCCAAATGCGCTTTATGTGGCCCTCATTCGCTGTCCATTCGGCGCGGCCGAGTTCGAGGGCTGCAACGAAGATGCAGCAAAGGCAATCCACGGAGTTGTGGATGTTTCGGTCGCCGGTAAGGAATGCTCATACCACGGGCAGTCCATCGGGCACGTTGCCGCAGACTCTCCACAGGCGATGGTCCGTGGAATCAGTGCATTGAAGGTAAAGTGGAAGCGCAAGTCGGTGAAGACCCGAATCTCCGATTCTGTCAAAGAGAATCCGGCAATCGGTGACAAAGCGAAGAGCATTCTCGACTCGGCAGAACTGACGCACGAGGCGGTCTATTCGACCCCCGTGCAAACGCACTCTTCTCTTGAGACTCACGGTGGAGCGATCGACTACACTGGCGATCGCGCAACCATCTACGCCTCAACACAGGGCACATCATCGGTCAAGGATGGCCTGAGCGGCCCGCTCGGTCTTTCACAGTCAGACTATGAAGTTGTATGCGAATATGTCGGGGGCGGGTTCGGCTCGAAGCTCGGTGGTCCGGGCAAGGAAATCACAACCGCCGCCAAACTGGCCGCCAAGTACAAGCGTCCGGCGTACCTGTTCTGCAATCGATCCGAAGAGCACCTCGACACTGGCAATCGCCCTTCGAGCAGAACACTCGTACGAGTCGGGTTCAAAAAAGATGGAACAATCCTCGGTGGCGAGGTGCGTGTCTGGGGTGGCGTGGGTATAGCCAAAGGTGGCGGCGGTGCAAACATTCCCTCCGGCCGATACCAGTTGGGCGATATCTCCAAAAACAGCGAAGATGTCAGCTTCAACGCTGGTGGCCCCAGGGCATTCCGAGCGCCAGGGCATCCACAGGCTGCCTTTGCCGAAGAGCTGATGCTCGACGAGATCGCCGCCAAAGCTGGGATCGATCCCCTCGAACTTCGCAAAAAAATCGTCAAAGACAAGATCATCCAAGAGATGCTCGAACTCGGCGGGAATCTGATCGGTTGGAAAGATCGGAAGCCCAACGGCTCACAAAAATCCACCATGCGAACCGGGTACGGCATGGGTGTCACCAGTTGGGGCAGCGCCTCACCAGGTGGCGAGGCCGAAGTGGTAATCAATCGCGATGGATCAGTCGAGAGCCGAACCGGTACACAGGATATCGGCACCGGTCAGCGAACGACCATGGGCATCGTCACGGCTGATGCGATCGGTATCCCACTGAAAATGGTCACTGTGCGAATCGGTCGCTCCACGCTCCCGCCCGGCCCGGGCTCGGGTGGATCAGTAACCTCGCCTATGACCGCGCCGACCATGACGGCAGCCGCCAAAGATGCGAAGAAGAAGCTGTTGAATCTGCTCGCACAACAGCTCACACTCAACGCCGACGATCTCGATATCAAAGATGGGCAGGTCACCAAGGCCGGTCAGCCGTTGCTCTCATGGGCCGATGCGTGCTCAAAGCTCCCGAACGAAGGCATCTCAAGCGATGGCGGCAAGGCCGAGTCGGGCAAGGGCGGATCTCAAGGTGCGCAGTTCGTCAAGCTTCAGGTTGATACCGAGACGGGTGTCATTCGTTTGAATCACGTCGTCGCGATTCAATCCTGCGGCAAGGTCATCTGCCGCAAAACCGCCGAAAGCCAGATCATCGGCGGCGTGATCCAGGGTTTGTCATACGCCTTGTTCGAGAACAAGATTCTCGACCGCAACGTGGGCACGATGGTCAACGACAACTTCGAGTGGTACAAAATTCTTGGCCCAAGCGACATGCCACACATCGAGCCCGTGCTCTGGGCCAAAGGCCAGACCGGCATTCGCGCTCTCGGCGAACCACCAACCATCCCGACCGCCGGCGCAACCGCCTGCGCACTCTTGAACGCGATTGGTCACCCGGTGCGCAACCTCCCACTGACGCCCGACAAAGTGCTCTTGGCCCTCGAAGGAGGCGTCGCATGAACAAGTTCTCGATGGCCCAACCTCGAACTCCCGCAGAAGCTGCAACTTTGCTGGTCGATAAGCGATTCAGCCTCCCGATGTTGAAAGCCGGTGGTATTGATGTCGTGGATCATCTGAAGGAGGGCCTGTATCAGCCCGACTTGCTGATCAACATCCGCCGCACTCGCGCCGGTGACGCCGGTACCGCCAACGTGAGCGAAGCCGGTGGCAAACTCCGCATCGAATCGAGCGCAACACTGGCGGATATCGCGGTATCAGAAGTTGCCCTGCGCCTCGCCCCCGTGTTGGCCCAGGCCGCTGGCAACGCCGCCTCACCACAGGTGCGCAACGTCGCCACTGCGGCCGGCAATCTTCTTCAACGCCCGCGATGCTGGTACTACCGGCATGAACAGTTTGATTGTCTGAAGAAGGGTGGCCCAACGTGCTTCGCCATCGAAGGTGAGAACCGATATCACGCGATCTTCGGCGATGGCCCCTGTCACATCGTCCATCCGTCCAACCTCGCACCCGCCATGTGGGTTTGCAACGGAACTATCCACGTGATCGGCGGCGATCGGGCTTCACTCCCCATCGCGGACCTCTTCCACATGCCTGAGCGCGGCGTGCGTGATGAACACAACCTCAAACCCGGCGAAGTCGTGACCCACCTCACCTGCGAGGCTTCACCAAAGAGCGGGTTTTACGCCGTCAAAGAAAAACAATCATTCGACTGGCCCGTGGTCGCCGCGTTTGCCGTCTTGGCGCTCGATGGACCAACAATCACCTCCGCACGAATCGCCGCAGGCGCGGTGGCACCGATCCCCTGGCCACTCCCGAACGTCGCGGCCGCATTGAAGAACCTTTCCCTTGATGATGATGTCGGACTTCGCAAAGCCTGTGCCCTCGCAACCGAAGGCGCAAAGCCCATGTCCGAAAACGGCTACAAGCTCAAACTGCTCCCCGTTGCTGTGCGCCGAGCCGTGCTGATCGCCGCGGGCCGAAAGATGGAGGTCGAAGCATGAACTGGGATACACCGCTCAACATGAAACCCTGCTGCATGAATCTGCGGCACAAACTGATGTACTGCGACCCCCGCCAATCCACCCCAGGCTTGGTTGATGACACTTCGGATACCCGAGTCTTCCTCTGCTCACTCACACAAGAAGTCCTCGGCCCCGATGGAAGCCCCGTCGCTGCTCGCGATTGCTCCGACGGACGGTCCTGCTTTCACGCCCCACCAATTCCGATCATGCCCTCCATTGGTGAGTCAATGCCCAGTCTAATGCCCGGTCAGACACCAAGCCAGTCATAAAACCCATAGCTTGATCTTGGTGTGCGCCGGCTGAGACATCCGCCGTTCCTAGGATTCGGATTCGGAGCGCACGATCAGGCTCACCCGCGGCGCGCCGGCGACCGAACAACCATGAACCCGTAACCACGCACAAATTAATGGGCTACGAACAGGCCGCGGGTCGATTATTGGCCCGTTGGAGGGTTCATTGTGGCCATTATTGTTCAGAAATTCGGTGGTTCATCTGTAGCCGACGCTGCGCGTATCAGGCACTGCGCCTCGCGCGTTTCGGAGGCTAAGCGTCGGGGCGATAGCGTTGCCGTCGTTGTCAGCGCACGCGGCGACACAACCGACGATCTCCTCGCCATGGCCGGCCAACTCAGCGATACTCCGGATAAACGCGAGCTTGACCAACTGCTTGCCACCGGCGAGCAGATCTCAATCGCGCTGATGAGCATGGCCCTCAAGGTCATGGGGCTCGACGCCATCAGCCTGACGGGTGCTCAGTGCGGCATCGAGACCGATGGTGCATACAACCGCGCCCGCATCAAGAGCGTCGATCCTTCGCGATTGCTCGCAGAGTTTAAAGCCGGTCGAATTCCCGTGGTGGCCGGCTTCCAGGGTCTTGCCGCAAACGGCGATGTCACCACCCTCGGACGCGGCGGATCCGACACAACCGCCGTCGCACTAGCCGCGGCCATCCGAGCAGATGAATGTGAGATTTATACCGATGTGGATGGTGTCTACACTGCCGACCCCCGGCTCGTCCCGAACGCGCAGCTCAAGCCCTACATTTCCTACGATGAGATGATGGAGGCCGCATCTCAAGGTGCCAAAGTCATGCACCTTCGGGCCGTCGAACTCGGTAAGAAAGCCGGCGTGCCTATACGAGTCCTCCACAGTCTGCGGCACGGGACCGGCACGCTCATCACCGATCTGGTATCGAACATGGAAACACAGCGAGCAGTATCAACAGTGGCCCTGAAGACCGATATCGGTCGTGTGACGCTCGCCGGACTTCCCAACCGGCCCGGCCTTCAGCGACTGGTCTTCGACCGCATTGCCGCATCCGGCATCAGCGTTGATGACATCATCCAGACCGAGGCGCTCGGAATCGGTGGCAAGGAAGTCGGTCCCGATTTCATCCAGTCACATGCCGATACCCCGACCTCCGGACTCTGCAACATCGTCTTCACGCTCGATAAGGCCGAGCTGGCCGAAGTCAGGCCTCTGGTCGAAGCCGCACTCACCGAACTTGGGCACGGACGTGTACACGTCGATCTGGGCCTGGCCAAGGTCAGCGCTGTAGGTGTCGGAATGCAAAGCCAGCCCGGCGTGGCGGCCAGAATGTTCAGGGCTCTCGCCGAGGCTGGCATCCGAATCGCAAACATCACAACCAGCGAGATCAAGATCTCCTGCATCATCGATGAATCGGACGGCAAGTCCGCTCTCCGCGTTGTGCATGATGCCTTTGAGCTTGGCACCAGCGCAGGCCATCAGCAAGCCCGCTGATCCACAACCTCTTGGATCTTGCACCCGTGCTCTCACCGCAGAGCCTGTTTGCCGATCTAAATTAATACAATGTTCATACTTGCGTCGCGATGAACGATCGTTAACACGATCTTCATGTTATGACTTCGTACAGATGCCCACTTCCCGCTTGTCGCGGCGGAGATTGACGGTATTGTCTACCAATATCGCGTGGTGCCCATAACGTTTCTCGCTTCTCACTCCACTGCACGACTTGACAGTCCGCAGTGACCCGCGCGAACAGATTGATCCGACGAGCGCTCAACGCTCGACGTCTTGAACACCGCACATCAACGACCTTGGGGGTCGAGGAGTGCTTTAGCTGTGTCTTTGTCATGACCGCTTCCTGAAGGAGTAGTGAAATATGCGTCTGAAATCCGTCCTGTGTAGCATGTTCGCGTTGTCGACCCTCGTGGCCGGCTCCGCGAACGCCCAAACCCTGATCACCTTTGAGACCCGCGCTGAAGCGGGCAGCATCGCTGGCGTGCCTGTCGATGCGAACATCGCCGGTGGCTCCCTTTCGCGTGGTGCTGGTGTCACCCTGAACGCTGGCGGCACGTACAACTCCAGTAATTGGCAGGAAGGCACCAACCTCGCCACCGCCATCTCGAACGACAACTACTACAGCTTCACCGTCAACCTGAACTCCGGCTCGGCGGCAACGGTCAATGAGATCATCATTCGCTATGACCGCTCTAACACCGGTCCTGCTCAGCTTGCCCTCCTCTCCTCGGTCACAGGATTCACATCCAGCTCGACCCCCATTTTCACCGACGCGGATGTTAATGCCAGCGGCGAGATCAACACCATTGCCGTCTCCGGACACAGCACCCTTGCCGCTGTCGAGTTTCGTATCTATGGCTGGGGCGCAACCAGTGCGGCTGGAACATTCGATATCGAAGTCATCGACTCGGTCAACGCTCCCGGCGTCGGCATCCGAGTGAATGGCACGACCTCAGG
>JBBSBC010000121.1:0-11386 GCA_038251595.1 Phycisphaerales bacterium | reverse complement strand
TGGCCGGAACCTCTGCGCCAGGTGCATCGATCCCTCGAATAGACCTCGCTAAAACGTGGACCACCTCGCCCGCCCGCTCGATGGTCCCTTCGCAGACGATCATTCGGCTGTGCCGTGCAGCGCGGCGGAAGCGCTCGAAGACTTGGGGGCGGACGATGAGGTTGGCGATACCGGTCTCATCTTCGAGGGTCATAAAGACGATGCCCGACGCGGTGCCGGGGCGCTGACGGACAAGCACAATCCCGGCCACCGAGATGCGGGTGCCTCTGGGTGTGCGTGCTTCATCGGTGAGCGCTGCGTTGACCGTGATGCCCACGGCCGCAAGCTGCTCGCGCAGGAACGAGATCGGATGGGCCTTGAGCGACAACCCGACGGCGTGATAATCGTGCGAGACCTCGGTGTGCGCGGGGATGCTCGGGAGCGACAAGACGTTGTCCATCCCACCATGATCGACACCGGATTCATCCAACCCATCAAAGAGCGGCGCATCCCCATCCTTCAGCGCCTGCACCTCCCACAGCGCCCGCTGGCGCGTCAAGCCCATCGACCCGAAGGCGTCGGCCTCGGCCAGCAGCCGGAGCGCCGAGGCCCGGACCGCGCCCCGTCGGCGCAGCGATGCAACAGACAATGCTCGCCCGTGCTGCGCCACCGCCGCGATCACCCGTTCGGCCTCAACCTTCGGCAACCCACCCACCATTCGCATCCCGAGCCGGATGGCGGGGCCGTTCGCGGTGGGTTGGAGCGTGCAATCCCAAGCGCTGAAGTTGACATCGACGGGCCGGACCTCGACCCCGTGTTCCTGCGCATCGCGGATGATCTGAGCGGGCTGATAAAACCCCATCGGCTGGCTGTTGATGAGCGCGGCGGCGAACGCGGCCGGGTGGTGGCGCTTGAGCCAGCATGAGGCGTACACCAGTAGGGCGAAGCTCGCGGCGTGCGACTCGGGGAAGCCGTATCCGCTGAACCCGCTGATCTGGGTGAACACCTGGTTGGCAAACTCTGCGGTGTGACCGCGCGCCAACATTCCGTCGATCAACTTCCGCTCGAATCGAAAGATCTCCTTCCCGCTCCGCTTCCACGCCGCCATCGCGCGGCGGAGTTGGTCGGCCTCGCCAGGTGTGAACCCGGCCGCGACCACGGCCAGCGACATCGCCTGCTCTTGGAATAATGGCACACCGAGGGTTCGCCCCAGCACCTTCTCGATCTCGGGTGAGACGTACACGATCGGCTCTTTGTTGTTCCGCCGCCGCAGGTACGGATGCACCATGTCACCCTGAATCGGGCCGGGGCGCACGATGGCCACTTCGATGACCAAGTCGTAGTAGCAGCGCGGCCGCAAGCGCGGGAGCATCGACATCTGCGCTCGCGATTCGATCTGGAAGACCCCCACGGTGTCGGCCTTGCAGATCATGTCGTAGGTGTCGGGGTCTTCGGCGGGGATGGTGGCGAGCGTGAACGACTTGCCCTCGTGCTGATCGACAAGCGCAAAGCACTTGCGGATGCAGGTGAGCATCCCGAGGCCGAGACAATCGACCTTGAGCATTCCGAGGGCGTCGATGTCGTCCTTGTCCCACTCGATCACTGTCCGATTATCCATCGCGGCGTTCTCGATGGGGACGAGTTCACAGAGCGGTGTGCGGGTGATGACGAACCCGCCGACGTGCTGGGAGAGATGGCGCGGGAAGCCCATCAACTGGCGGGCCAGCGACATGACCCGAGCCAGGTGCGGGTCGTTGGGATTCAGCCCGAGCGACTTGAGCCGTTGATCGTTGTCCGGATTGTCGTTCCACCAGTCGAGTTCTTTGGCGAGTTGGTCCACCAGATCGAGAGAGAGGCCCATCGCCTTGCCGACATCGCGGATGGCGCTGCGACCACGGTAGCTGATGACCTCGGCGGTCAATGCGGCGCGGTCACGCCCGTACTTCCCGTAAATGTATTGGATGACCTCCTCGCGGCGCTCGTGCTCGAAGTCGATGTCGATGTCGGGGGGCTCATCCCGCTCCTTGCTGATGAACCGCTCGAAGAGCACGTTGACCCGATCGGGATCGACGGCGGTGATGCCGAGGCAGTAGCAGACGGCGGAGTTGGCGGCCGCGCCACGGCCCTGACAGAGGATGCCGCGCGAGACGGCGAAGCGGACCAGATCATGCACGGTCAGGAAATACGGCGCATAGCGCAGATCGTCGATCAAGCGAAGCTCATGCTCGATCTGGGCACGCACGTTGTCGGTGACTCCAAACGGATAACGACCCGCCGCGCCGGCCCAGGTGAGTTCGATGAGGTGATCCATCGGGGTTGTCCCCTTGGGCACGATCTCGTCGGGGTACTCGTAGCGGAGTTGGTCGAGCGAGAACCCGGCGGCACGAGTGGCGATCTCAACCGTGCGGGCGATGGCACTCGGGTATTCGGCGAAGAGGCGGGCCATCTCGGATGGGGGCTTGAGGTGGCGCTCGGCGTGCGCGTGGAGACGGAACCCCGCCTGCTCGATGGTGCAGCCGTGCCGGATGCAGGTCAGAACATCCTGCAGTTGCCGCCGCTCGGGGATGTGGTAATGCACATTGTTAGTTGCCACCATCGGCACAGCGGTGTGCTCGGCCACGGCCGCGATCTGGTGCAGGCGCTGGGTGTCGTTCTGGGTGTAGGTGCGTGCGGCAGCGAGTGAGAGGCGATCGTTGGTGAAGATGCGATTAAGACCGAGCAGGACATCGATGAACCCGTCGTCGATGATCTTGGGCGGGATGACGACGGCCAGCAGCCCCTCGGCGTGTTCGATCAGGTCGTGCAGGGCCAACCGGCATTCGCCCTTCTGGGCACGGCGTTTGCCGAGCGTGAGCAGTTGGCAGAGACGGCCGTAGGCGGCGCGGTCGGTGGGGTAGACCAGCACCGACTGTGGAGTTGGCTCACAGAGTTCAACGCAGCAACCGACGATGAGTTGAATACCCGACTGCTTGGCCGCGACATGGGCACGGACGATCCCCGCCAGCGTGTTGCGGTCGGTGATGGCGATCGCACGGTGCCCGAGTGTCGCGGCGTGGGCGGCGAGTTCATCGGGCTGGCTTGCGCCGGTAAGGAACGTGAAGTTGCTGGTGACGTGCAGTTCGGCGTAGGGGGTCTCCGAAGCCGGCACGGTCGGCGCGTGTGACTCCTCGCGCGCGGTCGATGCGTGCAGTGGATGAGGCCACGGCTTGGCAAACGGTGCCTCCGGCACAACACATCCCCCTGTTACGCCCACTCGCCGTGCATGAACCACTGCTCTCGGACCTGATCCCGGCCAGTCCCGACCTCCCGATACACCCACAAGCACCGCCCGCTCTCGGTCTGAACCTTGAAGTAGTCGCGGGCGCGGGAAGCCCCACGCCACCATTCCCCCTCGATCCGCTCGGGGCCAATGCTGGCGATAATCCGTTGAGAATCGCGGCGGATGTCGAGCCGAGCGATCGGGCCATCGGGCACGAGGAACGTCGCGTCGATGCGGATCGGACGCGGGAGGAGTAGCGAAGGCCGGTCGGCGTCGATCAAACTGGGCGCGGGAATCGTCCCGGCACGCGGCTTGTGGTCGATACTCGCCACCCGCTCAAACTCAAATGATCGTTCGGGCCGGTGCGATTCGACCGGCGCGATGCGCAGCACACGGTCCGTCCCAAGCCGCGCCACAAGCGTGTCCACCAATCGGCCGAGGACGTCGGTCGGGGTTGCCTGCCGATCCTCTTCCCACGCGGTGTGCTGCTCGTGCGAGAGGCGGGCCATGGCGCGGGCCTGCGCGCGCACACCCTCGACACCAAAGCCGAGATGCGCCGATTCGACCTTCGGACGTGCGAGCGTCCATAGGTGCCGCCCATCGCACGTCGGGCGCGCTGTCTGCACGGTGAGAATGAGCGGGTCAAGGTCGGAGCGCAGGAGCGTCAGTTCCAGCACCCGACACCCACATTGGCGTGCGGCTAATAGCGCGGCCACTTGGACGAGAAGTTCACGAGCCACCAGTTGGATCGTTTCGGTCTGATCGGTCGGCCCGTCGAACAACCGTTCGGCGACGATCGGCGCGCGCGGGCGGATGGGCACGATGCTCTCAACGGCCTGCCCGAGCGCCTGATCCAGCCGCATGAGCAGTTCATCGCCGTACCGATCTGCCAGCGATGTACGGGGAAGGTCCAGCAGGTGGCGTATGCGTTCGATTCCTACGCGGTGCAGCTTGGCCTGAGTCGTCTCGTCGATGCGCAGGGCGGCGATGGGCAGGGGTGCGAGCGTGCTTTGCAGCACGTTCGGATCGAGATTGACCGCCGGGCCGGACCCGAACCGCGCTATCGCCCACGCCGCGCCCCACGTCGGCGCGGCCGCAAGGCCTGTGGCGATCCCCAGCCGCTTGACCGCCCGTTGCATCCGGTTTATCAACCGATCGAGGCCCCCGTACAACCGCTCGCACCCGGTGGCATCCAGCCACAAGCCGTCGGGAGGATCAACAGCCAAGGTGGGAACGAAGCGGATCATCCACGCCCCGAAGCGCCGGAGCGAACGGGCGTTACCCTCAACATCCAGCGGTTCGACGTGCGTGCGATTCGGCGGGAGCAAGGCGCGGGCGTGCGTGAGGGTCATGCCCGGATGAACACCGGCGCGTAGGGCCACAGCGCAGCAGGAACCGACCGCCTCGCGCTGGTGGTCGAGATGGGAGAGCAGCACCGCGTGCGTGCGATCAAGACGCGATCGACGCGTAGCCAGATCGCTCGCCCACGTCGGGAGATACATCGACAACAGCACCGACATCGTTCCGCTCCAATACAACCGAACTTCCATGCGTGACCGTCGATGCGACTCCCTTGCATCGAAACAGTTTGACTTTCCACCTCTGCGCACCGTCTGCGTGGCCGGTCGTCGCGTGCGCCACCCGCCAGCGCGTGGCGGCAGCGGAGAGGCACCCAATCTCGTGCGGGGGGCGTGCGATAATTGAGATTGCTCCCGCCGATTCCGCCGCCAGTTGCAGCCGCCGCGTGGCGGCGGTGTCGAGCGCTGAGCCGTCGGCGATGACCACAAGACCGGGGCAGCGCAGGCAGGCGTCGATGGCCCACAGCCGATCGGCGGCCGTGGACGGATCAACCAACAGCGTGCGGGGGAGTGCATTGGCGATTGCGTGCGGGGCGGGCCAGATGCGTGCGCCGATCCAGACACACCACCCACGCTCGGCCTGTCCGTTGATGGTGGTGGCGCGATCGGCCAGATGGGCGAGGATCAACAGCGGTGGTATCCATTCGCGACGGGCGCTTGGGGCATTCTCACTCGTGTCAGGGGTTGATGCCTCAATCCCAAACCACTCATGGATCATGCCGCGCCGAAGGCCCCCGCCAGGGAGCGCTTTATCGACGGTTCGCCAGCCGGTGGCGATGGTCGGTGTGTGCGCAGCTTCGCCGGTCTGGATCGCGTCGATGCGTTCCCGCAGCCAATGCCGCAGCGCGACCGGACTTGTACGCAGGTTGTTGGGGATTTCAGGTCGCACATCGTTAGGGTACTGCCTGCCCAAACAATTGCAAGACGATCGCCCAAACAAAATGCTAAGTTACTGCCCGAACAGGCCTTGCGGTGGCTCTACCTCGGGCAAAATCAGGCTGGGGTCATCGTTCTTGGGGGTGTTGACGCGGGTTCTGACGGGGATGGCTTCGAGCACACCATCGGCGGCGGGCCGCAAGATCGACGTGAACGCGGCCGCATCGGTCGTCTCGGGATCGAGCCAGCGATCGACATCCTCCGACTCGACAATGACAGGCATCCGGTCGTGCAACTCAGCCATTATCGCGTTGGGCGTGGTGGTGATGATCGTGAACGAGTCGATCGCCTCGCCGCCGCGCTCCCAATGCTCCCACACACCCGCGAGCATAAGCGGCTCACGGTCGGCGCGGGCGATGTAAAACGGCTGCTTCGGGGCTTTGGGCAACTCCTGCTTCTTCCACTCGTAGAACCCGCTGACCGGCGCGAGACAGCGACGCTTGGTGAAGGCGGATCGAAACGCGGGCTTCTCCGCGATCGTCTCGGCGCGGGCATTAATAAGCCTGCCCCCAATGGCCGGATCGTCGGCCCACGAGGGAATCAACCCCCAGTGCAGCATCGCGCCCGTCCGCTGACCCTCCGCGATCTGCCGAACCACGGGTGCGGCCTGTGTCGGCGCGACATTGAAGTGCGGCGACAGCTCTACATCCGGCCAGCTGGTGAGCAGCAAGAGCTTCTGGAGTTGCTTCCACTGGTAGAGGTAGGTGAATCGGCCGCACATGGTTAGGTATACCGCTAAGCTTGAGAGGATACCGGGCATCGCCCGCGAGCGGCGAGCGGACGCGGCGACGGGGACCACGGACACGGCCCCGGATACTTGCACAAACCGGCCCCAGCCATTCTGCCAGCAGTTGGAGCGCGAAAAGGGGCAAAATCGCGCGGCATCGCGCGGCGAATCGACGATCGGACGTGATGGGACCGGAAACGAAAAACCCCAGCAATCGCCGGGGTTTTTGCGTGATTCTGCGGGATTCTCAACAAAGCGGGCGAGGAGGATCGAACTCCCGACATTCAGCTTGGGAAGCTGACGTTCTACCGCTGAACTACACCCGCGGTAAGCACGATGAGTTTATCACCTCTCGCGGGCGTTTCCAACTCTGAAAGAGATGTCTGGAAAATGGTGTTCAGCGTGGCTATTTGCTTGTGCATGCCGGTCATCACGGGTTCAGATCTCCCAAAGCAACCTTGGCTCGTTCGCATGGTGATCGTTGAGCACGAAGTGGAGCATCGCCAGCGCGGTGACACTTGCGCGGCGGCGAATATCTTCTCGATCACCTGTGAACAGGAACTTTCGGGTGTGGGTTTCGATGGTTGTTGCCGATCGCTGCGCCAGACCTATGTGGACTGTGCCGACGGGCTTCTCCGGGCTTCCCCCATCCGGACCGGCGATGCCGGTGATCGATACGCAGAGGCTCGCTTGTGGCACACGGTTCAATCCGCAATCGGCCAACGCTCGTGCCACCGGTGCGCTGACGGCACCGTGCGCTTCCAGCACTCGGCTTTCAACGCCAAGCGCGATCTTCAGTTCATTCGCGTAGGTCTGAAAGCCTCCGAGATATGCCGCGGATGAGCCGGGGATGCTCGTCACCATCTCACCGAGCATACCGCCGGTGCAACTCTCAACGGTGACCAGTTTCCGCGCTCGCGACTTGAGTTCGTTGACCACCGAAGCCGCAAGCTTCTGATGGCCGACGCCAGCATCTTGCGCGAAGATGTGGTCCCCGAGAATCCGCCTCGCCGTCTCCTCATCCGCGGCGACCAACCGTTCAGCATCGATTCGCTCACCCGGACCATCAAATCGCAAACGCAGCGTCAAGATCCCCGAGCTGGCGGTGATACCCACAAGGGGCCTGCGGTCGCGGCGGGTCAGATCGCCAAGCCGCTCGGCGCAGTCGGCCTCCGCGACTCCGACAATATGCAACTGTTGGGTGACGATGGTTCTGCCGATGGGCGGGCGCAGGTTCGGTTGAACTTCTCGAACAAACATTGGCCTGAGTTCGTTTGGCGGTCCGGGCAGACAATACACGTCTGTAGGTTCCGCACGATGCAGACCGTGCGCATCGAGCAAAGGCACCGTTGCCATGAGCCCCGGCGCGGTGCCCAACAGATTCGCGAGGCATCGCGCACTCTTCGGGCGATACACCTGCTGCTCCTGCCGCGTGTTCAGCTCTCGCCCGCGCTTCTCAAGCATGGTGAGCAGGTTTCGCCGCGCGGCCTCGTCAAGAACGAGTTCTTCGCCCAACATTTCGGAAAGTGCTGCGCGGGTGAGGTCGCCATCGGTCGGACCCAGGCCACCCGACATGATGACCAATGGGGCTCTGCCGGCTGCGCGGCGAAGGGTTTCGACGAGGACGGGCAGTTCATCCGGCACCGTCACATGCTCGATCGGCAGCACGCCGATGCTCATAAGTTGCTCGGCGATCCACTTCGAGTTCGTGTCAAGCAGTTGGCCGACAACAACCTCATCACCGCTGGAAATGATGATTGCCCGATCGTGTGTGCGCGCCATTCACGAGCGTATGCACGCGAACTTCGCATCCCCATGAGGCTGAATCAGACGTTCATAAACCCTGTGTTGAGGTTCCCGATGTAATGAACGGCGAGCGCGCTGGTTGCCCCCTGCACACCGAGCGGCTTGCCCGCCACCAGAACGATCGGATCACCCTCTTTCACCCAGCCCAGGGTGCGAAGATCATCCTCGACCATCACGTTCCACTCGCCGAGCGTGCCCCCCGGTGGCGTTTGTATGAGTCGGGCCGTGACGCTGCGGAGCAAACCCATTCGACGCACCGCGCGCTCGCTGCTCGAATACGCCACGATCGGCACATCCATGCCCGTCTGCGACAGGTAACGCGCGGTCCCTCCCTCTTGTGACCAGCACGCCACGATCTTTGCTCCGACATCTTGAGCGACGAACCAAGCCCCATGCGCAAGCGCGGCCGTTCGATAACGAGATTTCATCAGTCTTGCCGCGGGGCTTGGCTGGGTTCGCAATGTTGCGATGCGCTCCTCCGCGGCCAGCACAATCCGTCGCATGGTCTCAACAACCAATGCCGGGTGACGACCGACCGCCGTCTCGCCCGAGAGCATCACGGCATCCGCACCATCAAGCACGGCGTTGGCCACGTCGCTGGCTTCGGCACGTGTGGGCGATGCGCCTTCGATCATCGATTCAAGCATCTGTGTCGCCACGATGCATGGCTTGCCCCATTCATCAGACTTTGCGATCAAACGCTTCTGAATCAATGGGACCTGCGCAAGATCCATCTCGACACCCAGATCGCCGCGGGCCACCATCACGCCATCCGCGGCCTCAAAGATGGCATCAAGATCCTCGAGTGCCTGAGGCTTTTCGATCTTTGCGATGACGGGTATCAATGCGGCTTTGTTCGTGTGATCGACCGAGAAGCTTGGCGGGCACATCTCGCTCAAGGCCCGCTTGAGTTGTATGACTTCAGCAGCGCGACGCACGAACGAGAGCGCGAGCAGATCCACACCTTGACCCACCGCCCACTCGACCCATCGCCAATCCTTCTCCGTGATTGCCGCGGCCTTGATATCACTGTCCGGAAGATTGATCCCCTTCCGGCTCAGCACCAGGCCCCCCACCAGCACGCGGCAACGCAGAACGCCCTGGGTGTCGTTGCTCTCACGATCAACCGCCATCAGTCGCACCGCGCCATCGTTGATCAACACCCGTTCGCCGGGTTTGACTTCCGAAGCGAGCGATTCATATTCGGTCGGCATCCGCACCGTGTCGAGTCTCTTATCGAACATGGCGTCGGGTACTGTGGTAAAGACGACATCCTGCCCGACGGCGAGTTCGATCCCGCCTTCTGAGAGCACGCCAACGCGGATCTTCGGTCCCTGCAGATCACCGAGCACGGCCACCGGCTGGCCGATGCGGATGGCCACCTCGCGGATATTCTTCAGCCGACGCGCGTGTTCATCGGGTGTTCCGTGGGAGAAGTTCAGCCGGAAGATGCTCGCGCCAGCTTCGATCAGCTTGGCGATCATCTCGGGAGAGTCGCTCGCCGGACCGATCGTTGCGACGATCTTTGCCAATGTCGGACGGGCACGCCCCTGCGCCTCTGCCACGGTTGATACTCCTCGGTCTGTCAGTTTACCCACGCCCGTTCATACACGCCAACCTGATCACTTCACGATATTGAGTTCGGAAGAATTCTGTGTATCGAATTGTTGTTCGCTTGGCGTGCTCGGTATCTTTGTACTTGTCGGCATCCGCATGAATCTCGCCGAAGTGCGCCTCATCGAAGGGGCGGGTTGAACCATCTTTCATCAGGTGCTCGGGCATCGCGTAGAAAACACCTTCCATGGTGTGGAGGTCCGCTTCGGACACCCTTCCAGCCTTCGTTTCCCGTCGAGTGTTGTTCAACACGATCCACGCTTCGCGAAGATCGCCGCTGACATCGGTGCCGAATGCCGACATCATCGGCGAGATGGCGCCACGCCAGCCCTTGCTCTTGACATCCGAGGCAAGCTCGAAGGGGTTTGCCTTGTCCACGAAGTAAGGAAGGTATTTTTCATACATCACACGTCGGACGGGCATTCGACGCAGCTCGTACCGCTCCGGTCCCATCGCTCGTCCATCGTCACCCTTGGGATTCGCGATTCCGGCGGTGCTGGCGACGGGGTGAAACTGCCATAGCGCCTGCGCCTCTTCGGTGAGGCAATACTCGACGAACCTGCGGGCAAGTTCCGCATCGGCCGCGCCGTTGAGTATCGTTGCGGGATCGGCGTCGATGTAGACCGCGCCTTCCGGATCGACATACCCCACACGCGCCGTCGCGGGGTCTTGCCCGGGCTTCATGGTGAACTGGGCCTGACCGCGCCCGTAGAAATCGATCGAAAGTCCGGCGGCGGCTTCTCCCTGGCTCACATCTACCGGCACCTTCGTGGCGGCGCTGGCGAAGTAGCGGGCATTGGCGCTGAGTTCACGCAGGATCCGCCATCCTCGGTCCCAGCCCTCCTTGTTCATGATGGATTCGAACGTCGTGGTGATTGAACCGCTCTGCCGTGGATCGGCGAGCGCGAGCATGTTGACGTAGCGTGCATCGCACAGATCGCCGAACCCGCGAGGTTCGGGCAGACCAAGCCTGCCGAGCACATCGCGGTTGTAAACAATGCCGAAGCCCGAGAGCGCGGTGCCGATCCAGTATTGCTCGGGGTCATAGATTGTCTGCACACCGATTTTGTTGGTGCCGAACCACAGATCGAGCTGGGCCTGCGTAAAGGCTGCCGGACGGCCCATTGTGTAGGTGATTTTCTTCGTTGCGTCGCGCGGGCTTGAGGCCGTTCGCTTGCTCTTCATCTTGCTGTGCTCGAACGAACCTCCGCCGAAGAATAGATCGAAACCGATCGCGCCCGCACGACAGATTCCCGAATCATCGATCTCACCATTGCGTGCCGCGGCATCAAACTGAGCCTCAAGCTGCTTGATGATCTCGCTGGTTCCGCCCGGTTGCCGCCAATCAATTGCGGCGGGGGCACCAAATGTTCGCTGGTGCCAGCGGGTAAAGCCAGCCGCGAACTCAAGCCGGATCTGCTCAACATGCGGCGAGACGACGATCAGGGTTCGCGTACCCGGCGCGGCACGACCCTGAGCCATCTCGCTCGATCGCCCGCTGAGGGCGCGCGCGAGGAAGGGAAGGCTCAACACCAGTAGGAAAGCGATGATGATGGCTGCACGCGCTCGCATGGTGATGAGTGTACCGAGTTGCGACGCTGAAAAAGAAAAGGGGCTCCGGAAACAACTCCGGAGCCCCAGGCAGGATTGCGCTGTGATTTTGAGTCAGAGGCAGCGAATCAGTTGCGACGACGACGACCGGCGATC